>CP126531.1:1800000-2100000 GCA_030167125.1 Rhodanobacteraceae bacterium
CCGTTCTCGCGATTGCAGCATCTCACCTGGCGCGCGCCGGGCTTCACGCAAGCCGGCGATCATCCGGTGGTGTGCGTGAGCTGGGACGATGCCGCCGCGTACGCCGAGTGGCTTTCGAAAACCACCGGCCAGCCGTACCGACTGCCGAGCGATGGGCAATGGTTGCGCGCGGCGCAGGGCATGCCCAGGGACAGCCCCTGCAAGCTCGGCAACGTGGACGACGCCAGCCGCCACAACCCGCTGGACGATGATCGTTGGCCGTGCAGCGACGGCGCCGCCTACACCGCGCCGGTCGGGCATTACGCGGCGAGCGGCGTCGGCGCCTACGACCTCTACGGCAACGTCAGCGAATGGGTGGCGGGCGGCAGCACCGGTTCGCGTCCGTTCCGGGGCGTTTCCTGGCGCGACGGCAGCCACGAATCGCCGCTCGGCAATCGCGGCACGGCCGACGCCGACGTCGGCTACAGCAGCGTCGGGTTCCGCGTGGTGCGGGTGATCGACGCCGCGCATCCGATTACGGAACCCGCATCCGACACTGCGGTTGAACCGCGGACGAGCGGACAGCAACAACTGTACGTGCAGGTCGGCGCCTTCACGGATGCGGCCAACGCAGAACGGCTGGCCACGCGCCTGCGTGGCGCGGGTCTAGGTACCGTGCGCGTGATCGCCGTCGAACGGGGTAGACATACGCTGCAACAGGTACAGATCGGGCCGCTGCCAGACCTGAATACGGTGGCCCGTACCAAGGCGCGGCTGGGTTCGCTTGGTCTGCCGCATTCCAGCATGGCGGTACATTGAACAAAGCAAGGGAGCACGCCCGGTACCAAGACCAGGACGATCAGCATTGATCGGATGCAATCGGTACAGGCCCCGCCTTTTGAGACAAGCAGGACGTCGCGACAACGAAGCGGCACCCCCGATGCATGACTTGTGGCGTATGCCCTCGCCTGCACGCGGGCGCATACTCCGGCGGCCCCGGTGCTCACGCGCCGGCCCCTCTTTTCCTGCCGGAACCTTCAATGAAAGCCAATCGCCTCGCCGCTGCACTCGCATCACTGCTGCTGTGCAGTGCCCCCGCCTTCGCCGCGCCGCCGAGTTCTTCGGCGCCCGCCAGTTCCGCCAGCAGCGACAGCACGCCGACGGAAAGCCTGACCGAGCGGCTGATGAAGCCGATGTCTTCGGTCACCACCGGCACCGTGACGGTGGAAGGCAAGGCGATCAGCTACAAGGCCGTGGCCGGCACGCTGGTGATCGACGGCACCGGCGCCAAGGAATCCACGCCTCAGGTCGCGATGGGCTACTTCGCGTACTTCAAGCAGGGTGTCGATCCTTCCAAGCGCCCGATCACCTTCATCTACAACGGCGGCCCCGGTTCCTCGACGGTGTGGCTGCACATGGGCGCGTGGGGTCCGAAGCGCGTCGTGACGAACGATGACACGCACACGCCCGCCGCGCCGTACCAGCTGGTCAACAACGACTACAGCCTGCTCGACGCCAGCGACGTCGTCTTCATCGACATGCCCGGCACCGGCTTCGGCCGCCTGCTGCCGCAGGGCAAGGACGACGCCGCGCGCGCCGCCGACCGCAAGGAACTGGCCAAGGCGATCTGGGGCGTGGACGGCGATGCGCACGCGTTCTCGCGTTTCATCACCGAGTTCCTCTCGAAATACAACCGCTGGAATTCGCCGAAATACCTGTTCGGTGAAAGCTACGGCACCACGCGTTCGGCGGTGCTGGCGGGCATCCTCGAAGAACAGGACAACGTCGACTTGAACGGCGTGATCCTGCTGTCGCAGATCCTCAACTTCGGCACCAGCATCGATGGTCCGGAAGGCGATCCCGGCAACGACCTGCCGTACGTGCTGGCGCTGCCGACCTTCGCCGCAACCGCCTGGTACCACCACAAATTGCCGAAGTACGACAACGGCAAGCTGGGGCCGCTGCTGAAGGAATCCATTGCGTTCGCCAAGGGTGAATACCGCGACGCGCTGTACGCGGGTTCCACGCTCGACCCGGCCAGGGAACGCGAAGTCGCCGAGAAGTTGCACGAGTTCACCGGACTGCCGGTCGCGTACCTGCTGAAGGCCAACCTGCGCGTCAGCGGCGGCATGTTCGAGCAGCAGCTGCAGACCGGCGACGACCTCGCCACCGGCCGCCTCGACTCGCGCTTCTCCGGCCCCGAAATGGATCCGATGGCCAAGGAGTCGGAGTACGACCCGCAGTCCGCCGCGATCAGCTCGGCCTACGTGTCGGCGTTCAACGACTACGTGCGCAATGAACTGAAGTTCGGCGACACCATGAAATACCGCCCCGACGTGTACGGCGCCGGCGACTTCAACTGGGACATGAAGCACCGCACGCCGGGCGCGCCGCCGTGGGACGACGGTTCCGGCACGCTCAACGTGATGATCGACCTCGCCGATGCGATGAAATACAACCCGAACCTCAAGGTGATGTTGAACGGCGGCTTCTACGACCTGGCGACACCGTTCTATGCGGCGATCTACGAGGAAGAACACCTGCCGATCCCGCAGAGCCTGCGCAAGAACATAACCTACGCGTTCTATCCCTCGGGCCACATGGTGTACGCGCACATCCCGTCGCTGCAGCAACTGCACGACAACGTCGCCGCCTTCATCAATGCGACCGACAACCAGGGCAACAACAAGTAAATTCCTCGCGAGGCTTGGCAGCCTTCGACCGGCGCGATGCGAATCGCGCCGGTTTTTTGTTGCACCGGCGGTGCCTGGCGCGTCTGCTGAAAATTATGTTCGTTGCTTCCAACGTTGCGGATCGCGGCTGCCGTGCATGACGGCGACTACAACAATGGAACCCTTCTCGACGCGGTAGAACACACCGAAGGGAAAACGATGGATCAGTATGCGACGCGTGGTGCGATGCACCGATGGATACAGCCCGGGCTGCTCGACAACCCGTTGCAAGGAACGGCGGATCTCGTCAAGAAACTCGTGTCCCAGACCTCGGCTTTGCTCCTCGTACCAAGCTGCCGCGTCCTCGAGATCTTGCGCGGCCTCAGGACGGACACGAACCGGCAAGCTCATAGGCGCTTGCGAATACCCGCCAGCACATCTTCCAACGGTTGCCCAGGATTTCGGTCCGCCTCGTATGCATCCAGGCGTCGGTCAAGCTCTCGGCGCTGCGCGTCGGTCAGCGCAAGCGCGCCTTGGTCAGCCGCGATACTGTCCCATAGTTCCTCAACCAAGTGGACCCGCTGCTCCACCGGAAGGTCACGCAGTGCTGCCACGTTCATAGGCACCTCCTTTGACTCCGAGTCTACCCGGAGCTCGCTGACAGAACATGACACTGGATCCAAGCCGCGCCGCGAAGCAGCGTCGACCTGTACGAATGGTCAGGCGACACTCATGAACTCCGATGCGAAAAGCGGCAAGCGCTCAATCCAGGAATTTCCACGTGTCTGCCCCGTCGAAGCGCCTGACGACGACCGACTCCAGAAGCGCAGGGTCGAAATTCCGCAGGTTCACGCCGTGACGAGCGCCGGGCGCGGGTTCAAGCGGTTCCCAATGCGTAACGATGCCGCAGGTCTTGCACCGGAAATTCCTGAGCGTCCGATCGCCCCAGATGTACTCTTCCGTGTTCTCGGGATGGCCCTGAATGGAGACCGAGCCAAGCTCGTAATAGGCCCAGATCCCTCCCGTGCGCCGGCACAACGAGCAATTGCAACTCGTCGCGGTTTCGGGTGCAGCTGGTAGCGTAAGGCGCACCGCTCCGCAGTGACAGGAACCATGCGGAGATAGGCGAAGCTGTTCTTGGGTCATGGAAACGTTTCGATGATCAGCGTGCTGCCTGACGGCTGGAATTGGTGACTTGCGGAACGTGTCCGCTGGCCTATAACCACCGTTTGTGTTTGCGAGGGCTGATGCCTGCTGCTAGGCATCAGCGATTTTCGACCTTTGGAGCCTGAAGCTGCTCCCATGTATTCCACTCTTCCGCGATCTTGCCGCCCACGATGCGCGCGAGGTTGATGCCGATCAACGTGACTGGCTCTCCGGTCGCGCGCACTTTGACGTGGGCCGTCATGCGCGTCGCAACCTTGTCACCTTCGGCAAACTGGTCATTGACTTCAAACGAGTCTTCGTCATAGACGAAGATGTTGTGGAAATACGAAATGCTTTGCCGAAACCCTTCAAAGTCGCGGTCACCCGCCGACGCGTGGCCGACGTAGTCGGGCGCAATCACTTCATCCAGCGCTGACAGATCTCCGCGGGCATATATTTCGACCAACCTGCGGAAAACCGCCTTCTTTGATTCGGAAGCGTCACTCACCGCTGCGATAATCATGGTCGATCCTCCCGAGGATTGGACTGCCGTAACCGCATTGAACGGTTTGAGGTGGGGGTTCCCTGAAGCACCTTTCCCGAAGTGGAGCATAACTCCGCCGCCCGGTCCGGGCCGCACACCACGCACCACGGCCTTCCAATCGGGCGCCTTTCCCCCGAACAGGGATCGGACGCACGCGATATTCCAACCGGTGCTGACCCAAGCCTTGCGGCGCATTCGCCGCGTCTGCACATGACTTTCGGCGTATGCCTCCGCGCGCCGGCGCGCGCATACTCGAGCGGTTCCGGTGCACACGGCGCCGGGCATCACTGTCCAGTTCACCCGGGGATCGTCATGAAAGCCAATCGTCTCGCCGTCGCCCTCGCCTCGCTGCTGTTGTGCAGCGCGCCCGCTTTCGCCGCGGCGCCGCCGTCGAGCGCCAACACGCCGGCGCAACCCAGCACAGGCAGCAGCAGCCAATCAGAACCGCTGATCCAGAAGTTGTCGAAGCCGTTATCGTCGGTCACCCACGGCAGCGTCACCGTGGAAGGCAAGTCGATCAGCTACGAAGCCGTCGCCGGCACGCTGGTGATCGACGGCACCGGCGTCAATGAAGGCACGCCGCAGGTGGCGATGAGTTACGTCGCCTACTTCAAACAGGGCGCCGATCCCAGCAAGCGTCCGATCACGTTCCTCTACAACGGCGGCCCCGGTTCCTCGACGGTGTGGCTGCACATGGGCGCGTGGGGTCCGCAGCGCATCGTCACGAATGACGACACGCACACGCCGGCCGCGCCGTATCAACTGGTCAACAACGATTACAGCCTGCTGGACGCCAGCGATCTCGTCTTCATCGACATGCCGGGCACCGGCTTCGGCCGCCTGCTCAGCGCAGGCAAGGACGACGCCGAGCGCGCCAAGAGCCACAAGGAACTTGCGAAGGAATACTGGGGCATCGACGGCGACGCGCAGGCGTTCTCGCGTTTCATCACGCAGTTCCTGTCGAAGTACAACCGCTGGAACTCGCCGAAGTTCCTGTTCGGCGAAAGCTACGGCACCACGCGTTCGGCGGTGCTCGCGAACGTGCTGCAGACGCAATACAACGTCGACCTCAACGGCGTGATGCTGCTGTCGCAGATCCTCAACTTCTCGCTCAGCATCGACGGCGCCAACATGAATCCCGGCGTGGACATGTCGTACGTGCTGGCGCTGCCGACCTTCGCCGCGACCGCGTGGTACCACCACAAGCTGCCGAAGTACGACAACGGCGGACTCGCGCCGCTGCTGAAGGAAGCGACGCACTGGGCCACCACCGATTACGAGCAGGCGCTGGCCGCGGGTTCCACGCTGAGCGTGGACAAGAAGCAGCAGATCGCGCAGAAGCTGAGCGAGTTCACCGGCCTGCCGGTTGCCTATCTGTTGAAGGCCGACCTGCGCGTCACCGGCGGCATGTTCGAGCAGCAGTTGCTGAGCGGCACCGATTCCAATACCGGCCGTCTCGACACGCGCTTCTCGGGCCCGGCGATGGACCCGCTGAGCGAATCGTCTGAGTACGACCCGCAGTCCGCCGCGATCAGCTCGGCTTACGTGTCGGCGTTCAACGACTACGTGCGCAACGATCTGAAGTTCGGCGAAGGCATGACCTTCCGGCCGTCCGTGTACGGCGCCGACGATTTCCATTGGGACTGGAAGCACATGGCGCCGGGCCAGCGTTTCTCGCGCGGCGGCACGCCGAACGTGATGATCGATCTCGCGGTGGCGATGAAGTACAACCCGAACCTCAAGGTGAAACTGTTCGGCGGCTTGTACGACCTCGCGACGCCGTTCTACACGGCGGTCTACGAAATGCAGCACCTGCCGATTCCGCCGTCGTTGCAGAAGAACATCACTTACGGATTCTTTCCGTCGGGACACATGGTGTACGCGCACCTGCCGTCGCTCAAGCAGATGCACGACGATGCCGCGGCCTTCATCGAGGCGAACGACAACCAGGGCAACAAGTAAACCGCAACGATCTGTCGGAACTTCAACCGGCGCGATGAAAGTCGCGCCGGTTTTTTTCGTCTGCATGCTCGCACCACGCATCGCCTACAATGCCGCGATCCGGGGGAATGGCCGTGACCGCACCTTCACTCCACGTCAAGCGTTACCTGCTCACGGGCCTGCTGGCCTTCGTCCCGGTGTGGATCACCTGGGTGGTGTTCAAGTTCGTGTTCACGCTGCTCGCGGGCGTCGGCGCGCCGCTGGTGAGCGGCATCATCGGCCTGATCGGACTGGGCGCACCCAACTTCGCGCAGGCACTGCATCGCGACTGGGTGATCTCGATCCTCGCGTTCGTGCTTACCATCGTGGCGCTGTACCTGCTGGGCTGGCTGTCCACGCGCGTGCTTGGCCGGCGCATCCTCGGCACCATCGACAACCTGCTCGAACGCATCCCGCTGGTGCACACGATCTACGGCAGCGTCAAGAAACTGATGACGCTGATGCGCAACAAGCCCGGCGGCACGCAGCGCGTGGTGCTGATCGATTTCCCATCGCCCGCGCTGAAGTCGATCGGTTTCGTCACGCGCACCTTCACCGACGCCAGCGGCCGCGAAGTCGCCGCGGTGTACGTGCCGACCACGCCCAATCCCACCGGCGGTTATCTCGAACTGGTGCCGACGGAACGCCTGATCGCGACCGACTGGTCGATGGACCAGGCGATGGCGTTCATCGTCTCCGGCGGTGCGGTCGGACCCGAGCACCTGCCGGACGTGGAGAGCAACGGTGCGCGGCCCGGCATGCCGGTCGAACGGATCGCGCCGTGACCGGCGCCGCGGGGGGCGGGGGCCGCACGGATGCGCGTTGCTTTCTCGCGTTGCTTCCCGACGACGCCAGCCGGGAGGTGCTGCAGCGTTGCCGCGAAGCGCTGGAACGCGCCAACTCCGGCGCGCCACGCGGGCTGCGCTGGGTCGAACCCGCCGCGCTGCATTTGACCCTGCGCTTCCTTGGCGCCTCGAGCAGCGCGCAGATCGATTATTTCAAGCACATGCTGCCGACGCTGGCGCATGCGTTGCCCGCGATCGATGCGCGCCGCTACGGCATCTGGCCCAACCGGGCGCGTCCGCGCCTGCTGGTGCTTGAACTCGAAGCGTATGCCGCGTTGTCGCAACTCGCGGACGAGTGCGAAATGCACGCGCGCAAGTCCGGCTTCGCGCCCGAGCCGCGCGAGTTCCGCGCGCACGTCACGCTGGCGCGGCTGCGTCCGGGTTGCGCGCTCGGCATCCTGCCCAATCCGCCGCCCGCGTTTACCTTCGACGCGATCGCATTGATGCGCAGCACCCTCGCGCAACCGGCCGCGACGTACACCGAACTTGCGCGCGAGCCGCTGCCCGCTCGGTGATGTAGGTTGGGGTGAGCAGCTTCATGCGAACCCCAACGCGTTGCGCAACGTTGGGTTTCGCCAGATGAAGCCTGGCTCAACCCAACCTACACAACGACGCGCGTCCCCGGCATCGGCAGCGTCACCTTGCTGCCCCACTTCGCCTTCAACTCGTCCGCGAGTTTGGCGCGGCCCGGATCCTCGCCGTGCACCAGGCACACGGGCGGATGGTTTGCGAAGTTTCCGTACCACGCCGACAAACCCGCCTGGTCCGCGTGCGCAGAGAGTCCGCCCACCGTGTGTACGTGCGCGCGCACCGGAATGTCGTCGCCGAACAGGTGCACGTGTTTCGCGCCTTGCACGATGCTGCGCCCCAGCGTGCCTGCCGCCTGGTAGCCGACGAACACGATATGCGCGGCGGGATTGGCGAGGTTGTGGCGCAGGTGGTGGCGGATGCGGCCGCCCGTGCACATGCCGGAACCCGCGATGATTACCGCGTGGTCGTGGACATCGTTGATCTTGCGCGATGCTTCGCCGTCGGCGGTGAGCGTGAGGTTGGAAAGCCGCAGCGGATGCTGGCGCGTGGCCCAGAGCTTCTTCGCATCGGCGTCGAACAAATCCTCGTGGCGGTCATACGCCGCGGTGACGCGGATCGCCATCGGGCTGTCGAGGAACAGCTTGAACGCGCCGAGGTTCCATTCATCGAAATGTTCGGCGAAGAAATACAGCAACTCCTGAGTGCGCCCGACCGCGAACGCCGGGATCACCACGTTGCCGCCGTCCTGGTGCGCGGCGGCGAAGATCGACGCGAGTTCCGCGATGGTGTCCTCGCGCGATTTGTGCAGGCGATCGCCATAGGTCGATTCCATCACCACGAGATCGGCCGCGGGCACGGGCGCGGGATCGCACAGGATCGGCGTGCCGTTCGGGCCGAGATCGCCAGTGAACACCAGTTTGCGCGTGGTTCCATTTTCGTCGGCGTCGATTTCCACCGTCGCCGAACCCAGGATGTGCCCGGCGTCGCGCAGCGTCACGCGCACGCCCGGCATGATTTCCGTGGGCGCACCGTATTCGACCGGACGCATCGATTTCGTGGCGGCATCGACGTCGTCCTGCGTATATAAAGGTATCGAAGGTTTCTGTCCCGGCTGCAGGTGGCGGTTGTCCTGCTCGGCGTCGATCATCGCAATGTTCGCGCAGTCGGCCAGCATGATCGCGGCCAGATCGATGGTCGCGGGATGCGTGAAGATCGGCCCGGCGAAGCCGCGCTTCACCAGCAGCGGCACGCGACCGGTGTGGTCGATGTGCGCGTGGCTCAACACCAGCACGTCGATGGATTTCGGATCGAACGGGAAGTCGGCGGCATTGCGTTCGTCGGCCTCCCGATCACCCTGCACCATCCCGCAATCCAGCAGCACGCGCTTGCCCGCAACTTCGACCAGGTGACACGAACCCGTCACCTCCCCCGCCGCGCCATGAAACACGATGTCCATGCGATCTCCCTGAGTGTGAGGTCGCGAAAGTATGCAGGCGTTTGGAAGGAAACCGGAACCGCGTCGTAATCTATCCCTCACCCCGGCGCTACACGCTCGGCCTACCGCGCAAGAAGAGGCGGCGCTTTGCGCCCCTTTTCGCGAGCTGGAGAGGGGGAGTGATCATCGCGCTACGCGCGATGCTTTATTGATGGAGCGGCATGACTTTCGGCAGGGTGATGCGCCACACCGCATCGGTACTGGCACAATCGGGGATTGCCGTCGCACCCGCACGCGGTTCCGCTTTCCCACTCGTAAGGACGAATCCATGCACAAGCATCTTCTGACACCGATCGCGCTGGCTGTTGGCGCGGCGCTCGCCGTTTCCGGCTGCAGCAACAACGCGTCGAACCAGGCGTCGTCGGCGCCCGCGGCGTCGGCGTCCGCACCTGCCCCGGCGCACACCGCCGCGGCACCGGCGCCGGCTTCGACGGTGGCGATCCCGGCCGACCAGCCGATCGCGTTCACACTGGACGACCAGTACAACCCCTGCAACGACTTCGACCAGTACGTCAATGCGAAGTGGAACACGGCCAATCCGATCCCGGCCGACCAGACGCGCTGGGGCGCGTTCGGCTTCCTGCACGAGAAGAGCCTGCTGCAGCAGAAGTCGATCCTGGAAACCGCCGCGAACGATGCCAAGAACCACACCGGCAGCGAGCTGGAACAGAAGCTCGGCAATCTTTACGACGCCGGCATGGACACCGCCGCGATCGACAAGCTGGGCTACGATCCGATCAAGCCGCAGCTGACCGCCATCGACGGCCTGAAGACGCCGTCCGACATCGCCGACTTCATCAACACCAGCTTCAACAACGGCGACAGCTACGTCTTCACCTTTGGTTCGGGCGCGGATTTCAAGGACGCGACCAAGCAGATCGGCTACGTTTTCCAGGACGGCCTCGGCCTGCCGACGCGCGACTACTACCTGTCGCCGAAGTACAAGGACATCCGCGACGCCTACGTGAAGTACATCGCCAAGTCGCTGGCGCTGGCCGGCACGCCGGACGCCGATGCGCAGAAGCAGGCCGACGAGGTGATGAAGTTCGAAACCGAACTGGCCAAGGCCTCGCTGTCGCCGGTCGAATTGCGCGACCTCGACAACGAATACCACTTCGTCACCGTCGCCGAAGCCGACAAGATCACGCCGCACTTCAACTGGGAAAACTTCTTCAAGGCACAGGGCGTCGACGTGGGCAAGGGCTTCTCGCTGTCGCAGCCGAAGTTCATGGCCGAGTTCGACAAGCTGCTGGCGACCGCGCCGGCTTCGCAGTGGCAGGCGTACCTCAAGTTCCACCTGATCAACAGTGCATCGCCGGCGCTGAGCCAAGCGTTCCAGGACAACCAGTTCGACTTCTACGGCAAGACGCTCGGTGGCCAGCCGCAGCAGAAGGATCGCTGGAAGCGCGTGGTCGGCGCGGTCAACGGCGCGATGGGCATGGGCCTCGGCGAACTGTACGTCGCCAAGTATTTCCCGCCGGAAGCCAAGCAGCGCGCGGAAGAGCTGGTCACCAACGTGCGCGCTGCGCTGAAGGAACACATCGAGAACCTCGACTGGATGAGCGCGGAGACCAAGAAGAAGGCGCTCGAAAAGTGGTCGCTGTTCCTGCCGAAGATCGGTTATCCCGACAAGGGCGAGTGGCGCGACTGGTCGGGCCTGACGATCCAGCCGGGCCAGTGGTTCGCCAACCTTGAAGCGGCGTCGAAGTACAACTACCACTACGACATCGGCAAGATCGGCAAGCCGACGGACCGCAAGGAATGGGGGATGACGCCGCAGACGATCAACGCGTACTACGACCCGTCCACCAACACCATCAACTTCCCGGCCGCGATCCTGCAGCCGCCGTTCTTCTATGCCAAGGGCGACGACGCGGTGAACTACGGCGGCATCGGCTTTGTGATCGGTCACGAATCCAGCCACGGCTTCGACGACCAGGGCAGCCAGTTCGACGGCCACGGCAATCGCGTGAACTGGTGGACGCCGCAAGACAAGAAGGCGTTCGATGCGCGCGCCGACGCGCTGGCCAAGCAATACGACGGCTACGCGCCGATCCCGGGCAAGCCCGACCTGCACGTCAACGGCAAGCTGACGCTGGGCGAGGACATCGGTGACCTGGGCGGCCTCAACGTCGCCTACACCGCGCTGCAGACCGCGCTGAAAGCCAATCCGCAGGAAGCCGACGCGAAAATCGACGGGATGACCGAAGACCAGCGCTTCTTCCTCAGCTCGGCCCGCGTCTGGGAAGGCACGTCGCGCGACAAGACCGCGGAGTTGTATTTGAACATCGATCCGCACGCGCCCGCGAAGATCCGCGCCTTCGCGACCGCCGCCAACATGCCGCAGTTCGCGCAGGCGTTCCAGTGCAAGCCGGGTGACAAGATGGACCGTCCGAATCCGGTCAAGATCTGGTAGTCGCTCGTCGCACGTTTCATCTTCGAGCGCCGCACTTTGTGCGGCGCCTTTTTTTGCGTCCCGATGCCATCGCGCATGCCAGGAAATGCACCGGTGTCGAATCCATTTGAGATAGTTATTGCGAATCGTTCGCATTTGCCTTAGTATCGCCTGCGCACCGCCCCGCGACATGCTCGCTCGCGCGGGCCACGACAACAACACAGGCACCGGCGCGCATCGATGGGGATCGCGCATTCCGCGGGGCCATGTGCCCGCGGAGGGTCCGCCACGACAACAAGGTCCGCACGTCCATGCAAGGCATCAAGCGTCGCAAGCACTGTTCCTGCCGCAATGGCTCCCGCCCTCTCGCCTTCTCCACGCTGGTGACCGGCATCGCGCTCGGCCTGCCCGCGCTCGCGTCCGGCACGCCGGCCTCGCCGGAAGCTTCGCCGACGCAGCTGCCCACCATCACCGTCACCGGCAAGCGCGTCGCCTACAAGGTCGACGCGGTGCAGTCGCCCAAATTCACCCAGCCGCTGCTCGACACGCCGCAGACCATCAATGTCATCGGCAAGCAGATCATCCAGCAGCAAGCCGCGACCACGTTGACGGAAACGCTGCGCAACAGCCCCGGCGTCGGCACCTTCTTCGTGGGCGAAAACGGCAGCACTTCCACGGGCGACGCGGTGTACATGCGCGGCTTCGATGCGTCGGGCAGCATCTTCGTCGATGGCGTGCGCGATCTCGGATCGATCTCGCGCGACGTGTTCGATACGGAGCAGGTCGAACTGATCAAGGGCCCCGACGGCACCGTGTACGGCCGCACCACGCCGACCGGCGCGATCAACATGGTCAGCAAGCAGCCGCTGCCAGTCATCAGCGCGTCCGCGACGCTGGGCTACGGCAGCTGGAACCAGAAGCGCGGCACGGCCGACTTGAACCAGGTGCTCGGCGAGCACGCAGCATTCCGCCTCAACGTGATGGACCAGGACAGCGGCGTGCCCGGCCGTGACGGTGTGAAGAACGATCGCTGGGGCATCGCGCCATCGCTCGCGTTCGGGCTGGGCACGCCGACCACCGTCTATCTCGACTTCCTGCACATCACCCAAAACAACGTACCCGACGGCGGCGTGCCCACGATTGGCCTGCCGGGCTATTCGTCACCCGACCCGGCGCGTCCGTTCCTTTCCGATGCACCGCGCGTCGATCCATCCAACTTCTACGGCACTGCCGCCGACCACGACCACGTCAAGTCCGACATGGCGACGCTGATCGTGCACCACGACTTCTCCGACAACGCGGCGCTGCACGACACGCTGCGCTGGGGCCGCATTTACGAGAACTACCTGCTGACCTCATTCATGGGCAACGCGGCCAACCTGTTGACGTCCGATCCGCTCGATCCTTCGACCTGGACGATCGCGCGCAGCAATCCCAACTTCAAGGACCAGACCAACCGCATCCTCACCAACCAGCTCAACTTCACCGTCAACTTCGACACCGGCGATGTCGTGCACGACCTCAGCACCGGCATCGAATTGACACGCGAGCAACTCGGCACCGGCGGTTATGCCGCGCTGGATGGCAGCGCGTGGTCGCCCGCGAACCTGTACGACCCCGATCCCGGCACCGCGACCGGACTCGTCACCGGCGACAACGGCACCTGGAGCCGCGCCCGCACCGACACCGCCGGCGTGTATGCGTTCGACACCATGAAGTTCGGCGAACGCTGGATGTTGGTAGCCGGCGGCCGGCTCGATCACTACAGCACCGATTTCCAGAGCGTGGTCGCGTGCGGCGGCCGCAGCACGCCTGCCTGCGGCACCTTGCCGAACGGCACGCCGGTGCCGGGTCTCGATGCGGACAAGCGCGGCAATCTCGCGAGTTACAAACTCGGACTCGTTTACAAGCCGGCCGCCAACGGCAGCGTGTATGCCAACTTCGCGACCGGCGCCGAACCACCCGGCGGCAACGGTCTTGCGTTCAATGCGTCGGCGGGCAGCGCCGACAATCCAGTTTTCGATCCCCAGAAAGCGCGTACCGTGGAAGTCGGCACGAAGTGGAACGTGTTCGGCGACCAGTTGCGGCTGAGCGCTGCAGTGTTCCGCACCGTGGTCAGCAATCTCGTCGCGCAGGATCCGGTGGACTTGCAGTACTACCAGGTCGGCCGCGAACGCGTGCAGGGCGTCGAACTCGGCGCGGTCGGGCAGATCACCGCGCACTGGGCCGTCAGCGCCGGCTACACCTTGATGAACACGCACGCGGATGGCGGCATCGTCAGCGGCGCGACCACCTCTTCCGCGCCCGCAACCAATGGTTCGGGCATGCTGGCGTACACGCCGCGCAGCTCGTTCACGGCATGGAGCACCTGGCGCCTGCCGCACCATCTCACGCTCGGCGCCGGCGCGCGCTATTCCGGCGAGATGCAGCGCGGCCACGACGGCGCGCTCGGCACGCCGCAATACACCGAGACGTACTGGGTGTTCGACGCGATGGCGAGCTATGGCATCAACCGCCACGCGTCGCTGCAACTCAACGTCTACAATCTATTCGACAAGGATTACGTTGCCGCCATCAACAAGAGCGGCTACCGCTACACGCCCGGCGCACCACGCTCGGCCATGCTGACGTTGAACATCAAGTATTGAGCGATCGATGCTGCTGCACATCGAAAACGTGCTGGATGCTGCAACGGTCGCGCGCATCCGAGCGAGACTGGATGGGGCCGAATGGATCGACGGCCGCGAAACCGTCGGGCCACAAGGCGCATTGGTCAAGCGCAACCAGCAGTTGCCGGATGCATCGCCGCTGCGCGCGGAACTGGGACGCGAAGTGCTGGCCGCGTGCGCGCGCCATCCGCAATTCCATGCCGCCACGCTGCCGGTGAAAATCTTGCCGCCGCGCTTCAACCGCTACAGCGGTGGCGGCACCTATGGCGCGCACATCGACGGCGCGGTGATGGCGCTGGCCGACGGCAGCCAGTTGCGCAGCGACATCGCCTGCACGGTGTTCCTTGCCGACCCCGAAAGCTACGACGGCGGCGAATTGATCGTCGAGGACACCTACGGCGAGCACGAAGTGAAGCTGCCCGCGGGCGACGCGATCGTATATCCCGCCTCGAGCCTGCATCGCGTCGAACCGGTGACACGCGGCGCGCGCGTGGCGGCGTTCCTCTGGATCCAGAGCCTCGTGCGCGACGAAGCCCAACGCCGCACCCTGCTGCAACTCGACATCGCGATCCGCCAGCTCACCGAAGGCGGCGCCGATGCGGACGCGGTCAAGCAGCTCACCGGGGTCTATCACAACCTGCTGAGACAGTGGTCGGAGACTTGACAGAAGCATTGCCGCACTGGGTTCCGTTCGTCCTGAGCGTAAGCGCGCAGCGCCGAAGTCGAAGGACAGTGGGATGGCACTTCGACTTCGTGGCCTGACGGCCACTACGCTCAGTGCGAACGAGGTTCCACATCACAATGCCAAGACCACGCGCAACCAACGGTATCGGCAAAACCCGGGATGACGCGCGATAATACGCAGCTTTCACCGACGGCAAAGCTGCGATGAACTACGTCCCGGGCCAACGCTGGGTTTCCGAGGCGGAACCCGAACTCGGCCTCGGGACGGTGCTGCGTTGCGACGAACGCGCGCTGCAGGTGCTGTTCGCCAAATCCGGCGTGGTGCGCAATTATTCGACGCAAGGCGCGCCGCTGGCGCGCGCGACTTTCCGCGTGGGCCAGCGCATCGCGGGGCGCGGCGTCTCGTTCGTGGTCGAGCGCATCGACCTGCGCGACGGGCTGCTGGTGTATTCCGGCGAAAAGCGCGAGCTCGTCGAAGGCCAGCTCGACGACGAGCAATCGCTGTCGCAGGCCGACGCACTGCTGATGTCCGCGCGGGTGGACAAGCCGCACCTGTACGAACTGCGCAAGCAGGCGCTGTTGGCGCGTGCGGCCGCGCGCCGCTCCGACGCGTGGGGCATCCTTTCCGCGCGCATCGATTTGTTGCCGCACCAGTTGGGCGTGGTCGCCGCGTGCATGGAACGCGAACACCCGCGCGCCCTGCTGGCCGATGAGGCGGGCCTCGGCAAGACCATCGAAGCCGGCATGCTGGTCGCGCGCATGCTGGCCACCGGCCGCGCCACGCGTGTGCTGATCGTGTTGCCCGACGCGTTGCTGGTGCAATGGTTCGTCGAAATGCGCCGGCGCTTCCAGCTTGCCTTCGCGATCGTCGACGAAGAACGTTGCACTGCGACCGAGGCCGCCGATCCCGGCCACAATCCGTTCCTCGACGACCAGCTCGCGATCGTTTCGCTGGCGTGGCTCGCGCGCGAAAGCGCGCGGCGCGAGCAGGCGCTGGCGTCCGGCTGGGACATGCTGGTGGTGGACGAGGCGCACCATCTGGAATGGACGCCCGAAATTCCGAGCCCCGAATACCGCGCGATCGAAGCGCTGGCCGCGGCGACGTCCAGCGTGGTGCTGCTGACCGCCACGCCCGAACAACTCGGCCGCCGCGCGCATTTCGCGCGCCTGCGCCTGCTCGATCCGGCGCGCTTCAACGACCTCGACCGCTACCTCGCGGAAGCCGGCGACTACGCCGCGCTTTCGCCGATCGCCGAGCGCATCGCCGACGCGGCGCCGCTGGATGCGCGCGAACGCGAAGAACTCTGCGCGCGCTTTCCGCACGACCCGGCGCTGCACGCGCTGGTCGCCGCCTATCCCGAGCGCGCCGAGGACTTGCTCTCGGCATTGATCGATCGCCACGGCACCGGCCGCGTGATGTACCGCAACCGCCGCGCCGCGGTGGGCGGTTTTCCCGAACGCGTGCTCGCGGCTGAAGAGATCGGTACAGCGACCGTCGAATCAGAACGCGCGCGCCTGCTCGCCGAATTCGAGGACGACATGCACGGCGCCGCGCCGCGCGCATTCGACTACGGCGCCGATCCGCGGGTCGCGTGGCTGGCGGGCCTGCTCGACGCGCACCGCGACGACAAGCTCCTGCTGATCGCCACCAGCCAGGCGAAAGTGGAGGCGATCGACGCCGCGTTGCGCACGCGCACCGGCGCGTCCGTCGCGAGTTTCCATTCCGGCATGACGCTGCTGCAGCGCGACCGCGCGGCGGCGTGGTTCGCGCAAGCCGATGGCGCGCGCCTGCTGCTGTGTTCGGAAATCGGTTCGGAAGGCCGCAACTTCCAGTTCGCGCATCGGCTGGTGTTGTGGGATCTGCCGCTCGACCCCGACCTGATCGAACAACGCATCGGTCGGCTGGACCGCATCGGCCAGCGGCATTCGATCGTCCTGCACGTGCCGTCGATGCCCGGCAGCGCGCAGGAAGCCGTATTGCGCTGGCACGCCGATGGCACCCGCGTGTTGCGCGAATGCCCCGCCGACGGCCGCGAATTGCTGCGCCGGTTCGGCGCGGAGGTCGTGCGCGTCGCGCGCGCCCACGCGGCCACCGACGAATCCGACGATCCCGAACTCGACGCATTGGTCGCCGCAACCGCGAGCGCACACGCCGAACTTTCCGATGCGATCCGCGCCGGGCGCGACCGCCTGCTGGAACTGGCCGCGCGACACGCCGACGGTGCGGCGCTGCTGGCCGCAATGCGCGATGCCGACAACGACGAAGCCACCCATGCGCTGGTGCAGGAATGCTTCGAGCCGTTCGGCGTGCACGCCGAGGATCTCGGCGACGGCAGCATCGTGCTGGATCCGGAATTCCTTTCCACCGACGCGCTGGCCGGTTTCACCGACGGTCCGCGCCGCGTCACTTTCGACCGCGCCTTGGCGCTGGCGCGCGAGGAACTCGACCTGCTGCGCATCGACCATCCGCTGGTCGCGGGCGCCTTCGACCTGCTGCTGTCCGGCGAGTCCGGCAACGCCGCGTTCCTGGTCGATCCCGCGCTGCCCGCGCGCAGCGTGGTGCTGGAAGCCGTGTACGTGGTCGAATGCGTCGCCAACGTGAGGCTCGACACGCAGCGGCACCTGCCGCCCACACCGCTGGTGGTCTGCGTCGATTCGCGACTGGCCGCGCGCGATTACGTCGCGTCCGCACCGTCGCTGTTGCGTGCGCGCGAACGCGCGCTCGACATCTCGCGCTACCGCCGCTACCTCGCGCAACTGGTACCGCCGATGCTGGAGAAAACCGACGCGTTGGCATCCGAACGCGCGCTCGGCATCACCGGCGCGGCCGTGGCGCAGGCGCGCGCGGCGCTGGACGCACGCGCGCAACGCCTGCGCGCGCTGGCCGCGATCAACGCCTCGGTCACCGCAGCGGAAATCGCCGCGGCGGAATCGACCCGCGACGCAACGCTCGCCGCGCTGGCCAGGGCCCGTCCGCGCCTCGATGCGGTGCGGATGGCGGTAAGCCCGGATTTCCTGGCGCTGCGGTAACGTCTTCCGCGAGCGTCCCGGCGGCGGAACCCGATCCGGTGTACCTTGCGCGCTGGCGACTCAAACCAAGTCCATTGTCGAAGAGAGGGGAACTTGCCGTGACTTCACGCTTTGCGATTTGCCTGGCGGCCTTGGCGCTGGCCGGGTGCGGATCGAGATCGTTCGTCATGCCCGCGCACGACGGGGCATTCTGGGTCACGGGTTCATCCGCGCGCTTGAATGGCGCCGAGGAGAAGGCCCGCCTCGTCGAGGATGCCGACGCATATTGCGCGCGGCGCGGCAAGTCGGCCGTCGTGATTGCCTCCAGCGAAAACGATGCCACGTCCGGCACGCTCGCCGCCCCCGGCAAGCTGGCGCGCGCAACCATACAATTTCGCTGTCAATAGGAAGCGCTGCGCGGTCAGTCACCGCGTCCGACGAAGCGATAACCGACGCCCGGTTCGGTCTTGAGCCAGCGCGGCTGCGCGGGATCGTCGCCAAGTTTCTGCCGCAGCTTGCCGATCACGATGCGCAGGTATTGGCTGTCCTGCACGTGCGTCGCGCCCCACACTTCGCGCAGGACCTGCTGCTGGGTGACGACGCGGCCGGCATGGCGCAACAACAGCGCCAGCACCGCGAATTCCTTGCGCGTGAGCGAAAGCGGCGAGCCGTCAAGCGTCACCTCGCGCCGCGTGAGATCGATGCCGAGCCGGCCGTCGTCATAACGTGGCCGCGCTTCTTCCGTCCCCGCCACGGCGCGATCGCGCAGCAGCGCGCGCAGGCGTGCCATCAATTCCTGGATGCCGAACGGCTTGGTGACGTAGTCGTTGGCGCCGGCGTCGAGCGCGCGCACTTTTTCGGCCTCGCTGTTGCGCACCGACAGCATCAATACCGGCACCTGGCTCCATTGGCGCAGTTCCGACAGGACCTCGTGTCCGTCGCGATCCGGAAGGCCGAGGTCGAGGATCACCAGATCCGGTTGGCGCGTTGCCGCCAGTGCCAATCCTTCGGTGGCGTTGGCAGCCTGCAACACCTCGTAGCCCTCCGCGCGCAAGCCGATGTCGAGGAAGCGCCGGATCTGCGCCTCGTCGTCGATCACCAGCACGCGCGGGGCGGCATTCATGCGGGGGCTTCCAGATTCACGGGTTCGGCGGGCAGCGGCAGCGTGACCCGGATCGTGGTGCCGCCGCCCTCGCGCGGCAAGGCTTCCACGCTGCCGCCGTGCGCGCCGATCATGCCGCGGCAGATCGCGAGACCCAGCCCCGTGCCTTGGCTCGCGCGATCGCCGCGCGAAACCGAGTAGAACATGTCGAAGATGCGCGCGCGTTCGTCCTCGGGAATGCCCGGGCCGCGATCGCTCACTTCGATCAGGATCTTGTCGGCGACGGTACGAACATTCACCAGGATCGGCTGCTGCGGGGGCGAGAAACGTTCGGCATTTTCGAGGATGTTGAACAACGCCTGCTCGATCAGCGCCGGGTGCACGTACAGCAACAGCGTATCGGACGGCAGCACGGTGTCGACGCGCGCGCCGGGAAACAGCTTGTGCAGTCGCGCCACCGCGGCCGCCACGATTTCGGCCACGTCGGTCCAGTCGCGGTTGAGCTTGAGCGTGCCGTGGCCGAGGCGGGTCATGTCGAGGAGATTCTGGATGTAGCGGTCCAGCCGCTGGCCCTCGCCGAGGATCGCTTCGAGCAGTTCGCGCCGCTCGCCGGCAGGCAACTTGTCGCCGTAGTTCGCGAGCGTACCCGCGGAGCCGATCATCGAGGCCAGCGGCGAGCGCAGGTCGTGCGAGACCGAGGACAGCAGCGCGTTGCGCAGGCGTTCGGTTTCGCCCTGCACGCGCGCTCCTTCCAGTTCGTCGGCCAAGCGTGCGCGCGCCAGCGTCTGGCCTATGTCCTGCACCATCGTCAAGGTCAGGCTGCGCCGATCGGTGTCGGGCTCACCGACGCCCGATGGAAAGCGCAGTGCGGCGACGCCCACGCGGTTGTCCTCGCTGCCCAGCGGCAGCAGCCAGCATGGCGCGGCATTCAGCGTGTCGGTGAAGCGGCCGGCCTGCGCAGCGTGCCGCTCGCACCAATCGGCGGCGGCCAGATCCTGAGTCTGCAACCGCATGTCCGGCGGCGACGAGGCGGCGACTCGCATCGCATCGGATGCATCGCGCGCCAGCAGCGCTGCTTCGCAACCCAAGGTTTGTGCGAGCGCCGACGCCCCGGCCGCGCGAATGCCGGCCGCGTCGGTGCTGGTTGCCAGACGATGCCCCAGCGCCAGCAAAGCACGCGATTGCACGTGCGCGGCACGCAACGATTCAAGCTGCAACACCAGCCGTGTCGCCAGCCGGCTGCACACCAGCGCCGCGACCAGGAACAGGCATACCGTCAGCACGTCGTTGGGGCTGGAGATTTGCAGCGTATAAATCGGCGGCATGAAGAAGAAGTTGTCGGCGATGAAGCACAACACCGCCGTGTAAAACGCGACGGCCATCCGCGTGCGTACCGCGACGACCAGCACCGCGGTCAGGAAGATCAGCGACAGGTTGGCCACCGAGAGGTAGCGCTCGGCGATGAAGGCGCACGCCAAAGCCACGATCGTGGTGAGGGTGGCAAAGAAGTATTCACGACGTCGGCCCAAGCCGCCCGGCGGGCGCGGCAGTCGCAGCCGCCGGCGCGCTGCCGCGCGCTCTGCGGGCGTGGCGATGATGGTGAGTTCCAGATGTGCGCCGCGATGGAGCAACTGCTGGGTCAGCGAACGACCCACCATGCGCGCGAACAAACGTTCGCGCGTGCGGCCAAGAATGATCTGGCCGACACCTTCGCGCTCGGCGTAGGCCAGCAGTTCGTCCGCGATGGCGTGTCCGCGCAGGATTTCGCCGTCGCCGCCCAAGCGTCGCGCCAACCGCAGTGCGGCTTCCAGCCGCTTTCGTCGTGTCAGATCGATCGGTGCGCCGGTGTCCACGAAGACCACGCTCCATCGCGCGCCGCGGCGTTCCGCGATGCGTCGCGCCATGCGCACCAGGTAATCGCTTTGCGCGTGGCCATCGATCGCTGCCAGCACCCGACGGCGCACCGGCATCGCTGCGCCGCGCGCCAGCATGGAACCGCGCAGGTCGCTTTCGACATGGCCGGCCACCGTCTCGACGGCCAGTTCGCGAAGCGATCCCAGGTTGGTGGGCGTGAAGAACGCATCCAGCGCTGCCGCGGCCGTTTCCGGCACGTACACCTTGCCCTGTTTCAGGCGCTGGATGAGTTCGCGTGGAGGCAAATCCACCAGCACGATGTCGCGAGCGCGATCGAGAAAGGCATCCGGTACGCGTTCGCGCACATTGATACCCGTGATGCGTCGCACCTGGTCGTTGAGACTTTCGAGGTGTTGCACGTTGAGCGCGGTATAGACCTCGATTCCGGCGTCGAGCAGTTCGGCGATATCCTGCCAACGGCGTTCATGCCGGCCACCTGGCAAGTTGGTGTGCGCCAGCTCGTCCACCAGCAACACTGCCGGTTTGCGCGCCAATGCGGCGTCGAGATCGAATTCCTCGAAATCGCGGTTGCGATAACTCACATGCCGGCGCGGCAGTATTTCCAGACCTTCCAGCAGCGCGGCAGTTTCGGTGCGCCCGTGGGTTTCGACGATGCCCACTACCACGTCCACGCCCTGCTTCTTCAGTTCGCGCGCGGCGGACAACATCGCCCAGGTCTTGCCCACGCCGGGCGCGGCGCCGAGGAAGATCTTTAGTCCGCGTTGCCGTTCACTCTCGACGGCATCGAGCAGCGCATCGGCACGTGCTTCGCGAATGACTTCGGCCATGGGCGGACCGGTTGAGCAGGCGGCGTTACGTTAGCGCATCAATGCGCCGCCAGCCTGTCCAGCGCAAGATTCAATTCCAGGACGTTGACGCGCGGTTCACCCAGCACGCCGAACTGGCGGCCACGCGTGTAGCGCTGGATCAGCGCGCGCACTCCGTCGGCCGGCAGGCCGCGCGCGCGCGCGACGCGGTTCGACTGATACAGCGCCGCGGCCGGCGAGATGTCCGGATCGAGTCCGCTTCCTGACGCCGTCACCAAATCCACCGGCACTGGCGCATGGTTGTCGGGATTGGCCACGCGCAATGCGGCGATGCGCTGTTTTGTCGCAATCCTCAACGCGGGGCTGGTAGGGCCGAGATTGGATCCGCCCGAGGCCGCGCCGTTGTAGGGCTGCGGCGTTGTGGCCGAAGGTCGGCCCCAAAAATATTTCGGATCGGTGAATTGTTGCCCGATCAATGCGGAACCGATCGGCTTGCCGTCGCGCACGATCAGGCTGCCGTTGGCCTGCCGCGGAAACGCGAGTTGCGTGATGCCGGTGACGGCGAACGGATAGGCGATGCCGGTAATCGCCGTCATCAGCAAAAGCAACATCGCGGCATTGCGCAGCGTCCTGCCCATGGTCGTCACCTCAGTAGTGGATGATCGCGTCGAGGAGGGCGACGGCCTGGTAGTCCTTCCTGCCGCCGTCGTAGGCATTCGCGTCGTAGGAACGCTCGTAGCGCAGTTCCGGCTGGATTTCCAGATCCGGCGTGACCCAGTGCGTGAGGCCGATGGTGTGGCTGCTGTAGCGCGTGGCGTAGCCGGTGCGCTGCCCCTTCTCGTCGTCGTAGAACTCGTTGCGGATCGACAGCATGTTGCGGGAGTTGATCTCGATGTTCAGGTAGTTGACCACGCCGAACGCGCCCGCCTTGCCCGGCAGCGGCGAGGAACCCGCCACGCCGGGCGTGCCGCCCGGGCCGAAGCCGGGGATATTGCGTCCGTACATGCGGTAGGCCTCGGTAAGGATGTGCACGCGCTGGTTGAAGCGGTGGCCCCAGGTCAGCACGTACATCTGCACGTTGTTGTAGTTGTAATCGGAGTGGTTGAGGCTGTTGACGCACGGATAGAGCATGTCGTTGTCGTCGGCGGACACCCAACGCACGCAGGCCTGCAAGGTGGGGCGCGCAGAGGGATTCCAGGGCGCCGTATCGTTGCCGCCGTTCACGCCCAGTTGCAGCGTCCATTGCGGACTGAGCCGCGTGGTGGTCATCACGCCCATCTGCGTGTACGGATCGACCGTGTAGAGGATGGAATGCGTCATCAGATAGTTCTGCGGCGAGAACTGCGCTTCGATGTCCGGCAGCGACAGATAGCGGCCGATGCGCACCACCATGCCCTGGCCCACCCACGGGATGTAGAGGTCGGCGTAGAACAGCATCGGGTCTTCGCCGTAGACCTTTCCGTTGAGCGGCTGGTTCGGCGCGGGATTGTTCAGCAGCTGGTTGCTGAAAACGCCCTTCATCGTCGTGTAGTGGTAGTCGTAGCCGTACAGGTTGGAGATGTCGAAACCCCAATCGACATGGTCGGTCTGCACGGTGTCCTCGACGCGGGTGAGGTTGAACACCCACTGATCGAACTCCACGCGATTCGGGCGCGTGTTGTAGGAGAGCGGATAGTTGCTGAAGCTCGACGTGCTCAGGTTCGCCGAGGGCGTGATCCAGCCGAACATCTCGATGCGGTTGCGCTGCATCCACTGGCCCAGCCGGGTGCAACCCAGCGCCTTCTCCAGCGGATACGTGGAGTTGGTGTCCGGTACGCCGATCGGCGCGGGTACGCCGCCCAGTTGCCATTCCGACGACGGGAACGGCGGCGAATCCAGCGGCGCGTCCATGGCCCGCCGCTTCGGCGCCGGCGCGTTCTGGTCGGCCGGCTGCGCGTCCTCGCGGTAGGCAGCGGCGAGCCGCGACGGGAAGCTGACCGAACAATCCCCGCTCGAAGTTTGTGCGGGCGTGGCCGTGCCGTCGTCCTGAGCCGCGGCCTGGCCTGCGGCGGCCAGTGCGTGGCCGATCGGCGCGATCGCGAGGATCATTGCAAACGTCAGGGATGGTGTATTTGGCATCGTTTTTCCTTCAAGCCAGTCCGCACAGCACCAGCAACACGTCGATGATCTTGATGCCGATGAACGGCACCACGATGCCGCCCAGGCCGTAGACCAGCAGATTCCGGCGCAGCAGCGCGCCGGCGCCCAGCGCGCGGTACTTCACGCCGCGCAAGGCCAGCGGAATCAGGAACACGATGATCAGCGCGTTGAAGATCACCGCCGACAGGATTGCGCTGCGCGGCGTTGCGAGATGCATCACGTTGAGCGCGTTCAACGCCGGATAGGTCGTCGCGAACGCAGCCGGAATGATCGCGAAATACTTGGCGATGTCGTTGGCGATCGAGAACGTGGTCAGCGCGCCGCGCGTGATCAGCATCTGCTTGCCGATCTCGACCACCTCGATCAGCTTGGTTGGATTGGAATCGAGGTCGACCATGTTGCCGGCTTCCTTGGCCGCCTGCGTGCCGGTGTTCATCGCCACCGCCACGTCGGCCTGCGCCAGCGCCGGCGCGTCGTTGGTGCCGTCGCCGCACATCGCGACCAGCCGGCTTTCGGCTTGCAGTTCGCGGATCAGCTTGAGCTTGGCTTCCGGCGTCGCCTCGGCGAGGAAATCGTCCACGCCGGCCTCGGCCGCGATTGCCGCGGCGGTCAAGGGATTGTCGCCGGTGATCATCACCGTCTTGATGCCCATCCTGCGCATTTCCGCGAAGCGTTCCTTGATGCCGCCCTTGACGATGTCCTTGAGTTCGATCACGCCCAATGCGGTCGCGCCTTCGGTGACGATCAGCGGCGTGGCGCCACGGCGTGCGATGTCCTCGGCGATTTGCTTCACGCGCGGCGGCAGCGGGCTGCCGAGCTGGTGCAGGCGTTTCTCGACGGCGTCCAGCGCGCCCTTGCGGATCGAACGGCCTTCCACGTCCACGCCGCTCATCCGCGTCTGCGCGGTGAACGGCACGAACTGCGCGTGCAGTGTTTCGAGTTGCCGCTCGCGCAAGCCGAATTTCTCTTTCGCCAAGACCACCACGCTGCGGCCTTCCGGCGTTTCGTCGGCCAGCGAGGCGAGCTGCGCGGCCTCCGCCAACGCACCTTCGTCGACGCCCGGAGCAGGATGAAAGGCCACCGCCTCGCGATTGCCCAGCGTGATCGTGCCGGTCTTGTCGAGCAGCAGCACGTCCACATCGCCCGCGGCTTCCACCGCGCGGCCGGATGTTGCGATCACGTTGGCGCGGATCATTCGGTCCATGCCCGCGATGCCGATCGCGGACAGCAGCGCGCCGATCGTGGTCGGTATCAGGCACACCAGCAGCGCAACCAGCACGGTCAGCGTGATCGGATGTCCGGCACGGGCCACTTCGACGCTGTAGATCGAATACGGCAGCAAGGTCGCGCAGGCAAGCAGGAAGATCAGCGTGAACTTCGCGAGCAGGATGGTCAACGCGATCTCGTTGGGCGTCTTGCGCCGCGCCGCGCCTTCCACCATCGCGATCATCCGGTCGAGAAAACTCTCGCCGGGATTGCGCGTGATGCGCACCACCAGCCAGTCCGACAATACCCTGGTGCCGCCGGTCACCGCGCTGCGGTCGCCGCCGGACTCGCGGATCACCGGCGCGGATTCGCCGGTGATCGCGCTCTCGCCCACGCTGGCCGCGCCTTCGACCACTTCGCCGTCGCCGGGAATCTGGTCGCCGGTCTCGACCAGCACGTGATCGCCGCTGCGCAGTTCGGCCGACGGCACGAACGTGATTGCAGCGGTGCGCGACGGCGCCGACAGCTTCTTGGCGATCACGTCCTTGCGCGTGCTGCGCAACGCTGCGGCCTGCGCCTTGCCGCGCCCTTCCGCCAGGGCCTCGGCGAAGTTGGCGAACAGCAGGGTGAACCACAACCACACGCTGATCCAGAAGATGAAGCCGGCCGGGGCTTCGCCGTGGTGCATGACGGCTTGCGCCCACAGCAGCGTGGTCAGCACGCTGCACACGAACACCACGAACATCACCGGATTCCTGAACTGCAGGCGCGGCGACAACTTGCGGAACGCGTCGGCGGCGGCTTTCAGGATCAGGTCGCGATCGAAGCGGCCGACGGCGTGGGCATGCGTTGTCATGGGTCGCTTTCCTGGTCAGTGCGCGGTCATCAGGTATTCGGCGATCGGCCCCAGCGCCAGCGCCGGCAGGAAGGTGAGCGCGCCGACCACGATCACGACCGAGGCCAGCAGCGCCACGAACAGCGGCGTATGCGTGGGCAGCGTGCCCGCCGAAACGGGCACGTGCTTCTTGGCCGCGAGCGAGCCGGCCATCGCCAGCATCGCGATCGCGAGCGGGAAGCGGGCGAGGAACATGCATACGCCAAGCAGCACGTTCCAGAACGGCGTGTTCGCGTTGAGTCCAGCGAATGCGCTGCCGTTGTTGTTCGACGCCGAACTGACCGCGTACAGGATTTCGCTGAAGCCGTGCGCGCCGGGATTGGCGACGGCGCTCGTGCCCGCTGGTGTCATCACCGCAATCGCAGTACAGATCACGACCAGCGCGCATGGCAGCAGCACCGCGAGGCTGGCCATCTTCATCTCGTAGGCTTCGATCTTCTTGCCGAGGTATTCGGGCGTGCGCCCGACCATCAGGCCGGCGATGAACACCGCGACCACGGCGAAGGCGAGCATGCCGTACAAGCCGGAGCCGACGCCGCCGAAGATCACCTCGCCGAGTTGCATCAGCCACATCGGCACCAGCCCGCCGAGCGCGGTGAACGAATCGTGTACCGCGTTGACGGCGCCGCACGAGGCCGCGGTCGTGATCGTCGCGAACAGGCCCGAGGCGGCGATGCCGAAGCGTGTCTCCTTGCCTTCCATGTTGCCGCCGGCCTGCAGCGCGCTGGCGTGCGCATCCACCGCGAGTCCGTGCAACGCGGGATTGCCGGCCTGCTCGGCCGCGATGCAGCCCAACGCCAATGGCACGAAGATCACCAGCATCGTCGCCAGGATCGCCCAGCCTTGGCGCCTGTCGCCCACCATCTGCCCGAAGGTGATGCACAAGCCGCCCGGAATCAGGAAGATCGCCAGCATCTCGATGAAGTTGGAGAACGGCGTCGGGTTTTCGTAAGGGTGCGCCGAGTTGGCGTTGAAGAATCCGCCGCCGTTGGTGCCCAGCATCTTGATCGCGACTTGCGATGCAGCCGGACCCATCGGCAGCGTCTGCGTGGTCAGCGGAACCGTTTTCGAGACGTCGTGCCCGGTGGCGTCTTTCGTCGTCGCGGTGTAGCTGCTCGCCTGCACCACCGGCACGTCCACATAAGGTCTGAAGTTCTGGATCACGCCCTGCGAGGCCAGCAACAGGCCGATCACCAGCGACAGCGGCAGCAGGACATACAAAGTGGCGCGCGTCAGGTCCACCCAGAAGTTGCCGAGCGACTGCGCCGAATGACGTGCGAAGCCGCGCACCACCGCGACCAGCACCGCGATGCCGGTGGCCGCCGACAGGAAGTTCTGCACCGTCAGCGCCAGCATGTCGACGAGATAACTCATCGTCGATTCGCCGGTGTAGCCCTGCCAGTTGGTGTTGGTCGCAAAGCTGATCGCCGTGTTCATCGCCGAATCGGGCGACACCGCGCCGAAGTGCTGCGGATTCAGCGGCAGCCATTGCTGCACGCGCTGCAGCAAATACACGGCCAGCGCACCCAGCACGTTGGACACCAGCATCGCCAGCGCGTAGCGCTTCCAGTCCATCTCCTCGCCTGCATGGATGCCGCACAGACGATAGAGGCCACGTTCGACGGGCGCGCCAACGCGCGTGACGCGGCTGGGCGCGTCGGCAAACACTTTGGCCATGTAACGGCCGACCGGCCAAACCAGCGCCAGCAATACGGCCAGATACACGGCCACCTGGACCAGGTCGTTGGCGGTCATTCGAACCACTCCGGCTTCAGCAACGCCACGCACAGGTAGATCGCGAGCGCAGCCGCGATCAACGCGCCGATTGCGTAGAAGACGCTCATGGGCGCGTCCCCACGCGGTCGCAGAGCAGCAGGAAGCCCCAGGTCGCGCCACCCAGCGCGAGCAGGAACAGGAGATAGGCGATGTCCATCCGCACCGGTCCTCGTCGAAAACGCGGTGCGCATTCTGGGAAGCGGCGGATAAAAACGGGATATCGAAATCACCCGTCCGCATAAATTCTGCGTAAAGAATTTGCGGCGCGCGATTCCGCACCCGCAGACGGCTATCGGCCGGAACTCAATCCGTGTTCCAGTCGAGCGTGCCGCTGACCACGGTGTGCGTGCGCCCGCCGACCCAGATGTCGCCGCCTTCGATCCGGACGATGAGTTCGGCGTCGTGGCCGACTTCGCGTCCCTGGCTGACGACATAGCCGCGCGCGAAGTGACCCGCGGGTTCCGCGTTTGCGATGTAGGCCGCGATCAAGCCATTCGCCGCGCCGGACGCCGGGTCTTCCGTGATCCCGACGCCGGCCGGGAAAGCGCGCACGACCAGTTCGGGATTGGCTGACACGCGGCGCGCGAACACGCACAGGCCCAGGCTGTCGGTGGCGCGGGCGAGCGCACCGATCGCGGCGTGGTCGGGATTCCACGCGCGCAACGTGGCTTCGTCCGCGAGTTCCGCCAGCCACCATTTGCGTCCGCCTTCGACCAGCGCGGGAGGCAAGCGGCCGAGGCCGGCGTCGCGCAAGGCAGCCGCCAGCAACGGATGCGCATCGATTCCGGTACTGACGATCTTCTCCGGCGGCGGGCGCAACAACAGGCAGCGCGAGGCGCCCTCGCCTTCGACGCGCACCGGCAACACGCCCGCGCCGCACTCCTGCCAAAGCAGGCCATCGCGCGGCTGCGCCAGTCCGCATTCGAGCACCGCGTGGGCGCTGCCGATGCTGGGATGGCTGGCGAACGCGATTTCCTGGTGGGGCGTGAAGATGCGCACGCGATAGCCGGCTTCGCGCTGCGTCGGCGTGAGCACGAACGTGGTTTCCACCAGGTTGTTCCAGCGCGCGAAGCGCTGCATCGCGGCACTGCTCCAGTGCGCGGCGTCGAGCACCACCCCGAGGTGATTGCCGCCGCCGGGACTGGCGGCGAACACGTCCAGATGCAGATAGCGCACGCGTGCCACGCTGGTCACCTCCGCACGCCGCGCGTGCGCTTACGGCCGCCGCGCGAGTTCCGGGTTTTCGCGGGTCACCGGCATCAGATCCTTCTTCGACACGCCGAGCCACAGCAGCATCGGACTGGCGAAGAAGATCGACGACAACGTGCCGACCAGGATACCGATCAGCATGGTGATCGCGAAGTTGTGCACCGCCGGGCCGCCGAACAGCCCCAGCGATGCCATGGTGATCGCGGTGAACACCGAGGTGATGATGGTTCGCGACAGCGTGTTGTTGATCGCGCGGTTGAGGATCTGCGGCGTGTCGGCCTTGCGCGTCAGGCGGAACAGTTCGCGCACGCGGTCGAACACCACCACCTTGTCGTTGATCGAATAGCCGATGACCGCCAGCACGGCCGCGAGCACCGTCATGTCGAATTCGCGCTGCACCAGCGCGATGATGCCCAGCGTGATCACGGTGTCGTGGAATTCACTGGCGACCGCGGCGAACGCGAAGCGTTTTTCGAAGCGCACGCCCAGGTAAACCGTGATGCCCAGGATCACCACGATCGCCGCGTAGATGCCGCTGGTCTTCAGTTCCTGCCCCACTTCGGGTCCGACGAAGTCCGGCGGCTGCGCCAGCTTTACGCCTGGGTGCCCGACCGCCAGCGCCGACAACACCTGTTTGGATACCGCGGTCGCCACCTTGTCGGGGCTTTCCTTTGCGTCGGCTTTCGGCGGCTGCAGGCGGATCGAGATTTCGCGGGTGCCGCCCAGGCTCTGCACCACCGCATGCTCGTAGCCGGCCTTCTCCAGCGAGGCGCGCACGTCGCCCACGTCGATCGGCTGTTCGTAGTTCACCTGGATCAGGATGCCGCCGGTGAAGTCGAGGCCGTAGTTCAGCCCCTTCACGGCGACGGCCCAGATCGACACCACGATCAGGATCGCCGAAATGACGATGCTGACCTTGCGCATGCCGAGGAAGTCGATGTTCAGGTCGCGGTGGAAAAGTTCCATGGGTCTTCGCTGAATATGGCTGGCGAGGGTTTGCGTGGCGGACGGCCCGTCACACCCAGAGCGTCTTGAGCTTGCGTTTGCGGCCGCCATGGATCAACGCGGTGATCGCGTGGGTCATGGTGACCGAGGTGAACAGCGAGGTCAGGATGCCGATGCCGAGCGTGATGCCGAAGCCCTTGATCGCGCCCGAGCCGACCGTCACCAGGCCCAGCGCCGCGAGCAGGTGGGTGACGTTGGCGTCCAGGATCACCGACCAGGCTTTCTCGTAACCGGCGCGGATCGCCGCGAGCGGCGTCGAGCCGTGGTGCAGTTCCTCGCGGATGCGCTCGCAGATCAGCACGTTCGCGTCGATCGACATGCCGAGCGTCAGCACGATGCCGGCGATGCCGGGCATCGTCAGGGTCACGCCGACCGCGGACATCACCGCAACCAGGATCAGCAGGTTGAAGGTCAGCGCGACGTCGGCGACGAGGCCGAACAGGCGGTAGTAGAACGCGGCCGCGATCAGCACCAGCACGAGGCCCAGGATCACCGCGCGCTCGCCCTTGCGGATGTTGTCCTGTCCCAGGCTGGGGCCGATCACGCGTTCCTCGACGATCTGCATGGGCGCGGCCAACGAACCCGAACGCAGCATCAGCGACAGCGTCTGCGCTTCCTGCTGGGTAAGTCCGGTGGTCTGGAACTTCTTGCCGAACACGCCCTGGATGACGGCGTCGTTGAGCACGGTTTCGGTGGTCTTGGAGGTGTGGACTTCCTTGCCGTCCACGATCTTCACTTCCGGCGTCTGCTCGATGTACACCACGCCCATGCGCTTGCCGACGTTGCTGGTGGTGAAGTCCAGCATCTTGCGCGCGCCGGCCGAATTGAGCGTCACGTTGACGTCGGGCATGCCGGTCTGCTGGTCGTAGCCCTGCGAGGCATCGACCAATTCGTCGCCGCTGACGATGATGCGCTTCTTCAGCACAACCGGGCGGCCGTCCTTGGTGTAGTACAGACGATCGTCGGGCGGCACGTTGCCGGTGCGCGCGGCTTCCTGCGCGTTCACGTTTTCGTCTTCGGCGTGGTATTCCAATGTCGCCACCGCACCCAGCACGCGCTTGGCCTCGGCGGTGTCCTGCACGCCCGGCAGTTCCACCACGATGCGCGATTCACCCTGCTGCTGGATCAACGGCTCGGACACGCCGAGTTCGTTGACGCGGTTGCGCAGCGTGGTGACGTTCTGGGTGATGGTGGTCTGCGCGAGCTTCTGCAGAACGTCCGGCTTGATGGTGGCCAGCAGCGCGTAGCCGCCGCCCGGCGTGCGACTGTCGGAGAGGTTGAGGTCCGTGGTGTCCGCGGTGATCGCGCTGGCCGCCTTGTCGCGGTCATCGGAAGTCTTGAACACCGCCTGCACGCCGTCGCCGCTCTGCGAGACGACGTCGTAGGAAATCTGCTTCTGGCGCAGCAGCGAGCGGATGTCGTCGAGGTAGCGCTGCTGCTGTTTCTTCAGCACCGCGTCCTGGTCGACCGCCATCAGGAAGTGCACGCCGCCCTGCAGGTCCAGGCCCAGCGGCATCGCGCGTCCGCCGATGGCCTGCAGCCAGTGCGGCACCGTGGTCGCAAGGTTCAACGCCACCGTGTAGTTGTCGCCCAGCGCCAGGCGCAGCGTGTCGGAACCCTGCAACTGCACTTCGGTGTTGGCGAAGCGCACCAGCATGCGGTTCTTGTCGGTGGTGATGTTCTCGTACGGGATCCTGGCCTTGTCGAGATCGGCGGCCACCTGCTTCTGCAACGCGGCATCGATCTGGGCGTCGCGGTTCGGCGAGATCTGCACGGCCGGCTGCGGACGGAACGCGTTGGGCGCGGCGTACAGCAGGCCGAGCACCATCGCGATGCCGACCAGCCAGTATTTCCAGCGGGGAAAGTCGATCATGGGTACGGACGATGCGTTATGCGCAAAAAGTGGCGGGCCGCGAAGGGACTCAGGACGACTTCATCGTGCCCTTGGGCACGACCGTCGCGACGGCGCCCTTCTGCACCCGGATATGCACGTTGTCGGCGATTTCCAGCGTGAGGAAATGCTCGCCCACGTTTTCCACGCGGCCCAGGATGCCGGCCGCGATCACCTCGTCGCCCTTGGCCAGCTCGGAAATCATCCTGCGCTGTTCCTTCTGGCGCTTCGACTGCGGGCGGATGAAAAAGAAATAGAACGCCGCGATCACCACCACGTAGATGAGGATGATCGGCGAATCGAAGAAGCTGCCGGGCGTGGCTGGCGCGCTCGAACTTGCCTGCGCGGCCGGCGCCGCGGCGGCGGCGATGATCGTTGACAACATGCGGGACTCTCGGTTGCGGGGCTCACCGCAAGGCGGCTTGTCTGCCCAAAAGACAGCGGATTATGCCATGCGCGGACCGCCGGCGCATGCGGGCGGACCCGGCACCGGCGCGGCCATGACGAAGCCGGGACACGCTGCAATAATTCGGGGTTCCACCGCTCCAAGGACGCGCCGCGATGCAGCACCTGACCGTGATCACCACCGGCGGCACCATCGACAAGGTGTACTTCGACGCCAAGTCCGACTACCAGATCGGCGCGCCGCAGATCGGCGAAATCCTCGCCCAGCTGGGCGTCGCATTCGAGTTCGACGTGGTGCCGGTGCTGCGCAAGGACAGCCTGGAGATGACCGATGCCGATCGCGCCGCCATCCGCACCGCGGTCGAACAGCAGCCGCACCGGCACATCCTCATCACCCACGGCACCGACACCATGGTCGAGACCGCGCGTGCGCTGGCCGGCCTCGCGGGCAAGACCATCGTGCTGACCGGCGCGTTGAACCCTGCGCGCTTCCAGGGTTCGGACGCGGTGTTCAACATCGGCTGCGCGGTGGGTGCGGTGCAGACCTTGAGCGACGGCGTGTGGATCGCGATGAACGGCCGCATCTGGGATCCGGAGCACGTGCGCAAGAACCGCGCCGCGAACCGCTTCGAGGCGGACTGAAGAGGTTGTCGAAAAAAGGCCCGGTCGCGAACGACCGGGCCCAGGCTTGCTGCGATTTGCTGCGATTCGTCATGCGTGGTGACTGACGAATGATTGCAACGACACTCAGAACGTCATGCTCCATCCGTTGAGCGTGCCGTAATCGCCGCCATCACCCCAGACATCGTCGTCGATGACCTTCAGCTTCCACGTGCCGTTGCTGCTGGCCGAGGAGGCATTGACGGTGTAGGTCTTGTTGATGTTGCCGTCGTTGTTGTAGTCGGGATATTGCAGGATCGCGTACGACCCGTTCGGCGCGTACAGCACGATCTCCAGGTCGCCCGACCAGTTGTGGGTGATGTTGACGTGCACCGGCAGGTTCGACGGCGCATTTCCCGGCTCACCCGTCACCTTGATGGAACTCGTCACCGTGGCATCGTCACCGATCGCGTAATGGTGATTGTTCGAGAACGTCCCACCCGGAGGCGGAGGCGGTGGTGGCGGTGGTGGCGGTGGTGGCGGTGGTGGCGGTGGTGGCGGCGGCGGTGGTGGCGGCGGCGGTGGTGGCGGCGGCGGTGGTGGCGGCGGCGGTGGTGGCGGAGGCGGTGGCGGGCTCGTGCCGCCGGCTACGTTCGCGATGAAGTTCGCGATGTTGATCGAGCCGAAGCCGGTGCAGTAATCCCAGCCCGTCGCGGCGGTTTCGCCGTTGTTGTTGCCCGACGTCACGTCATGGAAGTCGGTCGAGTAATGCGACTTCGCGTCGGCGTAGATCAGCGGCGCGGCAAAGCCGAGGTTCGGATTCGCAGCCAGGGTCCGCGCCCACACGCCCACGAACAGCGGCGAGGCAAGGCTGGTGCCACCGATCTGCTGGTTCGCGCCATCGACGATCACGATGGCTCCGGAAACCGGACTGGCATCGAACGCGACATCGGGAACGCCGCGGGTGGAGTGGCCGGCATTCTGGCCAATGCCCTGTTGCCAGGTCGGCATCGCTTCGAAGGTCGAGGGGCTGCCGCCGGTCGCGCCTTCGTTGGAGCTCAGGTTGTTCCAGACGGTTTCGCTGTTCCAGGTGGTGCCCGAGGTGTAAAGCTCGGTGCCACCGACTGCGACCACGTATTGCGAGTCGGCCGGCCAGCTCGGCGTGGTGCCGCCGTTGCCGCACTCGTCGGCACCGGAGTCACCCGACGAGACCGAGAAGGTCATGCCTTCGGCATCGGCTTCCTGGAACACGTTGTCGCCAGTGGCCGCGCCGTTCGTTTCGGAACCGGTTTCGCAGCCGCCGATCGACACGTTCACCACGCGCACCACGTTGTCGGTGGTGGCCTTGCTGAAGTCGTCGACGAGGTCCTGCGTGGACAACGACGCGGTGTCGTACAGGTACAGCGCCTTGACGCCGCCGGAAATGCCGACGATGTCCTGGCTGTCCAGGTCCCATTCGCCATCGCCGCTGGTGCTGCTGCCGCCGCCATCGACCTTGACCACGTTCATGGGGATGCTGGGCAGGCTGTTCTGGCTCAGGAACGACTTGAAGTCGTTCAGCACGTTGGTCATGCTGCCGTTGGTGATGATGCCCACGTTGATCGTGGACGCCGTCGCGGTGCTGCCGGCGTTGTAGATCGAGGCGAACTGCGTGGGATTGTGGCCGGTCGCAGTGCCCGTCGCCTGGGTGTGCGGCAGCACGTGGAAGCGGTGCACGTTCTGCAGGCCGAGCACTTCGTGCACGACGCCGCGCAACGCATTCGGAACGCGTGCTTCGGTCGAGTTGGCGAACGCGATGCGGCCTTCCTTGGTGCGCACGTTCACCATGCTGGTGTGGAACGCGTTCTGCACGGTCGAGACCGGCGCTTCGCCGGAAACCAGCAGGTTGTCGGGCGTGACCTGGATGTTGTGGAAACCCTGCTGCTGCAGGAACGCCTTGACCTGATCGACCTGTGCCTGGTCCGGGCCGTACTTGGCCATGAACTCGGCGTGCGTCAGGTTCTTGTGGTGCGGGTCGGCGATGAATGCCTTCAATTGCGCTTCGTTGCGCCAGTGCAACGACAGCGTGACGCGCATCGGTTTGGTGAGCGCCATCGGGCCTGCCACCGAATCACCGGGGCGCAACTGGGTGGCCAGCTGCACGACGGATGTGTTGGCGAGGACCGCGGCGGGAGTCGCAGCAAATGCTGCTGAACCGGCAGCCAGACCCATGGCAACGACCAGGGCCTTCAATCGGAGATTGCTTGGCATCACAGAGCTCCTTTCTGGTAGGGGATACGCACGGCAGCGCGTTGCGACGCGGCCGTGCGACGCAAAAATCCGCCATGCATACTCCCCACCCGGCGGCGATTGGCCGCCAAGCCCTGCTTGAAACCTTGCAAGCAACGCACCGGACGGTGCGTGTGCGGACTGCCCGAATGGCGCCCTCACACCCGCGAGCCTTGGCAACGTAAACAAATGTCAACGGACGGTCACGCTGCGACGCAGCAAGGCATTCAGCGCGCAGACAGCTACGGCGCGGCGCAGGTTTACTGGTAAAACCCTTCCCGCACGAACACGCTCAAGGTGCGTTCTCAAGAATATCCAGCAAAGGCTTGAGGTGCGGCTGGAAGCGCTGCCAGCGCGCAACGGAAGTCGCATAGATCGGCCGCCCGACCTGGCCGGCACTCACCGTATGCACGGCGCGCTTCTGCCGATGGAAATCGAGACAGCTTTCGTTCCAGGGCAGGCCGAGAAAATCGAGCAGCCCGCGCAGCACGCGTTCCGTGTCGTCGACCAGGTCCTCGTAGCGCAGCAGCATGATTCGATCGGCAGGCAGCAGCGCGTGCCAGTGCGCCATCAGCGACTGCCGGCGCAGCCAATGCCGGCCAAGCGTTTCGAGGTCGTAGCTGTACGGAATGTCGCCCAGCCTGAACAGGTTCGCGAAACAGGAGAAGCAGGTGTCGCGCGGGTCTCGCACCACGTGGACGATCTTCGCGCGCGGCAGCGTCAGCGCGATCATGCCGAGGTGCAGGAAGTTGCCGGTCAGCTTGTCGGTGACATGGCTCGTGCCGCCGGCGTTCCGCCATGCACGATCGATGTAGGCGCGACCGACCCGCTCCAGCGCTTCCGCGGAAAGCGCGGGAACGACTTCGGGGTAGGCTTTGGCAGACTGCGACTCCTCGAAATGGAAAGTCTCTTCAAGGATCGCGGGCAGGTGCCGCATTTCGCCGCCGCCGTGCACGGCCGGATGCGAGGCCAGCATCTGCTCGATCAGGCTGGTGCCGGAACGCGGCATGCCGACGACGAACACGGGCACGCGTGCGTCCGCGCCATCCACGCGCGCCGCGCGCAGGCATGCGCCGTCGAATACCGAGCGGATGCGCTCGACGAACCGCGCATCGAGCGCTTCCTGTTCCGCCTGGCGCTCCGCCGGCGCGAGGCACTGGTACTGCAAGCGGTTGCCTTGCGCGTACGCGGCGAACGCGTCGTCGTATGCACCGGCGTCTTCGCGCCGCCGTCCCAGCGTGAACCAGTAGCGGATCTGCTGCGGCAAGGGCAGCGCCGCCACGCGCGGGCGCAGCGATTCCAGTTGCGCAAGGTACGCGTTGTCCGCTTCGCCGGGCCGCAGCACCGCCAGCCGGTAGTGGGCGTCGATGTAGTCGGGTTGTGCCGCGACGGCGCGCGCGAAACTTTCCGCGGCTTCCGACGCCATGCCTTGTTCGCGCAGGCAATGCCCGAGCCCGTAATGCGCCAGCACGTGTTGCGGCTGACGCTGCAGCACGCGCCGATACGCGTCGGCCGCCTGCGCAAACGCGCCGCGCTGCCGAAGCGCGCCGGCCAGGGCAAGCAGCGCCTTGGCATCTTCGGGCGCGATCGCAAGCGCGCGCATGAAACAGGATTCGGCTTCCGTGGCGCGGTTTTGCGCACTGCAGGCCTGTCCCAGCGCAACGTGCAAGGGCGCCTCGTTCGGGCGCAGCGCGAGCGCGCGACGCAGATGCATTTCCGCCTCGCCGAAACGATGCGCGGCGAGCAGCAGCGAACCGAGGTTGGCGCGAGCCTCGAAGCGTTCCGGTTGGAGCGCGAGCGCCGCGGCGTATTGGTCGAGTGCTTCCGCGACCCGTCCCTGCCGCACCGAGACATTGCCGCGCTCGATCAAGGCGCTGGCTGCATTCGCCACCCCCGCCGCATCCCTCGTCGTTTGCTCGCGCATCGGAACCCGAATCCGCGCCGGCGCCACCGCCGGCCCGATGGCAGCTTAGTCGAACGCGGCAACGCCAGGAACGCGGCGCTCACATCATGCCGGTCTGCAACTTGGCCTCGTCCGACATCATCGATTGGGTCCACGGCGGGTCGAACACCAGGTCGATCTGCGCCTCCTCGATGGTCGGGATCATTTCCAGCTTGCTGCGCGCGTCCTCGACCAGGATGTCGCCCATCCCGCAACCGGGCGCGGTGAGCGTCAGCTTGACGTACACCTTGCGCCGGCCGGCGTCGAGGTGTTCGAGGCTCAGGTCGTACACGAGGCCGAGATCGACCACGTTGATCGGGATTTCCGGATCGAAGCAGGTACGCAACTGTTCCCACACCACCCGTTCGACGTCTTCGTCGCCCGCGTCCTCGGGCACCCGCAGCGGTTCCGGCGGCGGCTTGCCGAGCGCGTCCGCGTCCCGGCCGTCGATGCGGAACAGGCTGCCTTCCACGTACACCGTGAAACTGCCGCCGAGCGACTGCGTGATGTAGCCGGTCTGGCCCGCCGGCAGGTTCACCACGTCGCCGTACGGCACGTGCACCGCGTGGCAATCGCGTTGCAGGGTGAAGGGTTCACTCGAGGCACTGAATCCTGGCATTGCCGAGAAGATTGGGCTGGCGGCGCAATCCGTCAAGGATAGCAACACGTGTCAAGGCAGCGCCTGATGGAGATCAGCGCGCGCCGTTCGCCGCACGCCTGTTCTATCATCGGGAATGCCCTCGCCCCGGAAAAACCGCGTGGACCAATCCCTCCCGTCCGCATCCGCCACCGCCGTGCGCGAGTCGCCCACACTGGTGGCGCGCATCATGGCGGGCGTGACCGCGGCTTTCGGCTGGTTGATGTGCACGCTCGCCACCGGCGCGGTCGCGGCGTTCGCCGCGCTGGTGCTGGGCATTCGCCCGAGCTGGCTGATCCTGCTGCTGACGATTCCGTTGACATTGGTATTGAAGGTCTGCGGTTGCCTGTATGCGCGCTGGGCGGGCAGCGTCGCGGCGCTGGCCGTGCTGCTGGCGGGCGCGTACGCGGCGTGCCTGGTCGCCATCGCGCGGGTGGCCGCGGCGACCGGCTATCCGTTCGGGCAGGCGTTCCGCACCGGCGGCATCGGATTGACACTGCAAGTCGCGAAGCTCGGTTTGAGCGCCGCGTCGGTGCTGGTCTACGCGGGCGCCGCGGTGCTGGCGGCGATTCTTGCGACGTGGCTGGTACGGCCCGCCTCACGTCTCTGAACCGACGCTGCATTACACCGAGAACGGGGAAGCATTTCGACACGGATTTACACGGAGGGACACGGATCAAAGGCTCATCCGCTTTGATCCGCGTTCATCCGTGTCAAAGGCTTCTCCGCCGAAAGCGCAGACGTTGATGACTGCGTCAGGCGTCGAGTGATTTCAAACCTGCAACCAGTTCGCTCGCTGCGGCCTGACCGTCGCCGTACAGCATGCGCGTATTGTCGGCGTAGAACAGCGCGTTCTCGATGCCGGCGAAACCCTTGCCGCGGCCGCGCTTGATCACGATGACGTTCTTCGCCTTCGCGACGTCGAGGATCGGCATGCCATAGATCGGCGAATTCCTGTCGGTGCGCGCGACCGGGTTCACCACGTCGTTGGCGCCGATCACCAGCGCGACGTCGATGTTCGGGAACTCCGGATTGATGTCGTCCATGTCTTCGATCAGGTCGTACGGCACGCCCGCTTCGGCCAGCAGCACGTTCATGTGGCCGGGCATCCGGCCCGCGACAGGATGGATCGCGAACTTCACCTTGACGCCGCGCTCGATCAGCAGCTTGGCGAATTCCCAGATCTTGTGCTGCGCCTGCGCGACCGCCATGCCGTAACCCGGCACGATCGCGACGCGCTCCGCGTAGGCCATCATCACCGCCGCGTCGTTGCCGTCGATCGGTTTCAGCGCGCCGGCGATTTCCTGCTGCTGGGCGCCGCCGCCCGCGCCGAAGTTGCCGAACAGCACGTTGCCCAGTGAACGGTTCATCGCCTTCGCCATCAACTGCGTCAGCAGCGTGCCGGCCGCACCTACCACCATGCCGGCGATGATCATGGCCTCGTTCTGCAGCACGAAACCTTCGAAGGCCACCGCAAGCCCGGTGAAGGCGTTGTACATCGAGATCACCACCGGCATGTCGGCGCCGCCGATCGGCAGCGTCATCGCGATGCCGAACAGCAGCGACAGCACGATGAAGCCGATCAAAAGTCCCCACGCGAACGCGTGGCCTTCGATGCCGGCGGCCAACGCAAGCGCGCCGCACACCACCGCGACCGCGAAGATCGCAAGGTTCACCCAGCGTTGCAGCGGAAACACGAAGCGCCGGTCCATCCAGCCCTGCAGTTTCGCGAACGCGATCAGCGAACCCGTGAACGACACCGCGCCGATCAGCACGCCGACAAACGCCAGCACCAGTTCGGTGGTGCCCAGACGGCCCGCGACATCGGCCCACGCTTCCGGCTGGATCGGCGATGTGTTCGGCACCAGCTTCAACGCCGCATTGAACTTGATCAGTTCCACCGCGCCGATCGCCGCGGCCGCGCCACCGCCCATGCCGTTGAACAGCGCCACCATCTGCGGCATCGCGGTCATCGGCACGCGCCGCCCGACGATCCACGACAGCACCACGCCAACCACGATGGCGCCGACCATCCACCAGAGGTTGTGCATGCCCGGCAGGAAGAACGTCACGATGATCGCGGCGCCCATGCCGGCGCCCGCCCACACGATGCCCGTGCGCGCGGTGCGCGGCGAGCTCATGCGTTTCAGGCCCCAGATGAAAAGGACGGCGGCGATGAAATAGATCGCTTCGACGAAGGTCGGCATCCAGGCGGGAAGCGTCATGGTTTTTTCTCCGCCGATTGCGGAGAGGCCGGTTTCGACGTCTTGAACATCTCCAGCATGCGTTCGGTGACCACATAGCCGCCCGCGACGTTGCCCGCGGCCAGCAGCACCGCAACCACGCCGATGGCGATTTCGACCGGCGTGCCGGCATGGCCCAGCGCCACCATCGCGCCGACCAGCACGATGCCATGCACGAAGTTGGAACCCGACATCAGCGGCGTGTGCAAGATGACTGGAACCCGACTGATGATCTCGTAGCCGGTGAATGCCGCCAACATGAAGATGTACAGTGCGAGAAACCCGGTAATCATGTTGCCCTCCTGCGATCCCGGGGCATGATAGGGCATGCGCGGCCGGGGTGCTGCGGTCAACCCATTTCCGGCTTTCGCGTTATCAAGGGCAAGTCAGGATGCACGAGACGACGGATGCCGAACCGATCCCCGCCGGCGGGGCCGCGATGAACGCCGCCACGGTGCTCGAAGCCATCCCCGCGCCGCTGACGGAATCGGCACGGCCGGTGGCCGCCACCATCGAGGCGTTCCTTGCCTCGGTGGAGCGGCGCGCCTGGCGCGTCGCGGAAATCGCGCTGCACGATCCGGACGAGGCGCTGGACGCGGTGCAGGACGCGATGCTGCGGCTGGTCAGGCACTACGCCGCCAAGCCGGCCGAGGAATGGCCGCCGTTGTTCTGGGGCATCCTGCGCCGGCGCATCACGGATCTGCAACGCCGGCGCACGGTGCGCAACCGGATCCTGGTGTGGACCGGGCGCGCGACCAACGACGACGACGAGGAACTGCCGGCATGGGAACCGCCGGATCTCGGTCCCGATCCGGCGCGCGCGCTGGCCGCGCGGCAGGCGCACGCCGCGATGTCGAAGGCCATCCGCGCACTGCCGCGGCGCCAGCAGCAAGCCTTCATGCTGCGGGTGCTGGAAGGACTGGACGTGGCGGACACGGCGAAGGCGATGGGCTGCAGCGCCGGCAGCGTCAAGACGCATTTGTCGAGGGCCATGGATGCCCTGCGTACACAACTCGAGGAATGGCGATGAACATTTCGTCCGAAAACAAACTCAATGCACTGCCGGGCGACGACGAAGTCGCGTTGCGTGCACGCGCGATCTTCAGGACCGCCTGCGAACAGACCGATTCCTACCACGCGCTGCGCCTGGGCATGGCGCGCCGCAAGGCGGTCAACGCCGGTTCCACGCATCATGCAATGAAAGTGTGGGGTTCGTTCGCGGGCGCGGCGGCCTGCTGCGCGCTGGTGGCCGGCGTGGTCTGGCTGCGTCCCATGGACAACCCGCAAACCTCGTCGTCCATGGCCGCCGCCGCGCCGGCCGCCGTCAACCAGGGTGATGCCGACGAGGTCATCCCTGAGGTAGGCAGCAGCCAGATGGAAGTGGTGCAGGATCTCGACTTCTATCGCTGGCTGGCGGCGCAGCCAGCGATGGCCTCCGCCGCCGCACCGGCTGCAAGCGGACGTCAATGATGCGCAACACGCTTGCTCCGCTGCTGGTCGCTGCATCGCTGCTCGGCGCGCCCTGCGCGGCGTTGGCGCAGGCCGCCATTCCCATGCAGAGCGCACCGGCCACGAACGCTGCGCCGCGGCAACCCGTCGCGTGGTCCAGCCTTTCGCCCGCGCAACAGCGCATGCTTGCGCCGCTGCAGGGCCAGTGGGATCAGCTGAAACCCGGACGCCAGCAGCACCTCGCGCAAAACGCCGAGCACTGGGCCGCGCTGCCGCCCGAACACCAGCAGCAGATCCGCGACCGCCTGGCGCGCTGGGCCGCGATGACGCCCGAACAGCGCCGCCAGTTGCGCGAGAACGCGCGCGCTTTCCACGAGCTCACGCCCGAGGAACGCGCCAAGGTCAGCGAAGCCTTCCGCAAGTTCCAGTCGCTGCCGCCCGCCGAACGGCGCGCGCTGCGCGAACGCTGGCGCGCGATGCCGCCGCAACAGCGCATGCGCTGGGCCGAGCAACATGGTCAGCCGATCCCGATGCACCCGCCGAAAGGTGGCGGGCATCGCTGAAGCTTTCGCCCGGATGAAGCACAGCGCGATCCGGGAGCGATATCGCTAGACCTTGCCGAATGTCACGCCGCCGTCGCGCGCGACGCAGGTTTTCGCGACGAGCTCGTCTTCGAAATCCGGTTTCCAGGCGCCGTCGACGATTACCAGTTCGCTGAAATGCGCGAGGTTGCGCGCGTACATTTCGGATGCGTGCAGCGGCGCACCGGACGGCAGGTTCAATGGTCCGATGATCGTGACGCCGTTGCGCTCGACGCGTTCGCCGGGTTGCGTCGCTTCGCAGTTGCCGCCGCCTTCGGCGGCAAGGTCGACGATCACCGCGCCGGCCTTCATGCCATCGACCATCGACAGCGGAATGATCTTCGGCGACGGACGGCCCGGCACCGCCGCGGTGGTGACGATCACGTCGACCGTTTTCACGTGTTCGGCGAGTTTCGCTTGCTGCGCGGCGCGTTCCTCGGCCGTCAGTTCGCGCGCATAGCCACCCTGCCCCGCGGCGTTGACGCCGAGGTCGAGGAACTTCGCGCCCAGCGATTCGATCTGTTCGCGCGTTTCCGGACGCACGTCGAATCCTTCCACCATCGCACCCAGCCGCTTCGCGGTCGCGATCGCCTGCAAGCCCGCCACGCCTGCGCCGATCACCAGCACCTTCGAAGGACGCAGCGTGCCGGCCGCGGTGGTGAGCATCGGGAAGAATTTCGGCGCGGCTTCGGCGGCGATCAGCATTGCGCGATAACCTGCGACGGCCGCCTGCGACGACAACACGTCCATCGCCTGCGCACGCGTGGTGCGCGGCAGCAGTTCCAGCGAGAACGCGGCGAGCTTGCGCTGCGCGTAGGTATCCAGTCGATCGGCGGCATTGTGCGGACGCAGCTGTCCGATCAGCGCCGCGCCTTCCTTCATCGAAGCCGCCGCGGCATCCGACGGCGGCTGCACGCACAGCAACACGTCGGCCTGCGCCGCGACCGACGCCGCGTCGGCGAACTCGACGCCGGCATACGCCGCATCGGGAAACCCGGCCGCCTCGCCCGCGCCACGTTCGAGCAACACCCGAATGCCGCGCGACGCGTACTTCTTCGCGGTTTCCGGCGTGATCGCGACGCGGCGTTCACCGGCGGCGGATTCGCGCAAGGCGGCAATGGTAAGCATGAGGCGTCTCCCGTTGCGATCGCCGCATCGTAGCGCAAAGCGGCCGCGCACGGCTGCTAAACTGACGTGATGCGCAACGATGCCGCCCTTCAGTTCCTGCGTGACCGACGTTCCGTTCCCGCCGCGCAATTGCAGCCACCCGGCCCGACGCCGGAACAACTTCGCGACATCATCGCCATCGCGATCCGCGTGCCCGACCACGGCAAGCTGGCGCCGTGGCGGCTGGTCGAAATCAGCGGTGATTCGCGCGTGCGTTATGGCGAGGCGCTGGCGGCGTTGCACGCGCGCGTCGATCCGGGCGTTCCCGACAAGGCGCTGGCGAAGGACCGCGACCGCTTCGCGCATTCGCCCGTCGTACTCGCCGTCATTGCGCGCATCGACGACGCGCATCCCAAGATTCCCGCGCAGGAACAACTGCTGTCGGCCGGCTGCGTGGCATTCAACCTGCTGCTGGCCGCGCAGGCGGCGGGTTTCGCCGCGCAATGGCTGACGGGCTGGTCGTGCTACGACCGCGATGCGGCGAAACTGCTCGGGTTGTCGGCCAACGAACGCGCGATCGCCTACATCCACATCGGCGATCGCGGCGAGGAACCGCCCGAACGCAATCGTCCGGACGTCGAGCAAGTGTCGAGCGCGTGGCAGGCATGAACGCCGTCGCGGCAGCGCCAGCGCCCGCGCCGGACAAGACGATCTACCTGATCGACTGCAGCATGTACGTGTTCCGTGCCTGGCATTCGATGCCTGCGGACTTGTTCTTCGACGTCGATGGCCACCCGGTGAACGCGGTGCACGGCTTCGCGCGCTTCCTGCTGGACTTCGTGGAACGCACCCGCGCCAGCCACGCCGTCGCTGCCTTCGACATCGCGCTCACCAGTTCCTTCCGCAACGCGTTCTACCCCGCCTACAAGGCCAACCGCGAGCCCGCGCCGCCCGAATTGAAGCGCCAGTTCGAATATTGCCGCGAACTCGCGGCCGCGTTCGGTTTCACGGTGCTGGCCGACGCCGCCTACGAAGCCGACGATCTGATCGGCAGCGTGCTGCTGGCGATGCGCAGCCACGGACTGCGCGCGGTGATCGTGTCGGCCGACAAGGATTTCGGGCAACTGCTGGACCACGACGTCGAGCAGTGGGACTACGCGCGCGGCCAGCGCTGGGGCGCCGCGGGCGTGCCGGCGCGCCTCGGCGTGGAAGCGCACCAGGTCGTCGATTTCCTGGCGTTGACGGGCGATGCGATCGACAACATCCCCGGCGTGCCCGGCATCGGCGCCAAGGGTGCGGCGGCGTTGCTCGCGCATTTCGGTTCATTGGAAACGCTGCTCGCGCGCGTGGACGAAGTCGCGTTCCTGCACCTGCGCGGCGCCAAATCGCTCGCCGAAAAATTGCGCACGCACGCCGAAGCCGCGCGCCTGTCGCAGCGGCTCGCGCGCATCGCGCTGGACGCGCCCGTACCCGGCCATCCCGACGGCCTGCTGCGTCGCGCGGCCGATGCGGCGGTGCTGGATGCGTTGTGCGAAAAACTGAAGATCGGGCCGCTCACCCGCGCGCGCGCGCACCAGCTCTTGCAGATCCGGACGGAGATGACGGCGTGACGCGCGAGATACGCATTCCCGCCGGCGCCGATGCGGATGCCCAAACGCTGTACGCCGGCCAGTGGCTGACCCTGAAGCGGCGCGCGCACTGGGAATTCGTCGAACGCAACAATCCGCAGGGCGCGGTGATCATCGTGGCGGTGACGCCGGAAGATCGCGTTCTGTTCGTCGAGCAGTACCGCGTGCCGATCCGACAGCTCACGATCGAGATGCCGGCCGGGCTGATCGGCGACGCCGGCCACGACGGCGATACCGACGCAGCCGACACGGCGCGGCGCGAACTCGAAGAGGAAACCGGCTGGACCTGCGGCCGCGTCGTACCGCTGCATTCCGGACCTTCGTCAGCGGGCATGAGCACCGAGATGATGCACTTCGTGCGCGCGCTGGATTTGCGCAGGGTCGGCGAAGGCGGCGGCGACCACACCGAAGACATCATCGTGCACGAAGTGCCGCGCAACGAAGCCGGCACGTGGCTGCGGGCGATGGCCGCGAAGGGCTACTCGATCGACCCGAAACTTTTCGCGGGGCTGTGGTTTCTCGACAACACGGAAATCTGACGCCGGTTTGCAGCAACGCGATCAATGCGGCTGCCATGCACCATCGCCGTACCGCCAGCGCCACGCCGCCACCACGCCCGCAAGGATCGCTATTGCAAGCAGCACCACGAACGCCTGCATCCGCACGTCGAACCAGAAGATCGCCGCAAGCAGGGCCAACGGAACGACGGCCGCCACCAGTGCAAGCACGCGATCGCGCCGCCGCGAACCCGGCAGCAACATCGCGACGCCCGCCCACGCCAGCAACACCGCGAGCACGCGCCGCGCCCACTTGAAAGACGGCGGTTGCGGCGCGTCGGCCAGGACGTCGGTCAACGAACGCCGGCCGATCAGCACCTGCGCGATCGGATCGCCGGAAGGATCGTTCACCGGAACCAGCGTGCCGCCCTGGTCACGCGCGAAAACGGTCAGTTCGGACGGCGCGATCTTCATCCAACTGATGCGCAGGTCGCCGATTTGCGGATGCGCGGCATTGGCACTGGTCACCAAGGTGCCGTCCTGCGCCTGGAAGGTCGCCGCCATGTTGGGCGGCAAGTGCGAGAGATCGGGTTCGATGGGCTCTGGCCCGTCGATCATGTGCACCAGTTCCGGTGCAAGCCTGAAGCCGCCCACGCTGACGTCGCCGGAATCGAAGCGCGCCGCGTTGATCGGGAACGCGCCCGGATTCGCGTGCGTGTCGGCATTGCCGAAAACGGACGAATCGATCGGGTGGTCGTACCAGTTCTGGTGGTAGTTGGTGACGCCGCCGAAGCGCGTCTCGTTCCACTGGAACATCTCGACCTTGCGCAGCAGCGCCGGCGCATCGGTGGCGACACCGAATTGCGCGTCGCGCGCAGGCGCATTCACCACCGGCTCGCCGATCGCCAGCACCAGCTTGCCCTCCGCGGCGGGACCGGGCGCCGCATCGCTGCCGGTGAGGACGAAACCGCCCAGCGCGTCCTCGCCCATCGCGCGCAGGCGGTCGGCGTGCTCGGTGAAGCCGAGCAGCAACAAACCGAGCAGCAGCAGCACGCCGCCGAGCACCGCGGCGTTGCGCGCAGGATTGTCGAGGAAGGCGGTAAACCGGCTCACGCCGCGAGCTTACAACGAAGCATCCGCGAAATGCGCCTGCGCATCGGCGACACCGTAGCGGCCCTTTTCGTCGCGCCGCGGCGATGCCATCGCGACCGCGTGGTCGTGGGTGAAGAACAGCCGCACGCCGCGCTGAAGCTTGTCGTCCAGGAACGCGCGCTTCTCGTCGATCAGCATCTCCGGCGCGCGGTCGTAACCCATCGTCACCGGCAGGTGCACCCACGCCGTGCCGGGGATCAGGTCGGCGCAGTACACCACGCCGTCCTTGCCGTGCGGACCCGTGATTTCCGAAAGCATCAGTCCCGGCGTGTGGCCCTGCGAGTAATGGAACCGCACTGCCTTGCCGAGCGTGCGCGAATATTCGCCCTCGACTTTCTCGAGGCGTCCGCTTTGCTCCAGCAACTCGGCAACACCGGGAATGAACGAGGCGCGATCGCGCGGATGCGGATGCGTCGCACGCCCCCAGTGCATCGCACCCACCAGGTATTGCGCGTTGGGGAACAGCAGCCGCGGCGGCGCATTTTCTTCCCAAGCGGCGAGCAAGCCCCCAGCGTGGTCGAAATGCAGGTGCGACAGCACCACCACGTCGATGTCCTCGTGCGTCAGGCCCGCGGCCTTCAGCGAATCCAGCAGCACATGGCGATCCTCGACCACGCCGTAACGCTCGCGCAGCTTCGGTTCGAAGAACGCGCCGATGCCGGCTTCGAACAGCACGTTGCGGCCATCCAGATCGGTCGCGAGCAGGCAACGGCAAGCCAGCGGGATGCGGTTCTGCTCGTCGGCCGGAATCCACTTCGACCACATCGCCTTGGGCGCATTGCCAAACATCGCGCCACCATCCAGCTTTTGTGTATTGCCTTCGATCGACCAGAGTTTCATGCAAACGTCCCGCGGATTCCTCCCGCCAGCTTAGCGCAGCGCGTGCAAACGAAAAGCCCGCCGATCGGGCGGGCTTTTCGCTTCCATGTTTCAACGACGCGAATGCGTCATTTCGCCGGCACGCTCACCGCGATGAACAGGTTCTGGCCCTGGTGCGAGACCAGCAGCAGCACCGTGTCACCCGGTTTCAGGTTGGCGGTGTCGCGCCGGAACTCGGCAACGCTGTTCACCGGCTTGTTGCCGACCCGCAGGATCACGTCGCCGGGTTGCAGATTGGCCGTGGCAGCCGGCCCCTGCACGTCGGCGATCACCACGCCGCCCTTGCCGCTGTAACCGAGTTGCTGGCGCATGCTCGGCGTGATGTCCTGCACCTTGAGGCCGAGCAGGCTGCTGCCGCCGGCGGCCGCCGGCGCGTTGGCGAGGTATTGCTGCGAAAGCCCGTTGCGTGGCATCTCCGCCACCTTGACCTTGACCGTCATCGGCTTGCCGTCACGCTGGATGCTCACGCTGATGTCGGTGCCCGGTGTGGTCATCGCGACGATCGGCGGCACCTGCGCGGACTCGTAGATTTCGTGGCCGTTGATCGCCGTGATCAGATCGCCCACCTGCAGTCCGGCCTTGGCGGCCGGTCCGTCCGGCTGGAGTTGCGCGATCAACGCGCCTTGCGCCTGCTTCAGGCCCTTGGACTTGGCGATGTCTTCGGTGACCGGCTGGATCGTCACGCCGATCATGCCGCGGCTGACGTAGCCCTTGGTCTTGAGTTGATGCGCCGCGTTCATCGCAAGGTCGATCGGGATCGAGAACGACAGACCCATCGCACCGCCGTCGGTCGAGAAAATCTGCGAGTTGATGCCGACCACTTGTCCGGCGAGGTTGAACAATGGACCGCCCGAGTTGCCGCGGTTGATCGGCACGTCGGTCTGGATGAAGGGCACGTCCGCCTGGTCCGTGCCGAGGCTGCGCCCGACATAGCTGACGATGCCCGCGCTCACGGAGTGGTCGAGTCCGTACGGCGAACCGATCGCGACCACCCATTGCCCGGGCTGCAGGTCATTGGAATTTCCGATCTGCACGGTCGGCAGATTGCTGGCGTCGATCTTCAGCAGCGCGATGTCGTAGATCTTGTCTTCGCCCACGACCCTGGCCGAGAAAGTCCGGTGATCGGACAGATGCACCTTCACCGAATCGGCGTTGGCCACCACGTGGCGGTTGGTGAGGATGTAACCGTCGGGCGAAATGATGAAACCCGAGCCCAGCGATTCACCGCCGCGATCGGGTTGCTGGAACTGCGGCCCGAACGGCATTCCGAAGAAACGCCGCAGGATGTCCGGCATCTGCTGTTCCTGCTGGGTTTGCTGGTCGTCCGGGCTGTCGCTGCCCATCTCGCTGGCGTGGTTGTAGCGCGCGACCACGTTCACCACCGCCGGCCCGTACTTCTGCACGATGCTGGTGAAATCCGGCAGCGCCGCGGTCGGCGCCGCCGCCAGCGCCACGCTGGTGGCGCCGGAAAAACACAGCAGAACGAATACGGCGGCCACCCGCCTCGCCCGGTTCAACATGGTGTTCTCCTTCATTTGATTCTCAAAAACTGCGTTGTCTGGCCGATGCGCGCGCACGCATGCACCGCCCATCCGGGCGCGGCGCAAATCAAAAGCGATGCGGCGCGCGTCCGCGAAAGAAACGACGCCCGGAACGATCGGCACGCCGCGCAACGCGGCGAAGCCGCTCAGTGCCGGGCAGCGGAACTGCTGGCCGGCGGCGATTCCGGAAGCAGCATGATCGGGAAAGGCAACTCCGACGGGTTGGCCTGGTACGATGGCGCCAGCGGCAACGTCGCGTCACGCGCATAGGTGGCGCGGCGCAGGTAGTCGGGCTGCATCAAGCCTGTGCCGTACACGACATTGGCGGACGCGGACTGGATGGGCAGCACCGTCGGTTGGCGCGACAGCAGCCACGGCGGCGTGATCTGGTTCCCCGCAGGCGCGGCTTGGGCCAGCGTCGTGGTTGCCGCGGCCGATGCAGGCACGGTGCTGGTGCTGGACTGCGTGACCGTCGCCGGTGCGCCCACACGGGGATTCGGGGTGTTCAACATCAGCGCGGCGACGGCCACGCCCGCGGCGATGGCACCACCGCCCATGTAGCGCGCCCAGTGCCGCTGCCGCATCGGCGGCGCGGCTTCCGCCTGCACGGCGGCGGAGACACGCGAAGCAAAATCGTTGCCGAGCGCCGGCATCGGCAGGCGCGCCGGATCGGAGGCGAGGCACGCGCGGATCAGGTGCCAGCGCGACCAGGTCGCGCCGAGTTCGGGGTCATGCTCGAGTCGCCTCAGCAGGAAGCGGGTCGGCTCGGCGGCCAGTTCACCGTCCATCAGGGCGGAAAGGTCTTCTCGGCTGGTGGGATCCATTACCTTGCACCTCTTGCAGCACGGTCCGGCAAATCAGGCATCTTCGTTCGAAAGCAGCGGTCGCAGTTTTTCATCGATGGCTTCGCGCGCCCGGAAGATACGCGAACGCACGGTGCCGATCGGGCAGTTCATGCGTTCGGCGATTTCCTCGTAGGACAGACCATCGACCTCGCGCAGGGTGATCGCGTCGCGCAGCTCTTCGGGCAACTTTTCGACCGTGGCGAACACCGTTTGTTCAATCTCGCGGCGCGCCAGTTCGTGCTCGGGGGTCGCCTCGTCGCGCAGGCGCGCACCGGCGTCGAACTGCACCGCGGTATCGGCGTCGATGTCCTCGGCGGGCGGGCGGCGGCCTTGGGCGACCAGATGGTTCTTGGCGGTGTTCACGGCGATCTTGTACATCCACGTATAGAAAGCGCTGTCACCACGGAACGCGCCGATCGCGCGGTAAGCGCGGATGAAGGCTTCCTGTGCCACGTCCTCGCACTCGCTCCAGTCGTGCACGTACCTCGACACCAGGCCGACGATCTTGTGCTGGTACTTGCGGACCAGCAGGTCGAAGGCCCTGTTATCACCTTTGCGCACGCGCTCGACCAGAGCACGATCGGTATCCACATCGCCCATGCGGGCGGCACTCCCTACGGCGCCGGACGCAACATGCGCACCGGTATGACCGCGCCCCTGGCGCGAAAGTTCAAGCGAATTGGCCATCCCGCAATCCTGGAAATCGTTCGTTGCATACCGTTGGGTCGGCCCGCTGCCGGATCAAGCGTAACTTGTGGCAGGGGTCGGCGGTCAACACCGCAGGCTGCCGGACGTTGACCGCACCCTCTGCCCGGCCGATGATGCCGGTTCGGTTGCAAGCGGGAGTGCGACGTGTTCGAAGGTCTGCGGCTCAGCCACTGGAAGGTTGCACGAGGCACCGACGGCGTGCTGATGCTGACCATGGATCGTAACGGCAGCAACGTGAATGCATTGTCACGCGCGCTGCTGGACGAGCTCGATGCAATGCTGGAACGCGTTGCGATCGAACGGCCCGCCGCGGTGGTGATCCACTCCGGCAAGGCTTCCGGTTTCGCGGTCGGCGCGGACCTCAAGGAATTCGAAAGCTACGATCGAAAGGGCACCGTGCGCGAGGAAATCGAGCACGGCCAGCGCGTATTCGAACGCCTCGCGCAGTTGCCGATGCCGACCGTCGCCGCGATCCACGGCGCCTGCATGGGTGGCGGCACCGAACTCGCGCTGGCGTGCAGGATGCGCGTGGCCGCGCGCGCACCGGAAACGCGCATCGCGCTGCCGGAAGTGCTGCTCGGCATCCATCCCGGCTGGGGCGGCACGGCAAGGTTGCCGCGCCTGATCGGCGCGCCGAAAGCCTTGGCGATGATGTTGACCGGGCGCACGGCATCGGCCGAACGCGCGTTGGCGGAAGGCCTGGTCAACCGGCTGGCTGGGCCCGATGCGCTGCTGGATGAAGCGCGCGAGCTGGCGTTGCATCCGGTCACGCGTTCGTTCGCGCAGCGCGCGCTGGCGTGGTGGACGAATTGCTGGCCGGCTCGGCAAATCCTCGCGCCCATCGTGCGCAAGCAGGCCTCGGCCAAGGCACCGCCGAAGCACTATCCCGCGCCGTCCGCTTTGATCGAGGTGTGGCGCCGCGGCGGCGGCGACATCGCGCAACGCCTGAAGCTGGAAGCGCGCTCGGTCGCCAAACTCGCGTCCACGCCGACCGCGCACAACCTGATCCGCATCTTCTTCCTGCGCGAGCGGCTGCGCGGGCTCGCGGGCGACACGCCGCATGGCATCCGCCACGTGCACGTGATCGGCGCCGGCGTGATGGGCGGCGACATCGCGGCGTGGAGCGCGCTGCGCGGTTTCGAGGTGACGCTGCAGGACCGCGAAATGAAGTTCATCGAACCGGCACTTGCGCGCGCGCGCAAGCTGTTCGATAAGAAACTGAAAACGCGCGAGCGCATTGCGCCGGTCGAAGCGCGCCTGACGCCCGATGTCGAAGGCGCGGGCGTCACTTCATCGCAACTCGCGATCGAGGCGATCTACGAAGATCCGCAAGCCAAGGAAGCGGTGTACCGCGCGCTCGAACCGAAGATCGCGCGCGACGCACTGATCGCCACCAACACCTCGTCGATTCCACTGGACGAGTTGCGCGTCGCCTTCGCGGAACCGCGGCGATTCCTCGGCCTGCACTTCTTCAATCCCGTCGCGCAGATGCCGCTGGTGGAAGTGGTGCGCCACGACGCGCTCGATCCGTCGATCGAAAAGCGCGCGTGGGCGTGGGTGAAGGCCATCGGCAAGCTGCCGCTGCCGGTCAAGGGCACGCCGGGCTTCCTGGTCAACCGCATCCTGGTGCCGTACCTGCTGGAGGCGGTGCGCTGCCATACCGAGGGCATTCCCGATCCGGTGATCGACCGCGCCGGCAAACGTTTCGGCATGCCGATGGGACCGATCGAACTGATCGACACCGTGGGGCTGGATGTCGCGCTTTCCGTCGGCAAGGAGCTCGGACCGTTCCTCAACCTCGAACTGCCCGCCGGTATCGCCGACAAGATCGAGGGCGGCAAGCGCGGCAAGAAGGACGGACAGGGTTTCTACACGTGGAAGGACGGCAAGCCCGAAAAACCGAAGGTCGATTCGAACTATCGCGCGCCGGTCGACCTGGAAGACCGCCTGATCCTGCCGATGCTCAACGAAGCCGTGGCCTGCCTGCGCGATGGCGTGGTCACCGATGCCGACCTGCTGGATGCGGGCGTGATCTTCGGCACCGGCTTCGCGCCATTCCGCGGCGGCCCGATCCAGTACATCCGCGCGACCGGTGCGGGCGTGCTGCGCGAAAAACTGGAAGCGCTGGCGCAAACGCACGGCGCGCGCTTCGCGCCCAAGCAGGGCTGGTTCAATCCGGCGCTGGCCGCATCCGGGAACTAAGCCGTCGCCAACACCAATACGGCCACGACCGCGAGCACCAGTCCGGCGCGCTTGAGCTTGCCCAGGCGTTCGCCCAGCCACGCCACGCCGACCAGTGTGGCCAGTACGATCACGCCGATGTTCATCGCCGAGAACACCAGCGCCGGATCGCGCGCGAGATGGCGATGCGCCTGCACGTAGAAGATGATGTTGCCGAAGTTGAACACGCCCAGCAGCACCGCACCGCCGAGATTGCGCCAGCGCCATTGCATGCGCCCGCTTGCGTACAACGCGATCATCGCGAGCATCGCCAGCACGAACGCCAGCACAAAGGTGGCCAGCAGCACGTCAGCGAACGGCACGCCAGTCAACTGCGCGACACGCTTGAACAGGATGTCGATCGCGCCCATGCCCCCGAAAACGACCAGCGGCCACCACCATTCAGTCGCCGCGGCGTGTGCATCGTCATCGCGCTTGCGCAGCACGAGGCATGCGATCGCGGCCATGCCGATCGCCATGCCGGCGCCCTTCCGCCACGTGAACACTTCGCCGAACACGGTGAATGCGGCCAGCAACGGCAACAGCAACGACAGGCGCTGCGCGGCGTCGGTCACGACCACGCCGATGCGCCGTACCGAATACGCCAGCACCACGAACATCGAAGGCAGCAGCACGCCCAGCGCGACCAGCACGCACCACGCGGGATGCGCCGCGGGCAGTTCGAGCAGCGAAGGACGCGGATCGAGCAACGCGAGGGCAAGCAGCGTCGCCACCAGGTAATTGCCCGTGATCGCCTGGCGGATGTCGATGCCGCAACGCGGTGCGAGTTTCAGCAGCACCGATACCACGACGCTGCACACCACGCTGAGGGCGACGAAGATCAAGCGCGCGCACCCATTACCACATCAGGTCGTCGGGCACGCCGTCGTCTTCCGCCGGCGCGGAAGGATCGACCAGCAGCGCCACGACTTCCGGCGCGATCGCCTGCACCTGCAGTGCGATATCGCGCACGATCACCAGCGCGCGGCCGCCGTGCATCACCATGCCAAGTTCGCCACGGTTCAACTGTTGCAATTGATCGGCGGTAACGTAGACGCGCCGGATCTTGCCGGCGAACTCGAAATTGCGCGGCTGGTCGGCGTCGGCCTTGTTGAGCGCCTTGCCATCCAGCAACGCCTGCAGCTTGCGCTTGCGTTCCTTTTTTTCCGCGGCTTTCTCGCGCGCCTCGCGCTCGGCGGCCTCGCGTTCGGCGCGGTCGGCCTTCGCGCGCATCGCGAACGCCTGCGCGAGGTCGGGTTCGGCCGGCGTGTGCGGCTTGCGCGGCTCCGGTTTTGGGTGCTTGCGCTGTTCTGCTTTCGGCGACGGCTTGAAGCCGGCCTTCAACAACTGGTCACGAAGCGACTCACTCATGGCTTTTGGCGCTTTTTTAGCGCGCATTCGAAGCGGCTTTTGTGGAAAGTCAGGCCATGGATGGCCGAGGTGGTGCTCCTTGGTGCAGAGAATCTTCCATCTGCGACCAACGTTTGGTAGAGCAGCGATCAGGGATGATCGCACTAATAATGCGGCGGTGCTTCGTCATGCACATCTTCGGAAAGACTCGTCCGCAACGACGCCAGTTCCCGCCGCAATTCCGCCAACGCGTTTTCGAGTTGCAGCAGGCGCTGCGACTGCATGGCTTCGCTGTCACCCAGCGACGACACGGCGTCGTCGAGGAAGGTCAGGCGCAATTCCATGTCGTCGAGGCGTTCGTCGGGAGGTGTCGGCATCATGTCGCTTGCTCCGGTTGCTTCGCGCTGCGGCCGCGCCCGATCCCGTAATACGCGAGACCCGCGGCTTCGACCATGGCGGGATCGTACAGGTTGCGTCCATCGAAAATCACCGGTGACTTCAGCGCGGCCTTGATGCGCGCGAAATCGGGACTGCGGAAGGCCTTCCATTCCGTCACCACCGCGAGCGCGTCGGCGCCGTCCAGCGCTGCCCACGGATCGTCGCACAGCACCAGGTCGTCGCGTTGCCCGTAGATGCGCGCCGCCTCGCCACGTGCCTGCGGATCGTGCGCACGCACCCTGGCGCCGGCCTGCCACAAGGCTTCCATCAGCACGCGGCTGGGCGCCTCGCGCATGTCGTCGGTGTTCGGCTTGAACGCCAGCCCCCACAACGCGATGGTCTTGCCGCGCAGGTTGCCACCGAAATGCCGCGACAACAGGTCGAACAGCTTGCGCTTCTGGTCGCGGTTCACCGCTTCCACCGCGCCCAGCAAACGCGCTTCATAAGCGTTCGCATGCGCGGTGCGTTCCAGCGCCTGCACGTCCTTCGGGAAACAGGAGCCGCCATAGCCGGTGCCGGGGTAGATGAAGTGGTAGCCGATGCGCGGGTCGGCGCCGATGCCATGGCGCACCATCTCGACGTCGGCGCCCACGCGCTCGGCGATGTTGGCGATCTCGTTCATGAAACTGATCTTGGTGGCCAGCATCGCATTGGCCGCGTACTTGGTCAGTTCGGCCGAGCGCTCGTCCATCACCACGATGCGTTCGTGGTTGCGGTTGAACGGCGCGTAGAGGTTTTTCAGGATGCTGATCGCGCGCGGCGACGACGCGCCCACGATGATGCGGTCGGGCTTCATGCAGTCGTTGACCGCGTCGCCTTCCTTCAGGAATTCGGGATTGGAGACGACGTCGAACGCCACGTCGGCGCCGCGCTTCTTCATCGCTGCGGCGATTTCGTTGCGAACCTTGTCGGCGGTGCCGACCGGCACCGTGGACTTGTCGACCACCACGGCGTAGCGGTCGAGGTGTTCGCCGATGCTGCGCGCGACGGCCAGCACGTACTTGAGGTCGGCGCTGCCGTCCTCGTCGGGCGGCGTGCCGACCGCGATGAAAATGACATCACCGTGCGCGACCGCCGCAACCGCGTCGGTGGTGAAGGCCAACCGGCCGGACGCATGGTTGCGCTGCACCAGCGGCTCCAGGCCCGGTTCGAAGATCGGAATCTCGCCGCGCTCGAGCCGCGCGATCTTGTCCGCATCCACGTCCATGCACAGGATGTGGTTGCCCATCTCGGCGAGGCAGGTGCCGGTCACGAGGCCCACGTAGCCGGTGCCGAAGATGGTGATTTTCATGCGGGATTCCGTGATTCGGGAAAGCCGGCAATTTTAGCAGCGACATTCACCCCCTTCCGCCGGAAGGGGGTCGCCACGCAGTGGCGGGGATGTGATCGCGAAGCCAAGAGCCATCCTCCTCTCGCGCTGCGCGCGCGTTCGCTACGCTCCGCCCTTCGCACGCGAAGGGGGATAAAAAGCGTCGACGCGCTTCGTCCCCGGAGGGGAAGTCAATCGGTCCAGCACCGCGCGCAGATCATCCGGCAGCGGCGCCGAAAAACTGTAGGCGCGCTCGCCCAGTTCGAACTCGAAACGCGCCGCGTGCAGGAACATGCGCTTCAGGCCGAGCTTGGCGAAGCGCTTGTTGGCTTCGCGCTCGCCGTATTTCGGATCGCCCGCAAGCGGATGGCCCGCGTGGGCGGCGTGCACGCGAATCTGATGGGTGCGCCCGGTCGCGAGCGTCGCTTCGATCAGGCTGCATTCGGGGTAATGCTCGATTTCGCGGAAGAAGGTGAGCGCCGGCTTGCCATCCTCATCGACACGAACCATCCGCTCGCCACCGGTCAGCACCGATTTCTTGAGCGGCGCGTTGACGTCGAACTTCGCGCGCTTGAGCTTGCCGGTCATCAGGCACAAGTACTGTTTCTTGGTGTCGCCCGCGCGGATCAATTCCTGCACCGCGGTCAGGCCACGCCGTGAGCGCGCGAACACCAGCACGCCGGACGTATCGCGGTCGAGGCGATGCGCAAGTTCGAGGTGATCCGTCGGCCGCGCGGCGCGCAGGAGTTCTATCGCACCGAAGGCGACGCCACTGCCGCCGTGGCTGGCGATCCCGGCCGGCTTGTCGATGACGAGGAAATCCTTGTCCTCGAAGATTACCGCGTTCCGGATTGCGTCCAGCATCGCCGGCGGCGGCGCGCCGGTGTCGGCGCGCTCGCCCAGCCGCACCGGTGGAATCCGCAACTGGTCGCCCGCCGCCAGCCGGGTGTCCGGCTTCGCGCGCTTGCCGTTCACCCGCACCTGTCCGGTGCGCAGCAGGCGGTAGATATGCGTCTTCGGCACGCCCTTCAGCAGCGTCGCCAAGGCGTTGTCCACGCGCTGGCCGTCGCGCTCGGGACCGACCGCCACGGTTCGCACCGAACTGAAGTCCTGGGCCGAAGTTGCCGTCCCCATTGGAAAAAATCCTTTGCGATGATAGGATGCCGGAGCGTCAAGCAGGCTCTGGCCCCGCCCGGGCGACCCTGTACTCGTTCGCCGCGCGGACAAGGTTTCCGCCTGCCATTCCTGACCGGGAGCAGCCGGTACCTCGCCATCGTAACGTTCGGGTCGATGTTTGCCCACCGCCGGCATGGCGGTGCGGGGACGTCGGGACGCGAACATTCCCATTCATCACCAGCCGGGGCCGTCGAACGGACCCGGCGACTGCCGCCAGGCGCGGCACGCGATCCGGCCGGCCGCCCCATGAAGGCGCCGCGGACGACGCGCGCAGCGCCGGCGACTTCAAGGAATCCACAATGAAACGCATGTTGATCAACGCAACTCAGCGTGAGGAGTTGCGTGTGGCCATCGTCGATGGCCAGGCCCTGTACGACCTCGACCTCGAAATCCCCTCGCGCGAACAGAAGAAATCGAACATCTACAAGGCCCGCATCACCCGGGTCGAACCCTCCCTCGAAGCCTGCTTCGTCGACTACGGCGCGGAGCGCCACGGCTTCCTGCCGCTGAAGGAAATCGCCCGCGAATACTTCACACCCGGCGTCGACCACAACAAGGCCGGCATCCGCGAGCTGCTGAAGGAAGGCCAGCAACTGATCGTGCAGGTCGAGAAGGAGGAACGCGGCAACAAGGGCGCCGCGCTCACCACGTACATCTCGCTGGCCGGCCGCTACATGGTGTTGATGCCGAACAGCCCGAACGCGGGCGGCGTGTCGCGCCGCATCGAAGGCGAAGACCGGCAGGCCCTGAAGGAAGCGCTGGACCACGTGACCGTGCCGGACGGCATGGGCCTGATCGTGCGCACCGCCGGCGTCGGCCGTGATGCCGAGGAGCTGCAGTGGGATCTCGACTACCTGCTGCAGCTGTGGAAGGCGATTTCCGAAGCCGCCGCCGCGAAATCCGCGCCGTTCCTGATCTACCAGGAATCCAAGCTGTTCATCCGCGCGTTGCGTGATTACCTGCGCGCCGACATCGGCGAAATCCTGATCGACGAACCGTCGCTGTACGAAGACGCCAGGCAGTTCATGCAGCAGGTGATGCCGAACAGCCTGCGCAAGCTGAAGCTGTACGACGACACCACGCCGCTGTTCACGCGCTTCCAGATCGAAACCCAGATCGAGAGCGCGTACGACCGCAACGTGCGGCTGCCGTCCGGCGGCTCGATCGTGATCGACCCGACCGAAGCGCTGACCTCCATCGACATCAACTCCTCGCGCGCCACCAAGGGCAGCGACATCGAGGACACCGCGTTCCACACCAACTGCGAAGCCGCGGTCGAGATCGCGCGCCAGTTGCGCATCCGCGACCTCGGCGGCCTCGTCGTGATCGACTTCATCGACATGGAAAGCTCGCGCCACCAGCGCGAGGTCGAGGAAAAACTGCGCAACGCGCTGAAGCTGGACCGCGCGCGCGTGCAGGTGGGGCGCATCTCGCGCTTCGGCCTGCTCGAACTCTCGCGCCAACGGTTGCGTCCGAGCCTGGAAGAATCCACCCAGATCGTGTGCCCCCGCTGCGATGGCCACGGCCGCATCCGCGGCGTCGAGTCGCTCTCGCTGTCCGCATTGCGCCTGATCGAAGAACACGCGATGAAGGAAAACACCGGGCAGGTACTGGTGCAGGCACCGGGCCGCGTTGCGAACTTCCTGCTCAACGAAAAGCGATCCAGCGTGGTCGAGATCGAAATGCGCCACAAGGTGCACGTGGTGATCGTCGCCGACGAAAACCTGGAGACGCCGCACCTCGAAATCACCCGCATCCGCGAAAGCGAGATGGGCGAACACGCCAAGCCGAGCTACGAACGGATGACCGACCTGGCGGCCACGCCACAGCCGCGCATGGGCGTGGTGGTGCACGGTGAGGAACCCGCGGTCAGCGGCATCCAGCGCGCCACACCGATGCCGCAGCGCGAGGAAGTCGCGCCGGCGCCCGTGGCGTCACCCGTGCCCATCGCGGCAGCGCCCGCGTCGGGCGGTTTGCTCGGCCGCCTGTTCGGCTGGTTCCGCAGTGCGCCCGCGCCGGAACCGACGCTGGCCGAACTGACCCAGCCGCAGCGCGCGTCGCAGTCCGGCAACGCGCAACGCCGCGAGCGTTCGTCCGAACGCCGTCCGGAAGGTTCGCACAATGCGGCACGCCGCAACGGCCATGATCGCGACCGCGACGGCGAAGCACGCCGCGGCCGCCAGCAAGGCCAGCAGCAAGCGAAAGGCTCGCAGCCGAGGCAGAACAAAACGCGCAACGACGATGCGCAGCGGCAGCCGCGCGCAGCGCAGAAACCCGCGGCGCCGGCGCCGAAACCGGCCAGCGAGCCGCGTGCGCAGGAGTCGAAACCCGCGCGCAGCGAACCTGCGAGTGCGCCGCAACAGGAAGCGCAGCGTCCGGCCGCGGTGAAGCCGGTGCCGGCACCGAACGCCGGGATCGGAACCGCCAATCCGATCGAGAATGCCGCTCCGACGGGTGAAGCGTCTGCAACGCCTGCGGCAGCATCGGAAGGCGCCGGTACCGGCAAGCGTCGCCGCGGCCGCCGCGGTGGCCGTCGCCGCAAGCACGCGAACGCGGCACAGGACGGCACGACGCCCGCCGTACCGCACGACATCGACGATGAAGATGCCGATCGCAATGGCGCGCAAGCGTCACCATCGAATTCGCGCAACGATGCGCCGCGAACGGCCGATTCGGCGCCTGCCGAAAAGGCCGCGGCGCCAGCGTCCGCTGCGATTCCCGCGGCGCCCGCTCCTGCCGCGCCTGCACCAGCCGTGCACGAACGCACGCCGGTAACGCCGCCGTTGTTCGCCGCACCCGAACCGAAGCCCGCAATGCCTGCGACATCCGCCGCACCTGCGCCTTCGCAGCCGGCGATCGCGGCGAGCGCGTCCAGCGGCAACGTGCCGCGACCCGCCACGTCACCGTTGCAAGCGTCGGCGCCCGTGATACCCGCCGCGGTCACGCCGCCGCCCGCAGCTTCACAGCCGCCGAACGTCGCTTCGTCGGCGCCGTCGCCAGTGCCACCGGCCGCCGCCACGACACCGCCGGTGCAGCCGATTGCCCCCGCCGCGCCCAAGCCGGAACCGGTTACGCCATCGTTGTTCGCCGCGCCCCCCGCGCCGCGCCCGACCGCGCAAACGCTGCCGCGCCATCCGGCGATCCCGACACCGCGTCCGCTGTCCGGCGCGATCCGGCCGATGCTGACGCCGCAGGTGCTGCCCAAGGCACCCGCGCCCGCGCCGGACAACGCGCCGGCGCAAGACAAACCGGGCGAATGATGTTGCCGCGTCCGCCGGCCTTGAGCGCCGGCGGACGTTGCCCTGCACACGCCGGGTTCAACCAGCCACGACCGGTGGTTCGCTCAACAAGCCGTGCACCGTCAGCAGGTGCGCAAGCGCAATGGTGTGCTGCACGCCGAGCTTCTCGAACAGCCGCTGTTTGTAGGTGGACACCGTTTTCGCGCTCAGGTGCAGGCGGTTGGCGACTTCGTTGACCGCCAAGCCGCGCGCCAGCATCAAGGCCACTTCCAGTTCGCGCGATGACAGCGATTCCAGCGGCGAGGTTTCGCCGTCCACCGTGGACAACGCCATTTCGCGCGCGATCGCAGCGTCGAGGTAACGCCGCCCGCCCGCGACGGTGCGCACCGCCTGCAGCAATTCCTCGGCCGCGCAGCCCTTGGTGAGGTAACCGAGCGCGCCCGACTGCAACAGGCGGCGCGGGAACTGCGCGTCCTGCACCACCGTCAGGATCACGATGTGCGTGCGCAGGCCCGCGCGTTGCGCGCGCTCCGTCAGTTCGATGCCGCTCATGCCCGGCATGTGCACGTCGACCAGCGCGACGTCGGGTTTCACGGCGCGCAGCAGGCGCAGTCCGTCCTCCGCGTTGCTGGCTTCGCCCACCACTTCGATATCCGGCTGCCCGGAAAGAATCAGGCAGAACCCCGAGCGCACCAATTCATGGTCATCGACCAACACGATCCTGATCATGCATCCTCCCCCGATGCGCGGCGCAACCCGCTTGGCAACCCTAAACCGCACAACCCTCCTCTTGCAAGACGCCACCGCGGCGCCACTGCCGCGTTGTGTGATCGTTTCGACACAATGGCGGTCGAAGCCGCGGCCGCGCGCTCGCCGTGCGCTTGCGCGGTTCGCCGGCGCCCAAGGCACAATCGCCGCATGACCGTCCTCGCCCGCCTGCGCGAAACCCCGTTGCTGCACTCGCTCGTCGCCACCCAGAAGCGCGACGTGCCGTGGCCGGTCGCGTTGCGCAACACCGCTGCGATCGTGCTGCCGCTCGCGATCGGCGCGCTCACCGGTCATCTCGGCGCGGGACTCGGCGTTTCGGCCGGCGCGCTCAATGTCATGTTCGTCGACCAGCCGGGACCGTACCGGCTGCGGCTGCAGCGCATGCTGCTGGCCGCGCTGGCGTCGGGCGCCGCGGCATTCGCGGGTTCGGTGTTCGGCCAATGGCCACCGGCGCTGCTGGTGGTGGCGGCGCTGTGGGGATTCGGCAGCGCGCTGCTGGTCGCGATCGGGCCGGACGCGACACGCGCCGGCCTGTCCAGCCTGGTGCTGCTGGTGATCATGGGCGCCGAACCGCACGCTGCACGCGAGGCGTGGCCGGCCGCCCTGCTGATCCTCGGCGGCGGCGTGCTGCAGGCGCTGTTCGCGATCGCCGCGTGGCCGTTGCAACGTTATCGTCCGGAACGGCTGGCACTGGCGCAGGCGTTCCGCGGGCTCGCCGATTTCGCGCGCAGCGACGTGCCGCGCAACGCCGTCGTCGCATTGCCGCCATCGCTCAACGATCTGCAAACCCTGCTGTTCGGTGCCGGCCGGGCGCGCGGGCGCGCGATGGAAGCGTTCCGCGTGCTGGCCGAGCTCGCCGAACGCATCCGCCTCGAATTGTTCGCGCTCGCGCACCAGCAGGCGCACTGCGAAGTGCCTTCCGTGTTCGACACCCTGGCGCGCGCACGCACGTGCGCGGCGACCGTGCTGGAGACGATCGCCGCGGCGCTGGAACAGGCCGCGCCGCCGCAATCGCAGGCGGCGCTCGACGCCTACGCGGCGTCCGCCGCGGCGATCGAATCGGCGCCACCCGCGACGGCAACGCGCATCGCCGCGGCGCGCCTCGCGGCGCTGGGCGGACAATTGCGCGCCGCGGTGCGCAACGCGGACACCGCGGGCAGCCGCGGCGAGATTCGCGCGCAGAAAACCGAATTCCAGCTGCCGCGCGCGCTGCGTCCGGCCAATCCGCTCTCGATCCTGCGCGCCAACCTGCGGCTCGCCTCGCCCGCCTGCCGGCACGCCGTGCGTTGCGGCGTATGCGTGGCGATCGCGCTGGCGCTGTCGCACGTGCTGCCGTTGTCGCGCGGCTACTGGATGCCGATGACCGTCGCGATCGTGCTGAAACCCGATTTCGGCGCCACCTGGCGCTACGGCCTGCTGCGCGTCGCCGGCACGCTGGGCGGCCTGCTGCTGACCACGGCGTTCCTGCATTTCGCGGGCCTCAACGATTTCTGGTTTGCGCTGGCGCTGATGGCGGTGCTGTGCTTCGCGTTCCGCGAACTCGCAACCGTGCACTACGGCATCGCGGTGGTCTGCCTGACCGGCCTCGTGGTGATTCTGCTTTCGTTCTACGGCATTCCGGCCGAAGCCTCGGTGCAGGCGCGCGCGATCGACACCGCGCTGGGCAGCGCGTTGGCCCTGCTCGCGTATTTCCTGTGGCCGACATGGGAACGCGGCCGCGAACGCGCGGTCCTCGCGAATTTGCTGGACGCCTACGCCAACTACCTCGATGCGACTCTGCGCGGCGATACGCGGGCGCGCGATGAAACGCGCGTCGCCTCGCGCGCGGCGCGCAGCGATGCGCAGGCTTCGCTGGACCGGTTGCGCGCGGAACCCACAAGCCGCGCCAACGTGCCGCGCGCCGAGGCGCTGGTCGCACAGGCCAACCGCTTGATGCGTGCGTCGATGGCGCTGGAAGCTTCGCGCGCCGGCGCCGACGCGCCGGCGAATCCGCCGCTGGATGCATTCGCGCGCGCATGCGACGACGCGCTGCGCGACTGCGCCGAGACGCTGCGCGCGTCACGCGCCCCGCGCGGCGGACACCACCTGCGCGATTGCCAGCGCGCGCTCGCGGCCTCGCTTGCGGGACGCGAGGATGCTTTCGACGCGACCCTGCTCGACGCCAGCGACCGCATCGTCGACGCGATCAACAGCCTGTTGCACGTGCTGGAGAAGCCGCACGAACCGCAGATGTAGGAGCACGCCGTGCGCGGAGCGCCGCTTTCTTTGCGCGCGACCCGCGTACGCGTCGCCTATACTTGTGGAATGCTCAAGATCGACGTCCACTCGCACATCCTGCCGCCGGAATGGCCGGACCTCGCCGAGAAATACGGCGATGCGCGTTTTCCGGTGATGGTCAACGCGGACGGGCGCCATCGCATCTACAAGGATCGCAAGTTCTTCCGCGAGGTCTGGCAGAACGCGTTCGACGCCGAATTCCGCGCCGAGGAATGCAAGCGCCTCGGCGTGGACGTGCAGGTGATCTCGACGGTGCCGGTGCTGTTCTCGTACTGGGCCAAGCCCAACCAGGCGCGCGAGTTGCATCGCCACTTGAACGAGCACACCGCGGAAATCTGCCGCGACCAGCCCCGGCATTACGCCGGCATCGGCACCGTGCCGCTGCAATCGCCGCGGCTCGCGATCGAGGAAATGGAGCACTGCATCGAACAGCTCGGCCTGCAGGGCGTGCAGATCGGCTCGCACATCAACGACTGGAACCTCGACGCGCCGGAACTGTTTCCGTTCTTCGAAGCCGCGGCTGACCTCGGCGCCGCGATCCTGATCCATCCGTGGGACATGATGGGCAAGGAGACGATGCCGAAATACTGGCTGCCGTGGCTGGTCGGGATGCCTGCGGAACAGTCGCGCGCCGCGTGCTGCCTGATCTTCGGCGGCGTGCTGGAACGCCTGCCTTCGTTGCGCATCGCGTTCGCGCACGGTGGCGGCTCGTTTCCCTTCACCATCGGCCGCATCGAGCATGGCTTCCGCATGCGCCCCGACCTGGTGGCCGTGGACAACTCGCGCGCGCCGCGCGAATACTTCCGCCAACTGTTTTTCGACACCTGCGTGCACGACCCGCAGGCGTTGCGCTACCTTCTCGATGTGGTCGGCGACGACCGCGTGATGCTGGGCACGGATTACCCGTTCCCGCTGGGCGAACAGCAGCCCGGCAGCGGCATCGATGCACTCAAGTTGCAGCCGCGCCAGCGCGCACGCCTGTTCCACGGCGCCGCGCTGGAATGGCTGGGCTTGCCCGAACAACGTTTCACCACGCCTGCGGAGGCTGCATGAATCGCAAGACACGGTCATCGATCGCGCTGTTCGGCGCATGCGCATTGGCGCTCGCTCCTGCCGCCTTCGCGGCGGATTATTCGCTCTCCAACGACGCGGTGAAATTCTCCGCGCCGGATGCGTGGCCCATGCTGATGGAAAAACTGGACGGCCCGCGCCAGTTCGTGGCGCTGCAGGTGAAGGATCCCGGCGACGCCAACGCGCTCGCGCGCATCACCGTCACCGCCGAGCAGGTCGATGGCGTGCAAGGCTTCCAGAAATTCCTCAACGACGGCACCGCGCGCGCGCGCAAGCTGCCCGGCTACGTGGCGTCCGGCGCGCTGGATGGCACGTCCAGCCTGCGCTACACCGCCACCGAGAACCACGAGAAGAACAGCTACACCGAGGTGTACGCGTTCCGCTCGAACATCGCGATCCAGGTGCGCTGCATCCGCCCGGAGAATGCGCCGGCGGATTGGCAGGCCACGTTCGACGCGGGATGCCGGTCGATCGTGTCAGCGGTCGAAAAATAGCGACCGCGGCAACATGCTTGAAAGAGCGATGTCATCAAATGAAGATTTCCGCGCGGACGCCGAATGGGCGCGCGCGCAGGACGATGCCGATCCGCTGCGCGGTTTCCGCCATGAATTCCTGATCCCGCCGCACGGCGACGGTGAACAAACCTACTTCGTGGGTAATTCATTGGGCCTGCAACCGCGCGGCGTCCGGCAGGCATTGCTGGACGAACTGGACGATTGGGCGCGGCTGGCCGTCGAAGGCCATCTGCATGCGCGGCATCCGTGGTTGCCGTACCACCGCGAAGTGCGCGACGGGCTCGCCGAAGTCGTGGGCGCGGAACCCGTCGAAGTGGTCGCGATGAACTCGCTGACCGTGAACCTGCACCTGTTGATGGCGAGCTTCTACCGGCCGACACCGGAACGTCATGCGATCCTGATCGAACGAGACGCCTTTCCGTCGGACCGCGATCTCGCGGCGTCGCAAATCCGCTTCCACGGTTACGATCCGGCCGACGCTTTGATCGAACTCGACGGCGACGAAAAAGGCGGCGCGCTGTCGCTCTCCGCGATCGAACGCGCGCTGGCTGAACACGGCCAGCGCATCGCGCTGGTGCTGCTGCCGGGTGTGCAATACCTCACCGGGCAGGTCTTCGACATCGCCGCGATCACCAAGCTCGCGCACGCGCAAGGTTGCGTCGCCGGATTCGATTGCGCGCATGCGGCCGGCAACATCGATCTCGCGCTGCACGATTCCGGCTGCGATTTCGCCGCGTGGTGTTCGTACAAATACCTCAACGCCGGCCCCGGCGCGGTCGCCGGCGCGTTCGTGCATGCGCGCCACGCGCACGCGAAGCTGCCGCGCTTCGAAGGCTGGTGGGGCCGCAACGAAGCCACGCGCTTCCAGATGCGTCCCGAGTTCGACCCTGCGCCCGGCGCCGAGGGCTGGCAGCTTTCCAATCCGCCGATCCTCGCGCTGGTGCCGCTGCGCGTGTCGCTGGACCTGTTCCAGCGCGCCGGCATGCAGCGCCTGCGCGAGAAGTCGAAACGGCTGACCGCCTATCTCGCGTGGCTGATTGAAACGCAACTGGGTGACGTGCTGGAAATCCTGACGCCTTCCGAACCAGCGCAACGCGGCGCACAACTTTCGCTGCGCGTGCGCGCGGGACGCGACGCCGGCCAGTCGCTGTTCGACCACATGGCCGCGCACGGCGTGCTCGGCGACTGGCGCGAACCCGACGTGATGCGCATCGCGCCGGCGCCGCTGTACAACACCTTCGCCGATTGCCTGCGCTACGTCGAAGCGGCGCAGGCGTGGCGCGGAGGCCACGACACGACCGCATGACCACACGAGCCGTGTTACCATGCAGGCATGAAAACCATCACCCTTACCGAGCAGGCCTACGAGCGCATCGCGGCGCTCAAGACCTCGCCCAAGGATTCCTTCAGCAAAGTGATCCTGCGGGCCGTACCCAAGCGCGGCACAGCGGCGCAAATGCTCAAGGACGCCCGCAAATTGCCACGGTTGACCCCGAAGCAGGCCAAGCTCATGGAAGAATCCGCCGCAGCCCAGCGTGATCCGAAGCGCTGGCGCGATCCGTGGAAAGCGGCCTGAAGTGGATTACCTGCTTGATACCAACTTCCTGATCGGCTTGTGGCGCCAGCCGCAGGCAGGCCCGGAAGTGCGGTTCCTGGAAGCGAACAGCGACAGCGTGCTGGCGCTGCCCTGGATAGCCAAGGGCGAGTTCCTCGCCGGTGCGGTCATTGCCGGACACAGTGCCGCACGCGTGCAGCAATTCCTTGCGACGTACCCGCTCACGCTGCCGACCGATACCACGCTCGCCGTTTACGCCCGGCTGTATGCCGGCTTGCACAAAGCCCGCTCGGCTATCGGCATCAATGACTTGTGGATCGCCGCCAGCGCGATCGAACACGAACTGCCGCTGTTGACCCGCAACGTGCGCGAGCTGTCGCGGGTGGCGGAACTCAAGGTGATCGATTACGCGGCCGGCTGACGGATGACGGTAATTTTCCGATCGACAGGTTGAAGTGGACATGACGCGTTCCGCGGCCAATTGCAGGGTGACGATCATCGGCGCGGGCCTGGTGGGTTCGCTGCTGGCGACGCTGCTGGCGCAGCGCGGTTTCGGTGTCGAGGTGTTCGAGCGCCGTCCCGATCCGCGCGTGCACGGTTTCCTCGGCGGCCGCTCGATCAATCTCGCGCTGGCGGAGCGTGGCTTGAATGCGCTGCGCAAGGCCGGGCTCGCCGACGCGGTGCTGGCGCAGGCCGTGATGATGCGCGGCCGGATGGTGCACCCGCTCGACGGCGCGCCCAACCTGCAACGCTACGGCGTCGACGATTCCGAAGTGATCCGCTCGGTCTCGCGCGGCGGCTTGAACATCCTGCTGCTGGATGCGGCCGAACGCGCGGGCGCGGCGCTGCACTTCGATGCCGCGCTCGCGGACGCGGATTTTGCAAACGCCACGATCTCGCTGGCGGGTCCCGATGGCGCGACGCGCACGCACCATTGCGGCCTGCTGCTGGGTTGCGACGGCGCCGGCTCCCTACTGCGCGCGGCGATGGCCAAGGCCGTCGATCTCGGCGAGCGCATCGAACCGCTGGGACACGGTTACAAGGAACTCGAAATCCCTGCTTTGAACCCCCTCTCCCGCTTGCGGGAGAGGGCCGGGGTGAGGGGAAATGACGAAGGCGCGTCGCAAGTGTTTCCCCCCCCCCAGCCCTCCCCCGCAAGCGGGGGAGGGAGCAAAGACTTCGCGAGCGGTGGTGTTGCTTTCGCGATCGAACCCCACGCGCTGCACATCTGGCCGCGCGGGCACTACATGTGCATCGCGCTGCCGAACACCGAAGGCAACTTCACGGTCACGCTGTTCCTGCCGAACGAAGGTGCATTCCCGAGCTTCGCCACGCTGCCGAACGTTGCGGCCGCGCGGCGCTTCTTCGAGGAACAATTTCCCGACGCGCTGGTGTTGATGTCCACCTTCGATGAAGACTGGAACGCGCATCCGGTTGGACAACTCGCCACGCTGTACCTCGATCGCTGGCATCTCGACGGCCGCGCGGTGGTGCTGGGCGACGCCGCGCACGCAATCGTGCCGTTCCATGGGCAAGGCATGAACTGCGGTTTCGAGGATGCGACGGAACTGGCGGCCTTGCTGGCGGCGGATTCGAGCGACCCCGCCTCCGTGTTCGCGGAATTCGCGCGTCGCCGCAAACCCAATGCCGACGCGATCGCGGCGATGTCGCTGGCCAATTACATCGAGATGCGCGACGGCGTGGCCGACCCACACTATCTGCTGAAGCGCGAACTCGCCGCGGCATTGACCGAGCGCGCCGCGAGCCATTTCATGTCACGCTATCGCATGGTGAGCTTCACCAGCATTCCGTACGCCACCTGCGTCGCGCGCGATCGCGAACAAACCGCATTGATGGAATCGATCCTGAAGGACCACGACAGCCTCGACGGGATCGATCTCGCCGCGGCCGCGACGCGCCTGCGGCAAACCATGCCACCGCTTCCGGAAGGCGCCTGACCGCATGCCCTTGCCCGAGTCGATACGACGCGCATGGACCGAAACGGATTACCGGGTGCGCTTGCCGCACGGCGGCTACGTCAGCATCTGGTGCGGACGGCCGTTGCCCGTGCAGTTGCTGGCGCTGCTGAAGCACGCGGATGCGCCTTGGGGTTACATCACCGCGTGGAATCCGGCCGGCGTACTGCTGCCGACGGCGACCAACAAGATCCGGCAGCGCCGGCTGCGTGACGAGTTGAAGGGTGATCGTCACCGCTTCTTCGGCGGCATCGGCGTCGGGCCCAGCAACTGGCGCGAACCCAGCCTGTTCGTCCCCGGCATCACCTACACGCAACTGGATGCGATGGCGCGGCGCTTCGGGCAACTCGGCGTGGTGCGCGGCACCGGCGCGGAGCCGGCGGAGTTGCACGAACTGATTTGATTCGAGCGTGCCGACTGAAATCTCCGTTCGTCCTGAGCGAGGCGCGAAGCGCCAAAGTCGAAGGACGGCCATACGGCGCTTCGACTTCGCGGCCTGCAGGCGGCTACGCTCAGCGCGAACGGATATTCACGATTTGGTACGCAACGTGGACAGCATCGCGTCCCGCCACGACAATTCGCGGCTACAGCCATGGCCACGCCTTCCGCCCCTTCCGCGCCGCTGTTGTCGGCGCACCGCCTCGCGTTTTCGCGCAACGACGAGCCCGTGTTCGGACCGCTGGATTTCAGCCTCGGGTCCGGCGAAACCGTGCTGGTCGAAGGCGACAACGGCTCCGGCAAGACCACCTTGCTGCGCGTGCTGGCCGGCATGCTGCCGCCGGGCTGTGGCGAAATCCGTTTCGATGGGAAACCCGCGTCGCGTGATTCCCGCAACGGGCGCGTGCTGTGGCTGGGGCACCGCTCCGGAATGAATGAATCCCTGAGTGCGCGCGAGAACCTTGGTTTTCTCGCCGGCCTGTACGGCATGCGTGCGGGCATGACTGCGGCCGCGGCGATGGAGCGCGTCGGCATCGGTGGTTGGATCGACGAGCCGCTGCGCACGCTTTCCGCCGGACAGAAGAAACGCGTCGGCCTGGCGCGCCTGTTGCTGCTGCCGGGCGCCATCTGGCTGCTAGACGAACCGTACGCCAACCTGGACCGCCACGGCATCGAGCTGGTGAATGCGCTGATCGCGGAACACTGCGCAGGCGGCGGCGCGGCGCTGGTCACCAGCCACGGCGCGGTTCGTTTCGCCGATCCGAACGCTCGGCACATTCACTTGAACGCATAAAGCGAGAGCCATTGTCCGCAAATAAACGCAAATGAACGCGAATAGAAAAATTTCGATTAGTCCCTCTTGGTCGTCATTCCCGCGAAAGCGGGAATCCAGTGTCTTTCCGAATCCAAGGACGAAGACAATGGATTCCCGGTTCCGCCCGCAAACAGCGCGGGCGGCCCGGGAATGACGAAAAGGGATTAGCGTTCACTTGCGTTCATTTGCGGACTGAAAGCTCTTTCATGGTTACCGCCATCCAACCCATCGCCGATTCGACGCACGCCACTGAAGCGATGCGTTCGCCCAGCACCCTGCGCGCCTGCGCCGCGCTGCTGCGGCGCGATTTCGTGCTGGCGTGGCGGCGCCGCGGCGAGTTGTTCCTGCCGCTGCTGTATGCGGTGATCGTGACGGCGCTGTTTCCTTTCGCGCTGGGCCCCGATCCGGAATTGCTGGCGCGCATCGCGGGCGGCGCGCTGCTGGTGATCGTTGTGCTGGCGATGCTGCCGGCGCTGGAAGCGATGTTCCGCGCCGACCTCGAAGACGGCACGCTGGAACAATGGCTGCTGGCGCCGCAACCGCTGGCGCTGCTGGCCTTGACCCGCGTCATCGCGCACTGGCTGACCACCGTCCTACCCTTGATCGTCGTGATGCCGCTGCTGGGCGCCCTGTTGAACCTGCCCGTAAAACTCCTGCCGGTGCTGATCGCGGCGCTGCTGCTGGCGACGCCGCTGCTGGTGCTGCTGGGTTCGGTGCTGTCGGCGTTGACGGCCGGTGCACGCCGCTCTGGTATCCTTTTGGCCTTGATGCTGCTGCCGCTGGCCGTTCCGGTGGTGATCTTCGCCGCCGGCGCCATCGCCGCGGCGCAGTCCGGCATGCCGTATCTCGCTCCGTTGACGTGGCTGGCGGCAGCCCTGGTCCTGGCGATCGTGCTGGCGCCGCTCGCGTGCGCGGCGGCCCTCCGGATCGCGGTTGAAACATGACGGCCGCCGTGGCGCGTTTGCCACCTGAGAAGTGTTTTCCCTGAGCATGTCCCGTTCGTATCTTCCCCACTGGATGCACTGGCTCGGTTCGCCGCCGAACTTCTACCGGTTCGCGGGCACGCTCCGCCCATGGCTGATGGCGGTGGCGCTGGTCAGCGCGGCGGCCGGCCTGTATGGCGGATTGGTGCTGGCGCCACCGGATTACCAGCAGGGCGACGCGTACCGGATCATCTTCATCCACGTGCCGAGCGCGTGGATGAGCCTGTTCATCTACGCGACGATGGCGGTGGCCGGACTGATTGCGCTGGTATGGCGCGTGAAGCTGGCGGAAGTGATCGCGATGGAATGCGCGCCGACCGGCGCCGCGTTCACGCTGATCACCTTGCTCACGGGTTCGCTGTGGGGCAAGCCGATGTGGGGCACGTGGTGGACGTGGGACGCGCGGCTCACGTCCGAACTGGTGTTGTTCTTCCTGTACCTCGGCGTGATCGGCCTGTACAACGCGTTCGAGGATCGCCGCCGCGGTGCGCGCGCGGCATCGCTGCTGGCGCTGGTCGGCAGCGTCAACCTGCCGATCATCCACTACTCGGTGCAGTGGTGGAACACGCTGCACCAGGGGACGACCGTCGACTTCCTCGACCCGGCGCGCTCCTCCATCGCACCGGCGATGCTGTGGCCGTTGCTGGTGATGGCGCTGGCGACGCACCTGTATTTCTTCGCGAGCCTGCTGGGCCGCACGCGCACCGGCCTGCTGTCGCTGGAAAGCGGCAAGCAGTGGGTGCGCGCCTTGGTCGACGGACAACCCGCGCAGACGACGGGGGCACCCACCTGACATGGCGCACTGGTTTGCAATGGGCGGTTACGCCAGCTACGTGTGGCCCGCGTACGCGGTGTTCATCGTGGTGCTGGCGTGGGACTGGTTCGCGCCGGCATTGCGCCGGCGCCGGCTGACGCGCGAATTGCGCGGCAAGCTCGCGCGCGAGCGCACCCGCGTCACACGCGCGGCACGCGCGGATGCCTCGACATGAATCCGGTGCGCAAGCGGCGGCTGGTCATCACGCTGCTGATCCTGGGCGCGGTCGGCATCGCGACGGCGTTGTCGGTGTTCGCGCTGCAGAAGAACATGACGTATTTGTATTCGCCTTCCGAAGTCGACGCCGGCAAGGCGCCGGAGGGCCATCCCTTCCGGTTGGGCGGCATCGTCAAGGAAGGCAGCGTGCATCGCGTGCCCGGTTCGCTAACGACTGATTTCGTGATCACCGATCGTTTCCGGAGCATCCCGGTGACCTACACCGGCATCCTGCCCGACCTGTTCCGCGTGGGCCAGAGCACCATCACCACGGGTTCGATGAAGGATGGCAAGTTCGTCGCGACCCAGGTGCTCGCGAAGCACGACTCGACCTACATGCCGCCGCAGGTCGCGCAGGCGATCGCGAAGGCCGAGAAGGAGCATCGCGTGCCCGGGACTCGGGACCCGGGACTCGGAACTCGGCAAAAGAACGCGGAGTCGCAGCCATGATTTCAACCCTGAATTTCACGGGGCATGCAAAAAAGCTTGATCACATTTCCTCGGGTCCCACCAACATCTGCGCATTTGCGCCAATACGCGCGCGCAGGTCATCCGGGATTGGCATAGTTAAATTCGCGCCTGGGGCAACGAGTCCCGAGTCCCGAGTCCCGAGTCCCGAACGATGAACCCCGAACTCGGCCAGGTCGCGCTGATCCTCGCGCTGCTGCTGTCAGCGCTGCAATGCGCGCTGCCGATCATCGGCGCGTGGCGCGGCAGCAGGCCGCTGATGGCGACCGCGCCGACGCTTGCGATCGGGCAGTTCGTGTTCGTGGCGTTGGCATTCGGGATCCTGATGTGGTCGTTCTGGATGAATGATTTTTCCGTCGCGTACGTCGCGCAGAACTCCAACCTGTCGCTGCCATGGTTCTACAAGTTGTCGGCGGTGTGGGGCGCGCACGAAGGTTCGCTGCTGTTGTGGATGCTGATCCTCAACGGCTGGACGCTGGCGCTGGTGGTGTTCGGCGGCAAGCTGCCCGAGGCGTTCTTCTCGCGCGTGATCGGCGTGCTCGGCTTCGTGGCGTTCGGTTTCCTGCTGTACATGATCACGACGTCCAATCCGTTCCTGCGGCAGTTCCCGATTCCCGCCAACGGCGCGGACTTGAATCCGGTGCTGCAGGACCCGGGCCTCGTGTTCCATCCGCCCACGCTGTACATGGGCTACGTCGGTTTCAGCGTGGCGTTCGCGTTCGCGATCGCGTCACTGCTGGGCGGTGAACTGAAATCGACGTGGGTGCGCTGGGCGCGCCCGTGGACGAATGTCGCGTGGGGATTCCTGACGCTCGGCATCGTCGCGGGCAGCGCGTGGGCGTATTACGAACTCGGCTGGGGCGGCTGGTGGTTCTGGGATCCGGTCGAAAACGCCTCGTTCATGCCGTGGCTGATCGGTGCCGCGCTGATCCACGCGCAGGCGATCACCGACAAGCGCGACGGCCTGCGCGCGTGGACGTTGCTGCTGTCGATCTTCGGCTTCGCGTTCTCGCTGCTCGGCACGTTCCTGGTGCGCTCGGGCCTGCTGACCAGCGTGCACGCGTTCGCGTTCGCGCCTTCGCGCGGCATCTTCATCCTCGTCTATCTCGCGGTGGTGGTCGGCGGTTCGCTGCTGCTGTACGCGCTGCGTGCGCCGAAAGTCACCGGCGGCAAATCGTTCGCGCTGGCGTCGCGCGAAACGTTGATGGTGATCGGGAACCTGATGCTCACGGTCGCCTGCGCGATGGTTCTGCTCGGCACGCTGTATCCACTGGTCGGCGAGGCGCTCAACATCGGCCGCATTTCGGTGGGGCCGCCCTATTTCGGGCCGCTGTTCCTGATCCTGATGGCGCCGCTGGTGCTGGCGCTGCCGTTCGGGCCGCTGTCGCGCTGGGGCAAGGCCGATCTGAAGGTGTGGCGCAACGCGCTGATCCGCATCGTCGCGCTTGCGGTCGCGGCCGGCATCGTCGGTTTCATCGTCGGCGCGCACGGCTGGTATCAATTGCTCGGAATCACCGGCGCCGTGTGGGTGATGGCGGGCGTGGTGCTGTTCGCGATCAAGCGCTGGCGCGAAGCGCCGCGCGGCAAGCGCTATCCGTTCGAGATGCTGGGCATGATGCTGGCGCACTTCGGCATAGGCGTGTTCATCGCCGGCGCGATCCTGACCACCTCGATGAGCGTGGAACAGGACGTCAGCATGAAACCGGGCGCGAGCGTCGACGTCGGCGCCTATGCTTTTCATTTCAGCGGCGTCACCGAAACGCAGGGGCCGAATTACCAGGCGCAGCAGGGCACGGTGGTGATCACGAGCAACGGCAAACCGGTCGTGACCTTGCATCCGCAGAAGCGCACCTACATTGGCGGCCAGGTGCAGACCGAAGCCGCGATCCAGGCCGGCGTGTTCCGCGACCTGTACGTGTCGCTGGGTGACGCGATCGGCGACGGCGCGTGGTCGCTGCGCGTGTACGACAAGCCGTTCGTGCGCTGGATCTGGGGCGGCGGCGTGCTGATGATGCTGGGCGGCTTCGCGGTGATCCTCGACAAGCGCTTCCGCCTCAAGCGCGCGGTGGAACCGGAAACCGCGCGCGTAAAACCCGAGCCCGAAGCGCCGCGCAAGCTCGCGGAAGGCGAAGCGTGAACGAAGTGGCACGCAAACCCGTCGCGCGATTCGTGCCGCTGATCGTGTTCGCGGCGCTGGTCGCGTTTTTCGTGGTGGGCCTGGTGTGGAACCAGACCCACGACGCGCGTTTCGTGCCCAGCCCACTGATCGACAAGCCCGCGCCCACGTTCCGCCTGCCGCGCCTGAACGATCCGACCCAGTTCGTCACCAAGGCCGACCTGCTGGGCAAGCCGTACCTGCTCAACGTGTTCGCGAGCTGGTGCTTCGCCTGCGGCGACGAGCACCCGGTGCTGATGGCGTACCGCGACAGGTTCGGCATCCCGCTGATCGGCTATGACTACAAGGACGCGCCGCAGGATGCGCGCGCGTGGTTGCAGCGCCACGGTGATCCCTACCACGAAGTGATCGCCGACCAGTCCGGCGAAACCGCGATCAACTTCGGCGTGTACGGCGCGCCGGAAACCTACTTGATCGATGCGAAAGGCGTGATTCGCTACAAGCACATCGGGCCGCTGACGCCGGACGTGATTGCGAACGAACTGGAGCCGAAGATCCGCGCACTCGATGGAGCGGGGACATGAAGCGTTTGCTCGCGATCGCGTTGATCGCTTTCGCGCTGACACTCAGCGCGGCCGCGTTCGCGATCGATCCGCTGCCCTTCAAGGACACCGCGCAGCGCGATCGTTTCCAGCACCTGACCCGCGAACTGCGTTGCATGGTGTGCCAGGACGAAAGCCTGCTGTCGTCGAACGCCGATTTCGCCAAGCAGTTGCGGCGGCAGATTTTCGACATGATGCAGCAGGGCAAGAGCGACAAGGAAATCAAGGACTGGCTGGTCGCGCGTTATTCGACTTTCATCCTGTACGACCCGCCGCTGGCGCCTTCGACGATCGCGCTGTGGTTCGGCACGCCCGCGATCCTGCTTGCGGGCGGCATCGTGGTGGTCGTGCTGCTGCGCCGGCGCACGCGCCCGGCCGGCATGATCGCTGAAGAACCCGGAGACGATTGGTGATCACGCGCTTCCTCGTCATCGCCGCCCTCATGGTGGTGGCCGCACTGGCCTGCGTGCTGGTGCCGCTGCTGCGCAGCGCGCGCCGCGAAGGCCGTCCGCGCGCGCCGTTCTTGCTGGCGCTCGCGCTCGCGCTGGTGACGCCGCCCATTGTGCTGGGTGCCTACCTGATGGTCGGCACGCCGCAGGCGTTGCAATCCGCATCGGCCAGCATCGACGACCACGCGACCCTCCTCGAAGCCACACAACAGCTGCAGGCCAGCCTGCAGCGCAAGCCCGACAACGCCGAAGGCTGGGCGTTGCTGGCGCAGGCGTATTCCGCGCTCGGCCAGCCGCGGCAGGCCCTGGATGCACTGGATCACCTGTTGAAGTTGAAGCCCGATGATCCGGACGCGATGGTGGCGTGGGTGGAAGCGACGGCGGAAACATCCCTTTCGCATCGGATCGACGATGTCGCGCGCGCGAAGTTGCAGCGCGCGCTGCAGATCGAGCCAACCCATCAGCGCGCTCTATGGCTGCTCGGCATCAGCGATTTCCAGCGCAACGATTACGCCGGCGCCGCGAAGCAATGGAAAACCCTGCTGCCCCTGCTGCAGCCCGGCTCCAGGGTCGCCACTGCCGTGCAGCAGGAATTGGCCGCGGCCGAGGCGCACATGGGCGGCGGTACACAGGATGCCACGCTGGCCGCGGCCGATCCCACATCGGCAACTTCATCCGCCACGGCCCACCCTGGCGTTGCGCTCACCGTGATGGTCAAGCTCGATCCGAAACTCGCGCACAAGGTGAAATCCGGCGACACGCTGTTCGTGTTCGCGCGCGCGGTGGACGGTCCGCCGATGCCGCTGGCGGTGGCGCGCCTCAAGGCATCCGATTTGCCCGCGAAAGTCACGTTGACCGATGCGATGGCCATGACGCCCGCAATGACGTTGTCGAAATTCGCCAAGGTCAACGTTGCGGCGCGCATCAGCCAGAGCGGCAATGCGATGCCGCAAGCCGGCGATCTGGAATCCGCGCCGGTCGAAGTCGCCACGAACTCGCATGCACCGGTCACACTGACGATCGACAAGGTGGATTGAACGCCCCTCCGCGGGAAGGGGGTCGCGCGCAATGCGCGCGGGGGGATGCCGCGTCGCATACAGCAAAAGCCATCCCCTCAGTTCCCCCTTCGCAAGCGAAGGGGGAAGAAAACGCGCGCAGACCGACGCATCACTTGGCCGCCTCGCGTTTGTTCATTACCCTCGCGGTTTTGATTCGCCGAAAATCCGCCATGGCCGACGCCCGCCAATACTACGCCCTGCCTTCGCCGTTCCGGATGAAACGCGGCGGCGAGCTGCACGGCGCGCAACTCGCGTACGAAACCTGGGGCAGTTTGAATGCAGCCCGCGACAACGCGGTGCTGATCTTCACCGGGTTGTCGCCGAGCGCGCACGCGGCCAGCAATGCAGCGGACGATTCGGCCGGCTGGTGGGAAGACATCGTCGGCCCCGGCAAGGCCATCGACACGAATCGCTGGTTCGTGGTCTGCGCGAACACGCTGGGCAGCTGCAAGGGTTCCAGCGGGCCCGCATCCATCAATCCCGCGACCGGCGACGTGTACCGCCTCGATTTTCCCGAGCTGTCGCTCGAAGACGCGGGCAACGCCGGTTACGAACTCATGCGCGGACTCGGCATCGAGCGGCTTGCCGCGCTGGTCGGCTGCTCGATGGGCGGCATGGCCGCGCTCGGCTGCCTTGCGCATCATCCGGGTTTCGCGCGCGCGCACGTGAGCGTGTGCACGGCGCCGCGCGCGCAACCGTTTGCGATCGCGATCCGCTCGCTGCAGCGCGAAGCGATCCGGCTCGATCCGAAATGGAACGATGGCCATTACGACGACGAGCGCTACCCCGACACCGGCATGAACATCGCGCGCAAGCTGGGCGTGATCACCTACCGCTCGGCGCTGGAATGGAGCGGACGCTTCGGCCGCATCCGGCTGGAAGCCGACCAGCGCGAGGAAGAACCGTTCGGCGCGGAGTTCCAGATCGAGTCCTACCTCAACGCGCACGCGCGCCGCTTCACGCGTTCGTTCGACCCGAATTGCTACCTGTACCTGTCGCGCGCGTCCGACTGGTTCGACCTTGCCGAATACGGCGGCACGTCCGATCCCGTCACCGCGGTGCGCAATGCGCTGGCGAAGATGAAACTGGAACGCGCACTGGTGATCGGCGTCGAAACCGACATCCTGTTCCCGCTGGAACAGCAGCAGCAACTCTCCGAGGACCTGCGCGCCACCGGCACCGACACCACGTTCGTCGGACTGGATTCCCCGCAAGGCCACGACGCGTTCCTGGTCGATACCGGCCGCTTCGGCGCCGCGATCGGCGCGTTCATGGCGACGCTCTGACTCGCGCCCACGCGATCGCCCACGCACATGCGGCGGCGTTATATGCTTATGTCATGGGCATGGAATTTCCCGGACGCGACAAACTGATCCGCGCCTTCGACGCCGCCGTCGAAGCAGGCGACACCGCCAGCACCATGCGCGCGCTGCGCTCGGCGCTGTGCGACGCGATCCACGCGGGCGACGTGCGCCTGCCGGACTGCGTGTTCGAAGGCTGCGCCGAGCACTACGCGCGGCGAGAGCTCTATCGCAGCCCCGAACACCGCTATTGCGTGGTCGCGATGACCTGGAGCCCCGGCCAGGGCACACCGATCCACGACCACGCCGGCATGTGGTGCGTCGAGGCCGTGTGGCAGGGCGCGCTGGAAGTCGTGCAGTACGAATTGCGCGAGCACGACGACAGGCGCTACCGCTTCGTCCCTGCCGGCGCGATCCAGGCCGGCGCGGGTTCGGCCGGCAGCCTGATCCCGCCGCACGAACACCACACGATCTGCAATGCAAGCGGCACCGAGCTTGCGGTCAGCGTGCACGTCTACCAGGACGAGATGACCCATTGCAGCGTATTCGAACCCGCCGGCGGCGACTGGTATCTCCGCAACGAGCGCAGTCTTTCGCTGGACTGCTGACGCGAAGCTTCCGCGACGGCACTAATGCGAGGCCGCCGGTGGCCGCTGCGAACACGCCACGTATTCGGCCTCGGAGAGCTTGCCATCATGGTTGGTATCGCAGCCGGCGAAACGCTGGCCACTGTCGCCGTTGCGCGTGAACTCCGTGCGGTCGAGGAACCCGTCATGGTTGGTATCCATGTTCCGGAACGCCATGCGCGCCTCGCGCGGCGTCATGTGCATGCTCAGGCCGCCTCCCGAGTTGTCCAGCTGCCCGTTCGGCTTGTTGGCGGCCGAGGTCGCGGGTTGCGTCGGAGGGTTGGCGGTCGGCGCATTCTGGGCCTGGGCGGCCAAGGCGAAACCGATCGCGACGATGCCGGTGAAAACAACTGGTACTGATCGCATGAAGACTCTCCTTGTCGATGGTGGCGCGCCGCGATGGCTTCATCACGCCGCCTCTCCATCATCGAAAACCCGGCGTAAACGCCTCGTCAACTCCGGGCAGAGTTCCGCGCTGGGTTGCCGCCGGTTCATGCGGCCGTTGGCCGGCGGGACCGGCGCAATGCTTGGCAATCGTGCGGCGCTCCCGCATACTGTGCGGCCCGTCGCCGAAGTGGCGGAATCGGTAGACGCAGCGGACTCAAAATCCGCCGCCCTTAAAAGCGTGTGGGTTCGAGTCCCACCTTCGGCACCAGCGCTGGTCCTGCGATCTGACACAATGTGTCGATGCGCTTGTGGAGCCTGCACCCGCGTTATCTCGATTCGAAAGGTCTGACCGCCGCCTGGCGCGAGGCATTGCTGGCGCGTGCGGTATTGGCCGGGCAAACGCGCGGCTATCGCGCGCATCCGCAACTGGTCCGGTTCGAGTGCTGCACGGCACCGCTCGCGGCCATCGAAAGCTATCTGCATGGGCTGCTGGCGGAAGCGCAGGCGCGCGGTTTCGGGTTCGATGCGGGCAAGCTGTCCGATCCCCATTCGCGCAGGCGGCTGACCGTCACGCGCGGACAACTCGCATTCGAGGTGCGTCATCTGCGCGGAAAACTGCGCGTGCGCGATCCCGAGCGGCTGCGCCTGCTGCCGCGCAGCGTTGCCGCGCTCGAAACGCATCCCTTGTTTCGCCCCGTTCCCGGACCGGTCGCGGCGTGGGAGCGCGGCGACGCGCGCGGCTGAGCCTTGCGCGTGCATTCCGCGACCTTGCCCGACGGAACCACCGTCGTCATCAAGCAGCGGCACGGCGTGCCACGCGATTTCTTTCGCGCCGAAGTGCGCGGGCTGGCGGCCCTGCGCGACGCGCACGCGCTGCGCGTACCCGAAGTGTACGAAGTGGCAGACGACCGGATCGTGCTGGAAGATCTCGGCGAGGGCGTGCGCCCGGCCGATTACTGGCAGCGCGCGGGCGCGGGACTGGCGAAACAGCACGCCGTCACCGGCGCACGCTTTGGATTCGATCACGACGGCTTCTGCGGCGACTCGCCGCAGGACAACACGCACGACGAGGACGGCTGGCGTTTCTTCGCCGAGCGCCGGCTGCTGCCGCAACTGCGCCACGCGCGCGACAGCGGCCTGATCGAGGCGCGTGACGGCGCGGCGGTCGAATTGCTGTGCGCGAACCTGCGCCAACGCGTTCCCGGCATGCCGCCCGTGCTGCTGCACGGCGACCTGTGGTCGGGCAACCTGCACGTCTGCGGCGATGGCGGTCCGGCCTTGATCGACGCCGGTGCGGTGCACCACGGCTGGGCCGAAGCCGAGCTGGCGATGCTGGTCCTGTTCGGCTCACCGCCGCGCGCGTTCTTCGAGGCCTACGCCGAACGTGCGCCATTGCGGCGCGACTGGCGCGGGCGCGCGCCGCTCTACAACCTCTACCACCTGTTGAACCACGTCAACCTGTTCGGCGCGGGCTATGTGCCGAAGCTGCGCGCGGCCCTGGCCGCGTGCATGTGAGCTGCGGATCAGTGGTGATGCCAGTGGTCGCCGCCGTGCGGGTTGCCGCCGTGCCAGCTGCCATGCGAGCCGTCGCCATGCCAGGAGTGGCCGCTCCAGCGGTGGCCGCCGTAGCCGCGGTAGCCGTGGCGATAGTAGCCGCCGCCGTAATAGCCGATGCCGATGTCGACGGACGGCCCGTACCAGCCGCAGCAGCCGTAACCGCCGTAGTAGTACGCCGGTGCGTAGTAGCCGTCGCCGTAGTAATACGCGTCGCCGGCGTAGTAGCCGCCGCCGTAACCGCCGCTCACGTAGGTGTAGCCGGGATAGACGCAGCCCGCGAGCGCGAGAACCGCGATACTGGTCAGGATGCGAAGGAAGTGGCGCATGGCGAACTCCGCTTGTTGCTCATGCACACATTAGTGCGTCGCCCTTTACGTTCGCTGAGAAGTGCATGAACGCGGGCGAAACCGTGCCCGGTCCTTACAACTCGCGCACGACGCGGAATCCCACGCGTCCGCTGCGCGAATCGGACGCGGCGCCCATGCGGAACGCCGAGCGGTCCTGGTCGGGCGCACTGCCCCACGAACCGCCGCGGATCACGCGCTCGCTGCAACCGGGGTTGACCCACGCGCTGCCGTCGGTCGGCGCGCGCACGTAGTTTTCGTGCCAGCAATCCGCCACCCATTCCGACACGTTGCCGTCGATGTCGTACAGTCCGAACGGGTTGGGCTGGAAGCTCATCACCGGCGCCGGTCCCCAATAGTTGTCGCTGTAGTTCCTGAAGGCATTGGCCCAACTGCGGTGCGCCGGCGAGCGGTCGCCGCTGCCGGTGAGGTTCTCGACCGGGCGCGAGGGCGTGCCGTCGCCCCACCAGTACAGCGTGGTGGTGCCGCCGCGTTCGGCGTACTCGTATTCGGCCTCGGTCGGCAGGCGGTAGTGCTTGCCCGTGCGCCTGGACAACCATTCGGCGTAGGCATGCGCATCGTTCCACGACACGTTGACGACGGGATCGTTCGGCTTCGCGGGCTGTCCGGCGTAATCGTCCTGCCAGTCCACGCCCGAGCGCATCTGCATGCGGCCGTTGGTTTCGTCGTACACCGACGCGCCGCCCAGGCGATCGGAATCCGACACGTAACCCGACGAGCGCACGAACGCGCGGAACTCGCCGACCGTCACTTCGGCGCGCGCCATCGCGAAACCCCTGGCGAGCGTCACCTCGTGCTGCGGCTGTTCGGCGCTCGACTGCACGCGGCCGCGCTGCGGCGATCCCATCAGGAACGTGCCGCGCGGGATCACCACCATCGCCGGCGCCTGCCCCACGATGTCGAGGAAGTGATCGGTGAACACCTGGCCCGGATGGTAGTTGGCGTATTCGCGCGCGTTCTGCAGTTTCGCCATGAACGCGTCGGTGGAGGCGCCCAGCGCCGCCGCCTGCTCCGCGATGCGCTGCGCCAAGTCGAGGTTGCCGGCATCCAGCGCGGACTCGGCCTGCGACATCAGGTTGTCCGCACGGCCCGAGCGCATCGCCGCGATGCGCGCGCGCGTGTCGGCCAGCGCGGGCGAGGATGGCAGGATCGCCGCGGCATCCGCGAGTGCCGCATCCGCCTTGGCGTCATCGTTCTGCGCGGCCGCGCTCAGCGCGCGGTCCAGCGAGGCCTGCTGCACGCGTTGCAGGCCTTGGCGGGCCACCACGTTTTCGGGATCGAGGATGAGCACCTTGCGATACACCGCCAGCGCGGTGTCGTCGCCCGGACCTTCCAGCTTGCCCTTCTGCACCAGTTCGCTGGCCTGCTCCAGCAACGGCTGCACCTTGGCCGCGGCGTCGATGCGCGCTGCCAGCGCGGGCAGGTCATCCTGCGCACCCGGCAATTGCTTCAGCGCATCCAGGTTGGCGCGCGCCGCGTCCGCGTCGCCGGTCGCGAGCGACTGCTGCACGTTCGCGATCAGGCGCGCGTGCAACAGCGACACCGCGGTTTTCACGTGCGGATCGTCCGGCGCCTGCTTGGCGGCCTCGAGCACCAGCACGAGCGCGCTGTCCTTGTCCGGACCGATCAGGTTGCCGGCGCGCGCGGCCTTGCCCGCGTCGGTGAGCAATTGCGCGACCTTGCCCTTGCCGGCCTGGTTGCCGAATGCGCCCTGCGCCCGCGCCGCAATTACGGCGGTCGGCGCCAGCGAAATCGGCGGACCGGCGTTGAGTTCCGACTCGGCCGGCGTCAGTTGGCGCTGCACCACCTGCGGCCTGACGGGCGCGCTGGACACCGTGGCGCGATGCGATTTCAACAGCGCCGGCTCGACCTTCAACGCTTCCGGGAAAAACCGGTAGACCAGCGCGAACACCAGCAAGGCCACCCCGATCGCGCCACCGATCGCGTGTTGACGAGTCAGGGATTGCGGGTTCGGCATGCGTGCGCGGCGGCTGGCTGTTATCGTGTGCGGTTCACGATAGCAAACCGACGTGCAATGGAACACCAACCGATGCGCCCCGGCCGCCGATGAGCGCCACCTGGATCGACCATGCAGGCGGCCTGCCGCCGCTTTCCGCGCACGGCGTGCTGGGACTCGACACCGAGTTCATGCGCCGCAACACCTTCTTCCCGAAACTGGCGCTGGTGCAGGCTGCGCTCGCGGGCGAATGCTGGCTGCTCGACCCGCTCGCCTACGACGCGGCCGCCGACGTGCGCGCGCTCGTGGGCGGACGCCTGTGCGTGATGCACAGCGCTAGCGAAGACATGGAAGCGCTGGCGCCGCTGCTGGACGGCATGCCGCTGGCACTGTTCGACACCCAGATCGCGGCGGCGCTGTGCGGCATGGGCCCGGGCCTGAGCTACCAGAAACTCGCGGCCAGCGTGCTGGGCGTCGACATTCCGAAGGACGAAACGCGTTCCGACTGGCTGCAGCGTCCGCTGTCCGCGAGCCAGTTCGACTACGCCGCGCAGGACGTCGCCCACCTCGAAGCCCTGCACGAAAAATTGTCGGCCGAATTGCAGCGGCGCGGACGCGATGTCTGGCACGCAGAGGATTGTGCGCGGCTGGCGCAACGCGCGCAGCGCGATCCCGCGCAGATCGATCCGCAGCCGCAGCGCGGTTTCCGCAGCGCAGCCGATTGGCCGGCCGAAGCGCGCGCGCGCCTGAAACGCGTGCTGCTGTGGCGCGATGCGGTGGCGCGCACGCTGGATCGCCCGCGCCCGTGGATCATCGACGACGCGAACGCGCTCGCGCTGTCGCTGCAGCCGCCCGCGAGCAGCGGCGAATTGTTCGAACGCGTCAAGGGCCAGCGCGCCTTGCGCGGTCCGCAACGTTCGGAACTGCTGGCGTTGCTGCAGACGATCGCGACACCGGAAGAACTCGCCGCACTCGCGCCCATTCCAGCCGCGCCCAAAGGCGATACCAGGCGCGCCGCGGATGCGATGCGCGACGTGGTGCAATCCGAGGCGGCCAGGCTCGACATCCCGCCGGGCCTGTTGTGCCCGCGCCGCCTGATCGAGGAATTCGCGGTCACGCGCACGTGGCCGGAAGGCCTCAACGGCTGGCGCGCCACCGTGCTGCAGGCCAGACTGACCCCGCTGCTGGCCGGCTGAACCCAGGCCGGAAACGCTTGGCGCGCGACGGCATACCGGCTACCATACGCGGCTCGCTGGCGTGCAACGCGCCGGCGCGGCGGCGCCGCCTGACGGCCGGCACGCCACGACAACTTAATACGTGGGGCGGTAGCTCAGCTGGGAGAGCGCTGCGTTCGCAATGCAGAGGTCGAGGGTTCGATCCCCTTCCGCTCCACCATTTTTCCTGATGATGCTGTCGCGCTCAATGATCGCGATGCACGATATAGCGCGCCAGCCAGCGCAACGGCTCGGCGGCATCGCCGAAAATGCCCAGCGCGGCCAGCGCTTCGGCGTACAGCGCGTCGGCGCGGCGCTTGGCGTTGTCCATGCCCATCAGCGACGGATAAGTCGCCTTGCCGCGTGCGGCGTCGGCGCCCTTGGTCTTGCCGGTGAGCGCCTGCTCGCCTTCGACGTCCAGCACGTCGTCCTTGATCTGGAATGCAAGGCCCATGCACTCGGCGAAACGGTCGAGCGCATCGCGCGAGGCGGCCGGCAGGTTCGGCACGGCGCAGCACGGCATCAGCACCGCCGCTCGGATCAGCTTGCCGGTCTTGTCGCGGTCGAGCGCTTCGAGATCCGCCGCGGCGAGTTGCTTGCCTTCGGATTCGAGATCGACGGCCTGCCCGCCGGTCATGCCTTGCGAACCCGTGGCGGTGGCGAGGAGCGCGATCATGCCCAGCCGTTCGGCGGCGTCGTGCACGCCATCGCCCGAGAGGATTTCGAACGCGCGCGTCTGCAGCGCGTCGCCCGCGAGGATCGCGGTGGCGACGCCGAACGCCGCGTGCGTGGACGGCTTGCCGCGCCGCAACGCATCGTCGTCCATCGCCGGCAGGTCGTCGTGCACCAGCGAGAACACGTGCACGCATTCGACTGCGCAGGCCGCGTCGTCGAGCCGGTCGGCTGGCACGCTCAGCACTTCGCCGCTGGCGTAGCACAGCAACGGACGGATGCGCTTGCCGCCGCCCAATGCTGCGTAGCGCATGGCTGCGTGCAGCGAAGCCGGCGGTGTTTCGGCGGCCGGCAGGCGTGCATCCAGCGCCTGTTCGAGCCGGTCGCGGTAGCCCGCCACGCGATCTGCAAAGGAAGACATCGAACCGCTCCATGTCGCCGCTGCACGCCGCGGCGCCGCGAGCCTAGCGAGGGCGCCGCATCGATGTCAAAAACGCCGCGGCGCCACTTCCACCTCGTCTTCACGCACAATGCGTAGGATTCGAACGTCGGCCGGCATCGCGCCGAAGGAGACCTGCAGGATGACCGCCCCAGCTTCCGCCAACGCGTCGCGTCAAGACGCCGAAGCCTACCAGGAGCGCATTCTCCCCGCGGTATCACGCACCTTCGCGTTGACGATCCCGCAACTCGATCCGCGCCTGCGCACGGTGATCGCCAACGCGTACCTGTTGTGCCGCATCGCGGACACCATCGAGGACGAACGATCGCTCGCCGGCGACGTGAAGCAGCAGTTCCATGACCGCTTCACGCGCGTGGTCGCATCGACCGAAGATCCGGCGTCGTTCGCGCGCGACCTCGCGCCGCTGCTGCACGGCAACACGCTCGATGCGGAACGCGACCTGGTGACGCACACGCCCGAGATCATCGAGGTCACCGATGGTTTCAACCTCGCGCAGCGCGAATCGCTGGCGCGCTGCATCCGCATCATGTGCACCGGCATGCCGAGCTTCGAACGCCGCGCCAGCACCGCCGGCCTCGCGGACATGCGCGAGATGGACCGCTATTGCTATTACGTCGCCGGCGTCGTCGGGCAGACGCTGACGGATTTGTTCTGCGACTACTCGCCGCGCATCGCCGAACGGCGCGAGGCGATGTCCGGGCTGGATGTGTCGTTCGGCCAGGGCCTGCAGATGACCAACATCCTCAAGGATTTCTGGGAAGACCGCGAGCGCGGCGTGTGCTGGCTGCCGCACGACCTGTTCGCGCGCGCCGGCGTGGAACTGCAGGACATCCGCCGCGGCGACGTGCCCGATGCATTCGGCGAGGGCTACGCGCAGTTGATCGGCGTCGCGCACAGCCATTTGCGCAACGCGCTCGACTACACGCTGCTGATTCCCGAAAAGGAAGTCGGCATCCGCCGCTTTTGTTTGATCGCGGTGGGACTGGCGATGCGCACGCTCGCCTCGATCCTCGCCAAGCCGGATTTCACGGCCGCCACGCAGGTGAAAGTGTCGCGTCAGGTGGTGAAGAAGATCGTCATCGTCACGCGGCTGTTCGCCGGCTACAGCCGCGTGCTGCAAGGCTGGTTCGCGCGGATGGCGGAAGGCTTGCCGCTGCAGGCGCTGGCCGCCGACTGGGGCGGCCTGCTGCCCGATCCGCGCTCGGCGTGGCCGCACGGCGACGGCCGCGGGCCGGCGCACGTCGTCACCGTGAAGTGAAGCAATGCCCATGGCTCCCGACTCCGGCGCTCCGCACGCAGGCCCGACCGCTCGCAGCCAGCCTGCCGCGCGCGATCGCCTCGCCGCGGCCATCGAGGCTGCGCGCACGCGCATCCTCGAGCGCCAGCGCGCGGACGGTTGCTGGCAGTACGAGCTGGAAGCCGATTGCACGATTCCCGCCGAATACATCCTGATGCTGCACTACCTCGGCGAATCCGATCGCCTGCTGGAATCGCGGCTCGCCGAATACCTGCGCGGTCACCAGTCGCGCGACGGCGGTTGGCCGCTGTATCCCGGCGGCGCGCTGGACGTGAGTTGCAGCGTGAAATGCTATTTCGCGCTGAAGCTGGCCGGCGACCGCGCCGACGCGCCGCACATGGCGCGCGCGCGCTCGGCGATCCTCGCGCACGGCGGCGCCGCGCGCAGCAATGTGTTCACGCGCATCGCGCTGGCGCTGTTCGGCGAACTGCCTTGGCGCGGCGTGCCGTTCCTGCCGGTGGAGATCGTGCTGCTGCCGCGCTGGTTCCCGTTCAACCTTTCCAAGGTGTCGTACTGGTCGCGCACCGTGATGGTGCCGCTGTCGGTGCTGACCACGCTGAAACCGCGCGCGGCCAATCCGCTGGACGTGCACATCCGCGAGCTGTTCGTGACGCCGCCGGAGCAGGAGCCGCATTATTTCCATCCGCGTTCGCTGTTGAACCGCGTGCTGTTCGCCTGCGAGCAGATCGCGCGGCGCTTCGAATCCTTGATCCCGAACCGCGTGCGCCGGCATGCATTGAGGCGCGCCGAAGCATGGATCCTGGAACGCCGCAACGGCGAGGGCGGGCTGGGCGCGATCTTCCCCGCGATGGTCAACGCCTACGAAGCACTCGCCTTGCTTGGCTATCCCGCCAGCCATCCCGCCCGCCGCGAAACGCGCAAGGCCATCGACGATTTGCTGGTGGTGCACGACGACGACGCCTGGTGCCAACCCTGCGTGTCGCCCGTTTGGGACACCGGACTCACCTGCCTCGCGATGCAGGAGGACGGCAGTGCGCCGGCCGCGGCGATCGAGCGCGCGCTCGACTGGTTGACCGCGCGCCAGCTGCTGGACGAATCGGGCGACTGGCGCAGCTATCGCCCGGATCTTCGCGGTGGCGGCTGGGCGTTCCAGTTCAAGAACGATGCCTACCCCGATCTCGACGACACCGCGGTGGCCGCGCGTGCGCTGCACCGGTCGCCGCGGCGCGCGCAGTTCGCGCATGCCATCGAACGCGCCGCCGACTGGCTGGTCGGCATGCAATCGCGCAACGGCGGCTTCGCCGCGTTCGATGCCGACAACGATCATCAATGGCTCAACCAGATTCCGTTCGCCGACCACGGCGCGCTGCTCGATCCGCCCACCAGCGACGTCAGCGGTCGCGTGCTGACGCTGCTGTCGCTGCTCGGCCGCGCGTCCGATCGCGAAGCGCGCGAGCGCGTGCTGCGTTTCCTGCTCGACGAGCAGACGCCGGAAGGCGCGTGGTTCGGACGCTGGGGCACCAATTACATCTACGGCACCTGGTCAGTGCTGGTGGCGTTGCGCGCGGCCGGCATGGCGACGGACGAAGCGCCGATCCGCCGCGCGGTGACGTGGCTGAAATCCGTGCAGCAGGCCGACGGCGGCTGGGGCGAGGGCAACGACAGTTACTTGAATCCGGAATTGCGCGGGCGCGGTGCGCGCAGCGGACCCGCGCAAACCGCGTGGGCATTGCTGGCGCTGATGTCGGCCGGCGAAGGCGGCGGCCGCGCGGTCGCGCGCGGCATCGAATTCCTCATCCGCACCCAGATCGGCGGCGAGTGGCACGACGCGCGCTTCAACGCGCCGGGTTTCCCGCGCGTGTTCTATCTGAAGTACCACGGCTACAGCCGCTACTTTCCTTATTGGGCGCTGGTGCGCTTCCGCAATGTCAACGCCGGGCGGCCCCACTGAAGGCACGGGTCTCGTCGTCGCGCTTCCCGCCGAAGCGCACAGCCTCGGCATGCACGGCATGCATCCCGGTGATTGCACGCGCTGGCGCGACGGCTGGATCGCGGTGTCCGGCATCGGTCCGCACAACGCCATGCGCGCCGCGGAACGCCTGCTCGGCCGCGGCGTCGCGCGGCTGGCGAACTGGGGCGTGGCGGGCGCGCTGGATTCCACGCTGGCCGCGGGCGATGTGTTGGTCGCCGACCGCATCCGCTACACGTACGACGATCCGGGTTTCGCCACCGATGCTGCTGCAAGTGATCGGTTGGCCGCCACGCTTTCCGGCGCGCTGCGCGTGCGCCGCGGCGCGCTATGGTCGACGGTGCAACCGATCGCGACGCCCGCGGAAAAACAGGCGCTGGCCGAACGCAGCGGTGCGATCGTGGTGGACATGGAAGCCGCGCCAATCGCCGCGGTGGCACTGCGCGCGAAGCTGCCGTTCGTCGCGGTGAAGGCGATTTGCGATCCCGCCGGACGCGCACTGCCCGCGGGCATCGTGCGCGCGCTTGACGGCGCCGACGAAGGCTGGACGCCGCGCATGGTCGCGGCAATCGCGTTCGGCGGCCCGGCCACATGGCGCGCGACGTACGCGCTGACGCGCGACTTCCGCCGCGCGCGCCGTTCGCTCGCGACCGCCGCAGCACTCGCTGCATGAGCGCACCCATCCTCGTCAGCGGCGCCAACGGATTCGTCGGCTCGGCCGTGGTGCGCGCGTTGTTGCGCCATGGCTATCCAGTGCGCGCGCTGGCGCGTGCGTCGAGCGATACGGCGAACCTCGATGGCCTCGACGTCGAGATCGTGCGCGGCGATCTGCTCGATCCATCTTCATTGGAACGCGCGCTGCGGGATTGCGCAGGCCTGTTTCACGTCGCGGCGGATTACCGGTTGTGGGCGCGCGATCCGCGCGAGATCGGCAAGGCCAACGTGCGCGGCACGCACAACATCCTGCTGGCCGCACAACGCGGCGGCGTGCGGCGCATCGTGCACACCTCCAGCGTCGCGACGCTGGGCCTGCATCACGACGGCACACCGTCCAACGAAGACACCCCGGTGCATCTCGCCGACATGATCGGCGCGTACAAGCGTTCCAAGTTCCTGTCCGAAGCGCTGGTGCGGCGCTGCGTGCGCGCGGGCAGCGACATCGTGATCGTGAACCCCGCCGCGCCGGTCGGACCGCGCGACCGCAAGCCCACGCCGACCGGACGCATGATCCTCGATGCCGCGCGCGGACGCATGCCCGCATTCGTCGATACTGGGCTGTGCATCGTGCACGTGGACGACGTGGCCGAAGGCCACGTGCTCGCCTACGAACGCGGGCAGCGCGGACGCCGTTACGTGCTGGGCGGCGAGAACATGAGCCTGCGGTCGATCCTCGGCGCGGTCGCCGAGCTGACAGGCCGCCGCAAGCCCTGGCTACAGCTGCCGCACGCCGCGGTGCTGCCGGTCGCTCACGTGGCCGAGGCGTGGGCGCGCATGACCGGCGTTGCGCCGAACATCACGGTGGATGGCGTGAAGCTGGCGCGGCACCGGATGTATTTTTCGAGCGCGCGCGCCGAAGCCGAACTCGGCTACCGCGCACGCCCGGCGCGGGAAGCGCTGGCCGACGCAATACAATGGTTCCGGGACAACGGATACCTTCGATGACTTCGCCAATCCGGCAGGCCACCGCACAAGCACAACCGAACATCGCGCTGGTCAAATACTGGGGCAAGCGCGATGCCGCGCTGAACCTGCCGGCCGCGGGTTCGCTGTCGATCACGCTGGACGCGCTGCACACGCGCACGCGCGTGCGCTTCGATGACGCGCTTGACGCCGACGACATCACGTTGAACGGCGAGCGCGACGCTAAGCAAAGCCGCAAGGTCGGCGCGTTCCTCGATCTGTTCCGCGCGCGCGCGGGCGTGACGACGCGCGCGCACGTCGAATCCACCAATGACTTCCCGACCGGCGCGGGATTGGCATCGTCGGCGTCCGGTTTCGCGGCACTCGCGGTCGCCGTCGATCGCGCCTTGGGATTGCATCTCGACGCACACGAGCTTTCGATGCTGGCGCGGCGCGGCTCGGGTTCCGCCGCGCGTTCGATCTTCGGCGGCTTCGTGGAAATGGCGCCGGGCGTGCGCGACGATGGCCAGGATGCCTTCGCGGCGCCGCTGCTGGACGCGTCCGCATGGCCGTTGAAGGTCGTAGTCGCGATCACCAGCCGCACGAAAAAGGCTGTCGATTCGCGCGCCGGCATGGAAACCTCGCAGCGCACCTCGCCGTATTACCGCGACTGGGTCGCAACGGTGCCGCGCGACCTCGCGGCTGCGCGCGATGCGGTGCGGGCGCGCGACTTCGACAAGCTCGCCGAGATCAGCGAAGCGAGTTGCCTTGCGATGCATGCGGTGATGCTGGCGACGCGTCCCGCGCTGATCTACTGGAACGGCGCCACGCTCGATTGCATCCAGTGCATCCGCGCGCTGCGGCTTGGCGGCATCGGCGTGTTCTACACGGTCGACGCGGGCCCGCAGGTCAAGGCCGTGTGCCCGCCGGATGATGCGGCACGCGTCGCCGACGCCCTGCGCGATGTCGCGGGCGTCGAGGACGTGCTGATCAGCGGCCTCGGCGAAGGCGCGCGCATCGAGGACGGCGGTTGACGCGCATCGTCGCCAGCGCGCCCGGCAAGCTGGTGCTGCTGGGCGAATACGCGGTGCTGGAAGGCGCGCCGGCGCTGGTGATGGCGGTGGATCGGCGCGCGCGAGCAACGCTCGCGAACATCGACGGCGATTGCTGGGAGATCGTTTCACCGACGCTCGGGTTGCATGCGCGGCTGCGACTGCGCGGCCATGAAGCCGCATGGATCGGCACGGCGCCTGCCGAGCTCGAATGGACCGCCACCCTGCTCGCACGATTTCCGCAAGCGCGAGCATTGCCGCCTTGCCGCATCGAACTCGACAGCGACGCGTTTCATCTCGAACACGCCGGCGCACGCACCAAACTCGGCCTGGGTTCCAGCGCCGCGCTCGCCGTCGCGCTGCTCGGCGCCTTGCATGCGCACGCGAACCTCGCGCCGCCAACTCTCGGCGAAGCCATCGCCGCGCATCGTGCAATCCAGCACGGACAGGGCAGCGGCATCGACATCGCGGCGTCGCTGAAAGGCGGCTTGTCGCGCTTCGCGTTGCACGACGACACCGCGCGCGCCGCGCCGCAGCAACTGCCCGACGGCCTGCGCTGGTGCTGCGTCTACAGCGGCCGCCCGGCATCCACCCGCGCGATGTTGCAAACCGTTGCCGCATGGCGTGAACGCGAGCCCACCGCGTTCGCGCAGCGCACCCGTGAACTCGCTACAATTTCTTCACGCGGCATCGACGCCATGACCGCCAACGATGCCACGGCCTTCCTGTCCAGCTTCCACGATTACGCCGGTGCCTTGGCGCGCTTCGGCGAGGCCGCGGGTGCTGACATCGCCAGCCGCGAGCATCGGGCGATCGCCGCGATCGCCGCGGAGTGCGGCTGTTTCTACAAGAGCTGCGGTGCGGGCGGCGGTGACGTGGGCGTCACGTTCGCCGTGGAAGATGTGCGGTTGCGGGCGTTCGCCGGGCGCGTGGTGCAGGCGGGATTTCCCGTGATCGATCTGGAAGCGGACCCGAAGGGTCTGGAGGTTGTATCAAGCGTTTGAGGCTTTGCCCAAGGATTCCAAGATGGACCAGTCGAGATTTCCGGGTTTCTACAAATTGTCGGTGCCCGAACGCGTGAACCTGGTGCGCGAACGCGGCCTGCTTTCCCGCGAGGATTTCCAGGTCCTGTCGAGCGGCGCGCATACGCTCAGCGTCGCGCGCGCCGACAAGATGATCGAGAACGTGGTCGGCGTCATGGGCCTGCCGCTGGGACTCGGCCTCAATTTCCTGATCAACGGCAAGGACCACGTCGTCCCGCTGGTCGTCGAGGAACCTTCGATCGTCGCTGCGCTTTCCTCCGCGGCGAAACTGGTGCGTTCCGCGGGTGGCTTCACCACGCGCAGCACCGATCCGATCCTGATTGGCCAGGTGCAGATCGTCGACATCGACAACTCGGCCACCGCGCAGGCCGCGCTGCTGCAACGCAAGCAGGAGATCATCAACCTCGCCAACAGCCTGCACCCGAACATGGTCGCGCGCGGCGGCGGCGCCAAGGACATCGAGGTGCGCATCCATCCGGCAGCCGACGGCCGTCGCGACATGGTGGTGCTGCACCTCCTGGTGAACACCTGCGACGCGATGGGCGCCAACATGGTCAACACCATGTGCGAAGGCGTGGCGCCGCTGGTGGAAGGCATCACCGGCGGCAAGGTGTTCCTGCGCATTCTTTCCAACCTCACCGACCGCGCGCTGGTGTGGGCGAAGGCGGTGATTCCGGCCGAACTGCTCGCGGGCAAGGGCTACGACGGCGAGCAGGTGCGCGACGGCATCATCCTTGCGAACGACCTCGCGGTGTGCGATCCGTATCGCGCGGCCACGCACAACAAGGGCATCATGAACGGCGTCGACGCGGTCGCGCTGGCGACCGGCAACGATTGGCGCGCACTGGAGGCGGCGGCGCACGCCTACGCCGCACGCGGCGCACACTACAGCTCGCTGACGCGCTGGTACAAGGACGACCAGGGCAACCTCGTCGGCACCATCGAGATGCCGATGAAGGTCGGCACCGTCGGCGGCAACCTGCAATCCAATGCCACCGTCGCATTGAACCTGCGCCTGCTCAACGTGGCGACCGCACGCGAACTGGCGGAGATCATGGGCGCGGTCGGCTTGGCGCAGAACTTCTCCGCATTGCGCGCGCTGGTCACCGATGGCATCCAGCAAGGCCACATGACGCTGCACGCGCGCTCGGTCGCGGTGAGCGCGGGCGCGACGCCGGAAATTTTCGAGACGGTGGTCGAACGCCTGCTCGATTCCGGCGAGATCAAGGTGTGGAAGGCCAAGGAGATCATCGCCGAGGTCCGCACCCAGGTGCAGCCGGAAGCGAAGACCGTCGCGCACGGGTTCGAGCCGGTCGAAGAAGCCGAATACGCGACCGGTTACGGCAAGGCGATCCTGCTGGGCGAACACGCGGTGGTGTACGGCCGCCGCGCGATCGCGGTACCGGTGCCGATGGCGATCCGTGCGCGCGCCGAGGAATCGGACGACGGCACGCAGCTCATCATCCCGCGCTGGGGCGTCGAGTCGCGGCTGCATCCGGGCAGCAAGCATCCGGGTTCGTTCCTGCAATCGCTGGAATTGATCCTGCAGAAACTCGAGTTGACGGATCGTCCGCTGCGCATCCAGGTCTACCCGAACCTGCCGCGCGCCAACGGCCTCGGCGGTTCGGCCGCGCTCGCGGTCGCGGTGATCCGCGCGCTGGATCGTCACTGCGCGCTGGGACTCACCGACCAGCAGGTGTGCGCGTTGTCCTACGAATGCGAGCGCGTCGCGCACGGCACGCCGTCGGGCATCGACAACACGGTCGCAACCTACGGCCAGCCGCTGCTGTTCCAGCGCGGCGAACCGCCGGTGATCGAACCGCTGCATTTCGCCAAGCCTCTGCCGATGGTGATCGGCCTGTCGGGCGTGGAGAGCCTGACCGCGCGCACCGTCGGCCGCGTGCGCGAAGCGTGGCAGCGCAACAAGAAGTTGTACGAACGCATCTTCGATGAAATCGATTCGCTGGCGATGCAGGGCATCAAGGCGCTGGAAGCCTGGGACCTGCAGCAGTTCGGCGAACTGATGAACATCTGCCAGGGCCAGCTCAACGCCCTGCAGGTATCGAGCTGGGAACTGGAAGAAATGATCCAGGTCGCACGCGCCAATGGCGCGGTCGGCGCCAAGCTGACCGGCGGCGGCGGCGGCGGTGCGATGATCGCGTTGTGTCCGGACGATCCGGCGCGCGTGGTGCGCGCGCTGCAACAGGCCGGCTACCAGGCTATGGAGAGCAGCATTGGCTGAGCGCGAAGATAATCGCGTCGTTTCGTTCGATTCGGAGCGATTGATCCTGGTCGACGAAGCCGATCGCGAGATCGGCCACGCCAGCAAGGCCGACGCGCACGCCGGCCGCGGCATCCTGCACCGCGCGTTCTCGCTGTTCGTGTTCAACCCCGCGGGCGAACTGCTGTTGCAGCAGCGCGCGGCATCGAAACCGCTGTGGCCCGGTTACTGGGCCAACAGCTGCTGCAGCCATCCGCGCGGCGGCGAAGACATGGACACCGCGACGCAACGCCGCCTGCGCGAGGAATTGGGCTTCACCTGCGCGCTCGAATACGTCTACAAGTTCCAGTACCACGCCGAGTACGGCGATGCCGGTTCGGAAACCGAACTGTGCTGGGTATACGTCGGCGTGTCCGACGCGCCGGTGCGCGTCAACGACACCGAGATCGCCGCGTGGCGCTACGTGAAACCCGAAACGCTGGACCGCGAGATCGCCGAATCACCCGAGCGCTTCACGCCCTGGCTGAAGATGGAATGGCAGCGTTTGCGTGGCGAATTCGCGGACCGTCTGCCGGTGGCCAACGGCGAACCGCCACGGCGCCAGCGCGAAGCCTGATCTCCAGGCGGCTGTCTGCGCACGGCGCTGAAACCGCGATGAATCGCGGCCGCGGCGCCTCAACGCCGCGTTGACACGTGGCAGTCCACCATGACGACAGGCTGGCGCTGCGCATCGCGCGGCCCGCGAGCGCCACAGGAGACCCGCATGTCGATTCCCATCCGCCAACAGTTGAAGGTCGCCCGCTACATCATCGGCCGGCGGCTGCGCGGCGTGAAGCGCTATCCTCTCACGCTGATGCTGGAGCCGCTGTTCCAGTGCAACCTCGCCTGCCCCGGCTGTGGCAAGATCGACTACGACTCGCACATCCTGAAGCAGCGCTTGTCGGTCGAGGAATGCCTGGCGGCAGTCGACGAATGCGGCGCGCCGATGGTGTCGATCCCGGGCGGCGAGCCGCTGATCCACAAGGACATCAAGCAGATCGTCGAGGGTATCATCGCGCGCGGCAAGTACGTGTACCTGTGCACCAACGCGATCCTGCTGGAAAAGAAGCTCGACCTGTTCACGCCGTCGCCGCAGCTCACGTTCTCGGTGCACCTGGACGGCATGCGCGAACGCCACGATGAAAGCGTTGGTCGCGAAGGCATCTTCGATGTCGCGGTGTCGGCGATCCGCGCCGCCAAGCAGCGCGGCTTCCGCGTCAACATCAACACCACGCTGTTCACCACCGCGAAACCCGACGAAGTCGCCGAGTTCTTCGACTTCGCCACCAACGATTTGAGGGTGGATGGCATCACCGTGTCACCGGGTTACCACTACGAACACGCGCCGCGCCAGGACGTGTTCATGGGCCGGCGCCAGTCGAAGGAACTGTTCCGCAACATCTTCAAGCGCGCGAAGGCGAAGCGCAGCAAGTGGCCGCTGTCGCATTCCAGCCTGTTCCTCGATTTCGTGTGCGGCAACCAGGGCTATCAGTGCACCGCATGGAGCATGCCGTGCCGCAACGTGTTCGGCTGGCAGAAGCCGTGCTACCTGCTGGTCGACGAAGGCTACGCGTCGACCTTCAGCGACCTGATGGAAAAAACCGACTGGGACCGCTACGGCGTCGGCCGCAATCCGAAATGCGCGAACTGCATGGCGCACTGCGGCTTCGAAGGCACCGCAGCCGCCGACGCGTTCGCGCACCCGTTGAAGGCATTGTGGACGAGCCTGCGCGGGCCGAAGCTCAGCGGCCCGTTCGCGGCCGATCCGCCGATCCTGTACGACACGCCGGAACCCAACCAGCGCCAACCGCACAGCACCATCCCGATCGCGCACTTCGGCGGCAGCGTCCAGCACTGACGCATTCAACCGGCGGCCATGACCATCCTGATCCTCGCCGCCCTCGCACTGGCATGCTGGGCCGGCGTGTTGCTCGCGCCATGGGCCGCGTGGCTGTGCCGCGAACATCTCGAGCCGGATGCCGAACCCGTCGCGCCGCGCGATGATTTCACGATCCTGATTCCCGCGCGCAACGAAGCGCAGGTGATCGGCGGAACCTTGCGCGCGCTGGCGATGGCAGCGCCGCACGCGCCGGTGGTCGTCGTCGACGATCAATCGACCGACGCCACTGCGCGCATCGCGCGTGACAGCGGCTTGCCGAATCTCGCGCTGATCGCCGGTGCACCGCCGCCCGCCGGCTGGACCGGAAAGTTGTGGGCACTGCAGCAAGGCCTCGATCGCGTCACCACGACACGCGTGTTGCTGCTGGACGCCGACATCCGGCTCGCGCCCGGAATGCTCGCGCCCCTGCAACGCAAGGCCGACGAAGGTTGCGCGCTGGTCTCGCTGTGCGCCGAGCCATGCTGGGACGGCGTCGCCGCGCGCTGGCTGCTGCCAGCGTTCGTGTATTTCTTCAAACTGCTGTATCCGTTCGCGCTGGCCAACAGCGAACATTCGCGGATCGCCGCCGCGGCGGGCGGCGTGATCCTGGTCGATCGTGCCGCGTTGCTCGACGCCGGCGGTTTCGGCGCATGGCGCGACGCAATCATCGACGATTGCACGCTGGCCGCGTACGTCAAGCGCACGGGTCATCGCTGCTGGATCGGGCTGAGCCATGGCGCCACCAGCCAGCGCCGCGCGGGTTTCGCGGACATCGCACACATGATCGCGCGCACCGCGTTCGTGCAGTTGCGTGAATCGCTGCTGCTGACCGTCGCGGTTTCCGTCCTGCTGGTGGTGGCGTTCTGGATACCGGTGCTCGCGCTGGCGTTCGGACCGGCGCACGCCACGCATGCGATCGGGTTGATCGTCGTCCTCGCGATGCTCGCGTGCTATTTGCCGACGCTGATGTACTACCGTCGCAACCCGTTGGCCGCGTTGCTGCTGCCGCTGGCCGCGACGTTCTTCCTCGCGGCAACCTGGTACTCGGCGTGGCGCGCCCTCGCCGGCACGCGCTCGGTATGGAAAGGGCGGCACTACCAGCGTCGAGAGGCTTGAATGCAGCAGCGCGCGGCGCCAGCAGCGGCAACGCCTCCGGGTTGGACGTGCTTGTCCGACGTCGCCGTCGCGGCGCATCCGATGAGCAACTGGCTGCTGCAGATGGGCTTCGACCTGTGGATCGGCCTGTGCTACCACCGCGAAGTCGTGATGCCGGAGAACTTCGCGCTCGCGCCGGGTTCGCTGATCGCGTCCAACCACCAGCGCGACGTGGACGGTCCGATGCTGGGCAACATCCTGGCGCGCCGGCGCGGCCTGCGTTTCGAAGGCACGCCGCCGTTCTACGCGACCCGCGAAGACCTGTTCCGGCCCGGCATCCTGTCGCGCCTCACGGTGCACTGGCCGGCGCCGCTGTCGGCGTTGCTCGGAAAGATTTCGCTGGCGTGGTTCTTCCCGCTGGGCCGCACCGAACCGATGCGGCGCGTACGCGAATTCACGCTGGGCGAAACCCTGCGCGCGCTGGTGGACGCGGGCCTCGGAGAATCCGATTGCAGCACGCTGCTCAACGCGCGCGGCCAGCGCGAATTGGCGGCGGGACACGCGAGTCTTGTCGACTGTCTTGCGCGTGCGAAACCCGCGGCGCTCGAACGCTGGTGGGGCTTGCGCCGCATCAAGGTGCACGCGCTGGAAGCGATCGCCCCGGCGTTCCGTGCGGCCGTCGAGATGCAGCTCGCGCATTTCGCACGGCGGCTCGACCGCGGCTGCAGCGTGTATTTCTCGCCGGAAGGCACGATCTCGATGGACGGCCATTTCTGCCGCGTCCGCGCAGGATTCTTCCGGCTGGTCCATCTCACCACCAAACCAACATGGATCCAGCCGATGGCGCTGGGTTACGACACGCTGGGGCCGGGACGTTCGCGGGTCATCGTACGCATCGGCGAGCGTTTTCGCGCCGACGCTTCGCTCGATCGCCGTGCGTTCGACACGGCGCTGCGCGGCACGATCCTCGAACTCGTGCCGGTGACGCCGAGCCATCTGCTGGCGCGCTGGCTGGTGCACGGCCCGCGCGCCTTCACGCGCGATGACCTGACCGCGTGGATGGAACGCGCGCACGCCGCGCTGCGCACCGTGCATCCGTCGATCGATCCGCTGTTCGCACGCGCGGGCGTGCGCGCGATCGTGGCGGCACGGCTGCGCTGGCTGGAACGCAAGGATCTGATCGTGCGCCGCGGTGATGCGTACGAAAACATCTCGCCGCGCGACGCGCCGCCCGGCTGGCGCACCCCCGCCGGCGTCGCGCGCTATCTCGACAACTATCTCGCCGATCTCGTGCCCGCGGTCGATCGGGTGTTGCCATGCTGAAGAAACTCTGGTCGAAGCTCCGGCACGTGCTCAAACCGCAGGTGGTGTTGCCGGTGCTGCTCGCTGCCGCGCTGCTGGTGTTCGCGTTCAATCTCGGCGATCTCGGCAAGGTGGTGGCGCGCCTGCGCGACCTGCCGCTTCGCGTGCTGGGCATCTCGGTTGGCGCCGCGGCGGTGTACCTGGGCTGCAAGTCCGTGCAGTTGCGGTTGATGCTGCGGCGCATTGGCGTGCGCATACCGTCGCGCTCGTTCTGGCTCGCCTTTGCGGTCGGCGAACTCACGGTCACGCTGCCGCTCGGATTGTTTTCGCAGAACTGGGTGTTGTCGGCGTCGCGCCGCGTGCACGTCGGCCGCAGTTCGGCCGCGACGGTGATGATGCTGCTGGTCGAGGTCGCGACCGTGTTCCTGTTCCTCGCGATCATCGCCATTCCCGGCTGGAGCGAAGTGCGCTGGGCTGCGATCGGACTGCTCGCGGTGTTCGTCGCGATCGTCGCGTGCGCGCTGCTGTTCGAGGACAAGGCGCGCGAGCTTCCCGGCCGCTTCGAGCGCGAATGGCTGAAGAACATCGCGAAAGGCGCCATCGAATTGCTGGATGGCCTGCGCAAGTTGTGCACGCCTTCGACGATCGCGGTGAGCCTGGTGCTCGCGGCGATCTACCTCGGCGCGCTCGGCACCGCGTTCTGGCAGGTCGGGCACGGCATGCACGTGCAGCACCTGAGCTTCCTCGACGCGACCACGATCTACATGTTCTCGCTCGCCGTGATCCTGATCGGCGCGGGACTGATCAGCCAGATCGGCACGGTGGACCTGCTCGGCATGGTGATCGCGCGCGCGTGGGGCATCGGCTATACCGACGGGCTGGCGATGATGCTGGGCTTCCGCATCGTGTGGACGGGTTCGATCTGGCTGCTGTGCCTGCCGATCGTCGGCGCGACGTGGCGCGAGATGCCGACCGAGAAGCACAAGCGCGAGGGCAGCTCAGACGATGGCGGCGAGGAAGCGTCCGACTGATGCATCGGTATCCAGCCGGGGAATGCCGGATGCCGCGCGGGCGCGTTCGAGGTCGCGCGGGATGTCGAGGTGCTTTTGTTCTTCCGACCATACGTGGCCCTTGTCGCGATGGAAGCGCGCGAGGTATTCCTGCTCGCTTTGCCCGGGCGTCGCGACGAACAGTGACTTGCGGCCGAGCGCCGCCAGTTCCATCAACGTGGTGTAGCCGGAGCGCGTCATCACCAGCTTCGCACGGTTGAGCATCTCGGCCTGGCGTTCGCGGCCGAGGTAATTGAATACCGTGGCGCCACCCACGCTGCGCGGCTCGCTGCCCTCGCCCGGCTTGCCCAGCGTCACCACGATCCGGCCCGAAAGTTTCGGCAGCGCTTCCAGCACCAGATCTTCCAGCAAGCCGCGTTGCGGTTCGATGCCGGACACAGAAAAGAACACGTCGATGTCCTGTTCCACGTCCATGCGACTGACACTCGACAACGGGCCGATGTACACCAGCCGGCCTTCGCCCCAATCGAAATCGGGGTCGTGCCCCAGCCATCCCGACAGGCCGCCGTTTTCGGCGACGTCGGGGATCAGCATCTTGGTGAAGCCGCGCAGGAGATTCCGCTGGCCCCATTCCGCGACGCGTTGCGTGAAGCCGCTGCAGAACGGCACGACCTGGTGGATCGAATGGAGGATGCAATAACTCGGCACCGCGCGCGACCACAATCCGAACCGGCTGTCCGACACCACGCGATCGAAATGCCGTTCCGCGACCAAGCGTTCGGCCAGGCGGTGCTCGGCGCGGAAACCCGCCAGCACCCACGGCATCGCCGCGGTCATGCGCAAGTAGAAAATCGCGGGATAGCGGCTGAACGGCGCCGGCGTGTCCGCGAACGGAAAAAATTCGCAGGCGTCGCCGAGTTCGGATTGCAGCAGGCGCATGCCCGCGCCCGGCGCGATCACGATGGTCACTTCGTCGCCGCGCGCGAGCAGCGCGCGTATGAGCCCGAGACTGCGCGTGGCGTGTCCCAGCCCCCAGTGGTAGACGCCGTACAGGACCCGTCGCCCCATCCAGACTTCCTTTGCCGTGCAGGCGCAACTGCGATGGGCCATGCTGGCACGCAAAACGTGTATGCGGCGCGAATGGACCGATCATGCGAAAATCGACCGGCTGCGGCCCCGTAGCTCAGATGGATAGAGCATCCCCCTCCTAAGGGGAAGGTCGCCCGTTCGAATCGGGCCGGGGTCGCCACCTGATCTTCAGCGCAGCTGCATCGCCAGCACCGGATCGAGACCCGCGAGGAAACGATCCACCGTCGCAGTGTACGCAAACGGTTCGCCGAGCGTCGCGTTGATTTCTTCGTGGCTCAGGTCTTCGGGCAACACTTCTACCTGCGTGCCGAGCGCGCGCGCTTTCGCCGCGAAGGCTTGCGCCTGACTGCACGAATCCGCGCGCCGCGACGAGCACACCGCCAGGAACGGTGCGATGCCCGCATGCAGTTGCGCGATCGGCGACACCGCCGCCCACGCGGCGGGATCGCTGCCGAACGCCCGGTCGTACAAGCCGAGGTGCCGCGACTGCATGAGCGTCGCGACGTTGTAGGCGGCGCTGTCCAGCGCCACCGTGCCCAGCCACGGCAACGCGCCCTGCGAAGTCGCGAGCGAGGGTTCCGCACCGAGCAACGCCACCAGGTGCGCGCCGGCCGAGTGTCCCATCAACACGAACTTGTGCGGATCACCGCCCCAACGCGGCGCATCGCGTTGCGCGGCCGCCAGCGCCATGCCGACCTCGCGCGCCTGCTGCAGCGGCGGTGTCTCCGGCAGCATCGGATAGTCCACCGAAACCACGATGACGCCGCGCGGCACCCAGTGCGCGACCTTGTTCTGCACCACGCCGCGTGCGGACTTGTCGCCGAACCGCCACGCGCCGCCGTGCACCATGAAGATCACCGGCGCGCCGTGCGCGTTCGCCGGCGCATAGACGTCGAAGGTTTCGCGCGCGCCGTCGCCGTAGTGCACGTCGCGCAGGATCGTGATGCCGGGCGGAAGTTGCGCGGCGCGCCATTGCTGCCAGCGCGTCTGCGCCATGCAGGTAAGACTGGCCGCGGCCAGGACCGTGACGATGAAGATTCGCAGGCGTGTTCCCATGCCCGGACAACGCGCGATCGCGGCCGCGGTTGACGCGCCATCCGGGTCGAATGACCGTCGCTGCTACAATAGCCGGCTCATTCGACGCAACCCGCCCCGCGCGGCTCCAGGAGTATCCATGTCCCACGCGATCCTTTCCGCGCTCGGCCTGGCCGACACTAATTCCGGCACGTTCCTCGGCAACGGCGCGTGGTCGAAAACCACCGATGCCGGCGTGATCGAGCCGCTGAATCCCGCGACCGGCGAAGTGCTGGCGAAGGTGTACGCGTCGAGCGACGCCGATTACGAAACCATCGTGCGCAACGCGCAGAAGGCGTTCGCAGAATGGCGCGCAATCCCGGCGCCCAGGCGCGGCGAGGCGATTCGGCTGTGCGCGCAGGCGCTGCGCGAGCACAAGGATGCGCTGGGCTCGCTGGTCGCGCTGGAGATGGGCAAGATCAAGCCGGAAGGCGACGGCGAAGTGCAGGAGATGATCGACATCGCCGACTTCGCGGTCGGCCAGTCGCGCATGCTGTACGGCCTGTCGATGCATTCCGAGCGTCCCGGCCACCGGATGTACGAGCAGTGGCATCCGCTGGGCCTGGTCGGCATCATCAGCGCGTTCAACTTCCCGGTCGCGGTGTGGAGCTGGAACGCGTTCATCGCCGCGGTGTGCGGCAACGTGTGCATCTGGAAACCATCGCCGAAGACGCCGCTGTCGGCCATCGCGTCGATCCGCATCTGCAACGATGCATTGAAGTCGGGGGGCTTCCCGGAAATCTTCTATCTCTTCAACGACGCCGGCGCCGAACTCGCACAGAAGTTCGTGGACGACAAGCGCATTCCGCTGATCAGCTTCACCGGCTCGACCAAGGTCGGCCGCATGGTCGGCGAGCGCGTGGCCGCGCGCATGGGCCGCTCGCTGCTGGAACTCGGCGGCAACAACGCGATCATCCTCGACCGTTCGGCCGACCTGTCGCTGGCGATTCCCGCGATCGTGTTCGGCGCGGTCGGCACCGCCGGCCAGCGCTGCACCACCACGCGCCGCCTGTTCGTGCACGAGTCGATCATCGACGACGTGCTGGGCAAGCTGCGCCACGCGTACCAGCAAGTGGAAAAGAAGATCGGCGATCCGACCGACCCGAACACGCTGATGGGCCCGCTCAACAGCAAGGCCGCGGTCGAGCAGTTCGCCAACGCCGTGAAGACCGCCAAGGCCGGCGGCGCGCGCATCGTCAGCGGCGGCTCGGTGTTGAACGGCAAGGGCAACTTCGTGCAGCCGACCATCATCGCCGGCGTGCAGAACTCCGACGAGATCGTGCAGACCGAAACCTTCGCGCCGATCCTGTACGTGATGCCGTTCAAGACACTGGACGACGCGATCCGGATGCAGAACGACGTGCCGCAGGGCTTGTCGAGCGCGATCTTCACGCAGAACCTGAAAGCCGCGGAGCAATACCTGTCGGCGATGGGCAGCGATTGCGGCATCGCCAACGTCAACATCGGAACCTCGGGCGCCGAGATCGGCGGCGCGTTCGGCGGCGAGAAGGAAACCGGCGGCGGGCGCGAGTCGGGTTCCGACGCCTGGAGGGCCTACATGCGCCGCCAGACCAACACCATCAACTGGTCGGATGCCCTGCCGCTGGCGCAGGGCATCAAGTTCGATTTGTAGTTGTGCGAAGAGCCATTCCTCTCGGTCGCGCTGCGCGCGCGTTCGCTTCGCTCCGCACTTCGCGTGCGAAGGGGGAAGCCATAGCCCCCTTCGGAACGAAGGGGGTCGCGCCGAAGGCGCGGGGGGATGCATCGCGATTGCCGCGATGTCACCCGGTATGAATACACCGTTCGACTTCAGCGGTTATCGGGTCGCCATCGCCGGCGGCAGCAAGGGCATCGGGCGCGCGATCGCGCTCGGCTTCCTCGACACGGGCGCCAGGGTTTCGGTGTGCGCGCGCGGGCAGGATGGCCTGGATGCGCTGGCGAAGGACGCAGGCGCGAACGCGAACAACCTGCACGTCCGGCCGTGCGACCTTGCGCAAGCAGAACAGATCGCGGAATGGATCGATGCGGCGGCGAAAGCGCTGGGCGGCATCGACGTGCTGGTCAACAACGCCAGCGGTTACGGGTTCGCCGAGGACGACGATGCCTGGCTCGCGGATTTCAACGTCGATTTGATGGCGGCGGTGCGCGCCTCGCGTTTCGCGCTGCCGCAGCTCAGGCAATCGCAACGCGCGTGCATCCTGCACACCAGTTCGATCGGCGCATTCCGTCCGCGCACGATGGGCCCGCCCTACGCCGCGATCAAGGCCGCGCTGAACCACTACACGCGCACTCAGGCGCTCGCCCTGGCCGAACACCGCATTCGCGTGAACGCGATCGCGCCCGGCTCCATCGAATTTCCCGGCGGCGTTTGGCGTCGCATCAGGCAGGAAAAGCCTGAGCAATACGAAAGGGTGCTCGACACGATCCCGTTCGGCCGCTACGGCAAGCCGGAAGAAGTCGCCCATCTGGCGCTGTTCCTCGCCTCGCCGTTCGCGGGCTGGATCACCGGTCAGATCATCGCGGTGGATGGCGGGCAGTCGCTGCGCTTCTGATGCCTGCTGCGCCGGCGCATGCGGCGTGAGAACATAGACGGGTTCCGGCCGGGAGTGCCGCAAGCATGAATACCGTGTACCCGCGCACCAGTTCGCTGGCGATCGTCAGCCTGATCTTCGGCATCCTCGCCTACGTCTTCCTGCCGTTCCTCGGCGCGTTGATCGCCGTGATCTGCGGGCATTCGGCGCGCTCCGAAATCCGCCGCGCGCCGCCCGGCAGCATCGAGGGCGACGGCCTGGCGCTGGCCGGCCTGATCCTCGGCTGGATCCAGCTTGCCTTCACGGCCATCGCGATCGTGTTCGCCGTGCTGGTGCTGTTCGGCGCCATCGCCTTCAGCGGCTTTCGATGAGCCGCACCAGATGAATGCCGCGAATGCCACCGAACGCTTCAGCGATCGCGTCGCGGACTATGTGCGTTACCGGCCGGATTATCCGCACGCGCTGCTCGGCTGGCTGCAGGATCGGCTCGGCGTCGACGCTGCCTGGCACGTCGCCGATATCGGCGCGGGAACCGGCATTTCGTCGAAACTTTTTCTGGATGCCGGCTATCGCGTAACGGCGGTGGAACCCAACGCGGCGATGCGCGCGGCGATGACGGGATGGCTGGGCGGCAATCCAGGGTTTCACGCCGTCGCGGGCCGCGCCGATGCCACGGGCTTGGCCGACGGCAGCGTCGATCTCGTGACGGTTGCGCAGGCGTTCCATTGGTTCGATCCGGAAAGCACGCGCCGCGAATTCCGCCGCATCCTGCGTCCGCATGGGCTCGCCGCGATCTGGTGGAACTCGCGGCGCCTCGCGGGTACGCGGTTCCTCGAAGGCTACGAAGCCTTGCTGCAACGCCACGGCACCGATTACGCCGACGTTGCCGAACGCCATGCGGACGACGCGCAGATGCGCGCGTGGTTCGGCGCGGGGCTGCGCGGCGAAGCGCGTTTCGAACATCGCCAGCGGCTGGATTTCGACGCATTGCGCGGCCGCCTGCTGTCGTCTTCGTACGCGCCCCGGCCAGGCCATCCCGGCCACGGACCGATGATGCAGGCGCTGCGCGAACTGTTCGACGCCACCGCGGCGAACGGCGTGGTGGAAATGGATTACGACACGCGCATCTTCGCGGGCGAGGTGGCGTGAACGTGTATTCGCATCTTCGCCCGCTGCTGTTTTCGCTGGAGTCCGAAACCGCGCACGGCCTGACGCTGTACGCGCTGGGCGTCGCGCAGCGCAGCAACCTGATGCGCTTCGTCGCGCAACCGCCGCCGCAGGATTTTCCGGTGCGCGCGTTCGGGATCGATTTCCCGAATCCCGTTGGCCTGGCCGCCGGGCTGGACAAGAACGGCGAACACCTCGACGCGCTGGGCGCGCTGGGTTTTGGTTTCATCGAGATCGGCACGGTCACGCCGCGCCCGCAGCCGGGCAATCCGAAGCCGCGCATGTTCCGCCTGCCGGAACACGAAGCGATCATCAACCGGATGGGTTTCAACAACGCCGGCGTCGATGCGCTGATGCGCAATGTGGAGCAGGCGCAGTGGCGCGGCGTGCTGGGCATCAACATCGGCAAGAACAAGGACACGCCCAACGAGCGCGCCGCCGACGATTACCTCACCTGCCTCGAACGCGTGTACCCACGGGCGAGCTACGTCACCGTCAACGTGTCCTCGCCCAACACGCCCGGCCTGCGTGATCTGCAGGAAGGCGATTCGCTGCAACGCCTGATCGCGATGCTGATGGATGCGCGCGAGAAGCTTGCAGTGCAGCACGTCGCGCGCAAACCGGTGCTGCTGAAGATCGCGCCCGACCTCGACGATGTGCAGATGGATGCGATCGCCTCCGCGCTGTCGGGCTCCGGCATCGACGGGCTGATCTGCACCAACACCACGATCGATCGCACCGGTGTCGCGGGCGCGCTGCACGCCAACGAACAAGGCGGCCTGTCCGGCAAACCGCTGTTCGAAAAATCGACCGCAGTGTTGCGCGGCATGGCGCAGCGGCTTGGCGACAGCGTTCCGTTGATCGGCGTCGGCGGCGTGCTGACCGGCAGCGATGCCGCCGACAAGGTCTCGGCCGGCGCGAAACTGGTGCAGGTTTATTCCGGGATGATCTACAGGGGACCGTGGTTGCTGACGGAGTGCGTGGAAGAAATCCGCCGGCAACACGGGGAAGCGCATGTCGCTTGAGGGCACCGGCACCGCCGGCTTCACGCTGCTCGAAGACGCATCCTTGCGCGACCGTAACACCTTGCGCGTGGACGCGCGCGCCGGATGGCTGGCGGAAATCCACGATGCCGACGCGATTCCCGCTTTGCTCGCCCACCCCGCCTTGAATGGCAAATCGCTGCTGTTGCTGGGCGAAGGCTCGAACGTGCTGTTCACCGGCGACTACGACGGCGCGATCGTGACGCCGGCAATGCGCGGCGTCGAAGTGCTGGACGAGGACGGCACCTGCACGCGCATCCGCGTGGCCGCGGGCGAGCACTGGGACGACTTCGTGCGCTGGACGCTCTCGCACGGTTACGCGGGACTCGAGAACCTGATCCTGATTCCCGGCAGCGGGGGCGCCGCACCCATGCAGAACATCGGCGCCTATGGCGTCGAAGCGGGCGAGTTCATCGAGTCGGTCGAAGCCTTCGACATGCGCGAACACAGCGTCGTCCACTTCGACACTGCGCGTTGCGAATTCGGCTATCGCGACTCGGTGTTCAAGCGCAACGCCGACCGCTGGCTGATCACTTGGGTCACGTTCCGCCTGCCGCGCACATGGACGCCGCGCATCGACTACGCGGGCGTGCGCGACGAATTGAAACGCATGGGCATCGAACGGCCTGCGCCCATCCACGTCGCCGACGCCGTGGCCGCCCTGCGCACCCGCAAGTTGCCCGATCCCAAGCTGATCGGCAACGCCGGCAGCTTCTTCAAGAATCCACTGGTGCCGAGTGCGCAAGCCGAGCGGCTGCGCGCGGAGCATCCGCAACTTCCGTGCTGGCCCGCGCCGAACGATCTCGCGAAGCTTTCCGCCGCGTGGCTGATCGAAGCCAGCGGCTTCAAGGGCGTGCGCGAAGGCGACGCCGGCATCTCGAACCGGCACGCGCTGGTGCTGGTCAACCACGGCCGCGCCAGCGGCGCGCAGTTGTGGACGCTGGCGCAACGCGTGCGCGAAGGCGTATACGCGCGTTTCGGCGTGTTGCTGGAACCGGAACCGCGCATCATCGGCGCCGCCGCCTGAGCGCGAGGCTGCTAGCATGGGACGGTTTTTTCCCGCGCCGTCCGGGGTGGCGCGCACCGTCTTTCCCATCTGTCCTTGAGGAGTCATCGATGAAGAAGCACGGCAAGCTCGCTCCACTCGCGCTCGGCATCCTGCTGGGTCTCGGCTTCGTTGCCGGCGGCGCGCAAGCTGCCTTTGCGGCCGACACGCCCGCCGCCAGCGCGACGCAAGCGACCAACGTCACCCGCGCCACCCTCGACAACGGCCTGCGCGTGGTGATCGTGCGCGACACGCTGGCGCCGATGGTGACCACGCAGATCACCTATCTCGCCGGCAGTTACGAAACGCCGAAGGGCTATCCCGGCACCGCGCACGCGCTGGAACACATGCTGTTCCGCAATTCGACGGGCCTGACCGGCGCACAGTTGAACGAGATGACCGGCAAGATGGGCGCCGACAACAACGCGTTCACCACCAACGACGCGACCCAGTATTTCTTCGTGGCGCCGTCGCAATATCTCGACATGCTGCTGCACATCGAGGCGATCCGCATGCGCGGCGCGCAGCTCACCGACACCGACTGGAACCTGGAAAAAGGCGCGATCGAGCAGGAAGTCTCGCGCGACATTTCCGATCCGGGTTACTTGGCGTTCCAGCAGGCCGAGCGCACACTGTACGCCGGCACCGGCTACGCCGAGGACGCGCTGGGTTCGCGGCCGACGTTCGATGCGACCACCGGCAAGGTGCTGCAGGGCTTCTACAACGACTGGTACCAGCCGAACAACGCGATCCTGGTGATCGCGGGCGACGTCGATGCACAAGCCACGCTGGCCAAGGTGAAGCAACTGTTCGGCGCGATACCGAAAGGCAACGTGCCGGAACGCACGCCGGTGAAACTGGAACCGTTCAAGCCGCAGACGATCACCCGGACCACGCCGGACGCGACCGGCAGCGTGCAATACCTGTTCCGCGCCCCCGGCCAGCAGTCGCGGGATTACGCGGCCATGCAGGTGCTCACAGACGTGCTCAACAACTCGCGCAGCGCGCTGTCCGACCTCGCCGCGCAAGGCAAGGTGCTGTCGGCCGATGCAGGCATGCAGCCGTTCGTGCACGGCGGCATCGGCACCGTCGAGGTGGGCTTCCCCGCCGGCGGCAACGCCGAACAGGCGCAGGGCTACCTGGATGGCGTGATCGCGGACGTGCTGAAGAACGGCGTGCCGGCCGACCTCGTCGAAGCCGCCAAACGCCAGGAGAAGGCGCAGTTCGAATTCGCCAAGAACAGCCCGACGGAACTCGCCGAAGCGTGGTCGCAGGCGCTGGCATGGCAGGGGTTGAATTCGCCCCAGGAAGCGCTGGACCGGATCCTCGCGGTGACGCCGCAGGACGTCGACCGCGTCGCGCGCGAATACCTGAAGCCCGGCCAGCGCATCACCGTGGTGCTGACGCCGAATCCGAACGGCAAGCGTCCACCGAACAGCAACGGCTTCGGCGGCACCGAGTCGTTCGCCAGCAACGACAAGCTGGATGCGCCGCTGCCGGAATGGGCTACCCGGCAGCTCGCGGACTTGCAGATGCCGCACTGGACGCTCGATCCGGTGAAGATGACGCTCGCCAACGGCATCACCCTGATCGTGCAGCCGACCAACGTCAGCAAGACCGTCACGGTGGTCGGCCGCGTGGACAGCAATGAAGATCTGCAAGCGCCCAAGAGCCAGGAAGGCGTGGGCAAGCTGTTGGCGTCGCTGTTCGATTACGGCACCACGACGCTGGATCGCGCGGCGTTCCACAAGGCACTGGATGAGATCGCCGCCACCGAATCGGGCGGCAGCAACTTCAGTCTCGCAGTGCCGTCGGAGAACTTCGACAAGGGCCTGCAGTTGCTGGCCGACAACGAACTGCATCCGGCGTTGCCGCAGAGCGCGTTCACCGTGCAGCAGCAGACGTTGTCGCGCACGCTGGCCGGCGAACTGCAATCGCCGCAGTACAAGATGATGCGCGCCTTGATGAAGGGCCTGTTGCCCGCGGGCGATCCGGGCCTGCGCGAGGCGACGCCGAAGACCGTGGATGCGCTGACACTGGCGGACGTGAAGGGTTACTACGCCAAGGTCTATCGCCCCGACATGACCACGCTGGTGATCGTCGGCGACGTGACTCCGGACGCCGCCAAGGCCGCGGTGGAGAAAGCGTTCGGCGGCTGGAAGGCGGCCGGCCCGAAACCGGACGTGGTGCCGAAGCCTGTCGCATCGAATCTCGCCAGCTACACGGTGGTGCCGAACGCCTACGCTTCACAGGATCAGGTGCTGCTGGGGCAGATGCTCGACCTCAACCTGCACAATCCCGATCGCTACGCGCTGCAACTCGGCAACGAGGTGCTGGGCGGCAACGGCTTCGCCTCGCGGTTGATGGTCGACATCCGCGTCAACCACGGCTACGCCTACGGCGCGGGGTCGGGCATGCAGTTCGACCGCTCGCGCTCGATCTTCTACGTGCAGTACGGCAGCGATCCCGACAAGGTCAAGCCGGTGGACGGCCTGATCGTCAGCAACATCGATGCGATGCGCGGCACGCCGGTGAAGCCGGACGAGTTGACCAACGCCAAGCAGGCGCGCATCCGTTCGATCCCGCTGGGCGTGTCCAGCGTCAACAAGATCGCGCGTTCGCTGCTGGAATGGAGTATCAACGGCGAGCCGCTGGATGAGCCGATGATCGCGGCCAAGCACTACCTCGACCTCGATGCAACGCAGGTGCAGGACGCGTTCACGAAATACGTCGATCCCGCGCGCATGGTGCAGGTGGTGCAAGGGCCGGCACCGAAACAGCACTGACAGGTTTCATCAGAAGCCATCCCCTCGGTCCCCCTTCCTTCGGAAGGGGGAAGCAAAGCGCAAGCACTGCTGTCACCCCCTTCGGAACGAAGGGGGTCGGTGCAGTCCGCGCAATGCGGACTGCATCGGGGGGATGCTGCATCAACGACGCAACGGTGCCGCAAGGTAATGCCGCTCGCCCTTCGCGGCATCGAAATACACGGCCGTCAGCACGCCAGTTTCGGGATCGACGAAGCGCTCGCCGGTGTCGGTCCAGCGCGGGTCGGGACTTCCGCTTTGCACGGGCTTGTAGCGCCAACGTTCGATCGCCAGTGCAAGGATCAGGAACAAGCCGCCGATGACCAGTTGCGGCAGGAACAGCACCAGCGCGCCGCCGACCAGCAACGTGATCGCCGCGATCAACAGCAGGATCGCACCGACGACGTACAGCGCGAGCATCAGCACAGCGTCAAGCCTTCTCGATCACCACTGCGGTGCCGTAGGCCACGATCTCGCTCATGGTCTGGCCGATCTCGGACGAGTCGAAGCGCATCATCACCACCGCATTGGCGCCCATCGCCTGCGCGTTCTGCACCATCCGGTCGGTGGCGTGGCGGCGCGCTTCTTCCAGCATCTGCGTGTACTCGCTGATCTCGCCGCCGACGATCGAACGCAGGCCCGCCATCACGTTGCCGCCGATGCCACGGCTGCGTACCACCAGGCCGAACACCTGGCCCTTGGTTTCGGTGATCTTGTAGCCCGCCACGTACTCGCTTGTCACGATGATCATGCAAACCTCCCGCTACACCAACCTGCCAGGAAATTTCGATCAACCTGCATTTTCGTCATTCCCGCGAAAGCGGGAATCCAGTGTCTTTGACGAGCAAAGCCAAGGCATCGTCACCGCCGCGAATTGCCAAGCAACCGCAGCAATTCCAGATACAGCCACACCAGCGTCACCATCAGCGCGAACGCGCAATACCACTCCATGTAACGCGGCGCACCCTGCTCCGCGCCGCGCTCGACCAGATCGAAATCCAGCACCAGGTTCAGCGCGGCGACGCACACCACGACGACGCTGATCACGATGCTCATGGTGCCGCCGCCCCAGAACAGGTTTGACGTGTTGACATGGGTGAACGCGGAAATGCCCCACGCCACCAGGTAAAACAGCAGGATTCCGCCGGTGGCCGCGGCCACGCCGATCCGGAACTTGTTGGTGACCTTGATGAGGCCGCTGCGATAGATCAGCAGCATCACCACCATCACGCCGACCGACGCCAGGATCGCCTGCAGCACGATGCCGTGGTACTGCACCTCGAACCACGCCGAGATGCCGCCGAGGAACGTGCCTTCCGCCAGCGCGTACAACGGCGCGGTCACCGGGGTCCAGTTGGGCTTGAAGGAACCCACCAGCGCGAGCACGAAGCCGACGATCAAGCCGCCCCACAGGAACGGCTGCACCGCGGCGGCGCCGGCCGCGGGATCGAGCGTTCCGCCGGCCAGCATGAAACGATGCCAGGTCCACGCGCCGGTGATCAGCATCAGCACCAGCAGCAGGCCGGTGCGCGCGATCGTGCCGTTGACCGTCATCGGCTCGCCGGTGGTAACGGCGAGGTTCTGGAACGTCTTGTCGCGCAGGACGGGGTTGTTGGTTCGCAGGGCCATGGGTTCCTCCGGAATGCGGTATGCGGCCAATCGCGGCGGCATCAAGGCAACTGTAGCGCGCGCCTCGCGGCACCGCCACGATCAGACCGCAAGGCGCTGCCGTGGTTCCGGACGGAGCATCAGGCTCGGCTGGCGGCGGGCGCGTGTTCGGGCGGCCGCACGTCCGGCAGGAACACCGCCAGCAATCCAAGCAGCGGCAGGAACGCGCACACCTGGTACACGAACACGATGCCGAAGCGGTCGGCGATCGATCCGAGCACCGCGGCGCCGAGGCCACCCAGTCCGAAGCTGAAGCCGTAGAACAGGCCCGAGACCATGCCGATGCGGTGCGTCAGCATGTCCTGCGCGTACACGATGATCGCCGGGAATGCCGACGCCAGGATCAGGCCGATCACCACGGAAAGTCCCACCGTCCAGCCGAGTCCGACGTACGGCAGCGCCAGCGTGAACGGCGCACAGCCCAGGATCGAAAACCAGATCACGCGCCGGCGCCCGATGCGGTCGCCCAACGGGCCGCCGACCAGGGTGCCCACCGCGACCGCAAGCAGGAACACCGACAACAGATGGTCGGCGGTCTTGTCGCTGGTGCCGAAACGGTGGATCAGGAAAAACGTGTAGTAGCTGCTGATGCTCGCCAGATAAAAAAACTTGGAGAACATCAACGCGAACAGGATGCCGACGGTACGGCGCACCAGCGGCTTCGGATACGCCGGGGCATCGCTGCTGGCGCGGTGCGCACCGCGCTCATTGATGTGCGCGCTGTACCAGCGGCTCACGAACGAAAGCACGATCATCGCCACGAACGCGAACACGCCGAACCACGCGACGTGGCTGCGCCCGAAGGTCAACACGATCGCCGCGGCCAGCGCCGGGCCGATCGCCTGTCCGGTGTTGCCGCCGATCTGGAACAGCGATTGCGCCAAGCCGAAGCGGCCGCCCGAAGCCATCCGCGCGACGCGCGATGATTCGGGATGGAACACCGACGACCCGCAGCCGATCAGCGCCACCGAAAGCAGCACCAGTGGATAGGTGTGCGCAACCGACAACAGCAGCAGCCCGCTCAGGGTGAAGAACATCCCGATCGGCAACGAATACGGGAGCGGGTGCCGGTCGGTGATGATGCCGACCACCGGCTGCAGCAGCGAAGCCGTCAACTGGAACGTCAACGTGATGGCGCCGATCTGGACGAAACTGAGGGAAAACTCCCCTTTCAGCATCGGATAGATCGCGACGATCACCGATTGCATCATGTCGTTCAACATGTGCACGAAGCTGACCGCGCCGATCACGCCGAAGCGCGTCGGCTTCGGCGGCCGCAACGCGGTCGGCTCGGCTTGCGAGGCGGCGGGCGAACCCGCGCCGGCCGCATCGGTTCTTGCGGTATCCAGATTCATGCGATTCACTGCAGGGAAGTCTCGTCGAACCGGCGTGTCAGTCCCGGGCCGCCTGTTGCTTCAGGAACGCCTGCGTCGCGGCGTCCGGCTTGCCGAGCCAGGTGAACTTGCGCACGGAATCGCCGGCGCCGCCGGACGACTCCACCAGCAAGCCCTGCATCGCGTGCTGCGCGGGATCGGTCAACAGGAACAACTGGCCACTCTGGCAATCGGCGGACTCGCAGACGTGCGACAACCACATCGTCTTGCCTTCCACCTGTACCCGCGCGGAAGGCGCGGACGCATCGCCGCCCTTGGCCCACGCCGGCAACGCGGACGCGCCTTCCATGTCGGCAAAGGCCTTGGCGAAACTGGGCCGCTGCAGGATCACCGCCAGCGAGGGGCCGTTGGCGGGCGCTGGCGGCGCCGGCGTCGCCGATGACGAACTTGCGGACGGCGCCTGCATCGGAATGGCCGAAGCCGCGGGCGGCGTCTCGCTCGATGCCGCCGGCGCCGCTGGTGCGGAAGTCTCGTTGTTGCCGTTCGAACACGCCGCGCCAGCGAATACCAGAAGTGCAACAACAGAAAACTTCATCAGCACGTTCATGCCATCTCCCATCGCTCAGGAAAATTGATCGGCAGCCGCCACGATGTCGGCGTCACCCGGCAGCACCAGCAGCGCGGCGCTCGCGAGCGGTGTATAGGTGTCGGCGCCGACCACGCGGTGCAGCGGCGTGGCACCGAGCCCCCCTTCCACGATGGCGGTGATGATGCCCTCGCTTAACCCTGCGCTCTTGCGGCCTTCGTCCAGCACGATGATGCGTTTGGCAGTCTTTGCCTGTTCGACGATGAACTTGTCGTTGAGCGGCACCAGCCAGCGCAGGTCGACCACGCGCACTTTCCATTCGTGCTTCTTCTCGATTTCGCGCGCGGCGCGCAGCGCCATCGGCACGCCGTTGCCGAAGGTGAAGATCACCAGATCCTTGGCTTTCTCGTTATAGATGCGGCCTTCGCCCAGCGGCATCGCCTCGCCCGGCGCGGGGTACTCGAACTGCCACTGGCCGTCGCCGTGTTCGTACAAATCCTTGGTCATGTACAACGCGATCGGTTCCAGGAACGCGCAGACGCGGCCATCGACCTTGGCGAGCGCCGCCAGCGTGCGCAGCATCGTCGCGGCATCGTCGCCGCGCGAAGGGCATCCGACCACGAGACCCGGAATGTCGCGCAATGCGGCGATCGAATTGTCGTTGTGGAAGTGCCCGCCGAATCCCTTCTGGTAACCCAGCGAGGCGATCCGCACCAGCAGAGGATTACGGTACTGGTCGTTGGAGAAGAATTGCAGCGAGGCCGCCTCGCCGCGGATCTGGTCGCAGGCGTTGTGGAAATACGCGAGGTACTGGATTTCCGGGATCGGCAGCATGCCCATGTTGGCGTAGCCCTGCGCGAGGCCCAGGATCATCGTCTCGTCCAGCAGCGTGTTGAACACGCGCGCGCCCTTGAACGCCTTGTACAAACCCTTGGTGACCGTATACACGCCGCCCTTCTGCGCGACGTCCTCGCCGAACAGCAGCGACTCGGGATACTTCGCGAGCAGGTCGTGCAGCGCCGCGTTGATCTGCAACGCGAGGTGACGCGCGGGCTGTTTTTCCGGAAGCTTGTCGGCACCGCCGAATACCGCAACGCGCTTGTCCGCGTAATCGGCGCGTTCCGCTTCGGTGCGTACGGCTTTCGGCGTGTACGGCGCCAGTGGCTTCAACACGTCATCGAGCGAAGTAAGCTTGGGACGGCGATCGGCTTCTTCCGCGGCAGCGAAGCAGCGCTTGCGGATCGCTTCGTAAACATCGAGCAGGGAATCCTTCGTGTACAGGCCGGATTCCAGCGCAATCGCGGCCGAGCGCAACAGCGGATCGGTGGCTTCCAGCGCCATCAATTCCTCGAAGCTGCGCCATTCGATTTCGAAATCGGTGCCGGCATGCCCGGTCAAGCGAGTGGTGCGCAAATGCAGGAAGGTCGGACGGCGCGTCGTGCGACAATGCTCGACCGCGCGTGCGACTTGCGCGTAGCCTTCCGCGAGATCGAGCCCGTCGGCGAAGAAGTAATCGAGGTCCTTGCGATCGGCGAAGTTGTTGGCGATCCAGCCCGACGGGGTCTTCACCGAGATGCCGATGCCGTTGTCCTCGCACACGAACAGCACCGGCGCTGGCAGGCGTTGGTACGCGGTCCAGCCGGCCGCGTTGAACGCGGTCTGCGCGGTCGCGTGGTTGCTCGACGCATCGCCGAACGAACAGATCACGATCGAATCGTTCGGCACCGGCAACGCGTGGCCGATGCGCTGCGCCTGCTCGATCGCGACCGCGGTGCCGAGCGCCTTCGGCAGATGCGATGCAATCGTGGAAGTCTGCGGCAACACCCACAGCGGTTTCGAACCCCACACCTTGTGGCGCCCGCCCGACGCAGGATCCTCGCTGCTGGCCGCGAAAGACAGCGCGGAATCCATCACCGGGTCCATGCCGGGCAACTTGCGGAAGCGCTCGGCCATGAACGCGCCCGAGCGATAATGCAGGAACGCGGGATCGGTGTGACGCGTCAGCCGCGCGACCATCGCGTTGCCTTCGTGGCCCGACGAGCCGATCGTGTAGAACACCTTGTTCTGCACACGCAGCACGCGCGCCATCAGGTCGAGGTGTCGAGAAATCAGTTGCGATTCGAACAGTTCGCGGAAGTCACGCGCCGTGCAGGCGCTGCCCGGGAGAACCGGCGCATCGTCCAGTGGCGTCGCCGCGAGACATCCCCCCGCGCCTTCGGCGCTCACGCTGCGCGCGCGTTCGCTTTCGCTCCGCCCTTCGTCCCGAAGGGGGTGACTATCGCCCTGCCACTCGCGCACAAACTCGCTGAAGTTCTGGTCGACGATTTCGGCGCGGTTGAAGCCCTTGTGGCGCGCCGGGATGGGGGTCTTGATGGCATTCATGTAGTGGCGTTCAAGGATGAGCGGCGCGCGAACCATTGCTCGCGCGTCTGGCCCCAGATTTCGACGGTGGCCTGTTCGAAGGGCGGCGGCAGGCGGCCGGGACCGCGCAGCATGGAACCCAGCTTGCGCGCCACGGCCTGCGAAGCGGTGTTGTCGGGCGCGATGGTGTGGATCACCTCGGTCCAGCCCAGCGCGTCGAACGCCCAATCGATCGCCGCGATCGCGCCTTCGGTTGCGTAACCCTTGCCCCACGCGTCGCGCAGGATGCCCCAGCCAACCTCGGTTCCGGGCCAGTCCTCGGGCTGCCAGGGACCAAGGCGCCCGATCCAGCGGCCGCTGTGTTTCTCGATCACCGAGAACATCGCGAAACCCTGCATCGCCCACGCGCCCGCCATCGATAGAAAACCGCGCCACGCCGTGGCGCGTGGCTGCGGGCCGCCGATGTGGCGCGAATTTTTCTCGCTGCCCATCAGCCTCGCCCAGCCCTCGAAATCTTCCGGCCGGGTCGGGCGCAGGATCAGCCGCGCCGTTTCCAGCACGGGTTCGCGCAATGGCATCGCATCAGGCACGCCCGGATCACTTCGCCGGACGATAGCTGCATTCCGGCGCCGCCTTGGCGATGTCGGGAATGTTGGGGCTGTAGCAGGTGTACTGGACGCCTTTCTTGCCCTGCTTGTCGGTCACGACCTTCGGCACCAGCTGCACGATGCCATCGGTGACGCCCACCGCGGGCGTGAGATAGACATTGATCACGCCGCCTGCGCTGACCAGGATGGAACTGATTTCCTGGCTGGCGAGCTGGTTGGGCGCGGCAAGGTGGGCCTCGCCGTTGTTCGACGGCGGCGCCGGGTTCGACAGGATCGCATTGGCGACACCGATCTTGGCCAGCGCCAACCGCAGCGACGTCAACGCGATGTGCATTTCGCTGGCATTGACCGCGGCCATCGCGCTGCCCGATGCAAAGATCGCGGCGGCAATTGCGAAACCGCCGATCCATTTGTTGAGAAGTTTCATGTCATTCTCCAGCACTTCCGATCATTCGATACGCACGAAGTAGGTTGGGGTGAGCGGCTCCATGCGAACCCCAACGAGTGCAATGGCGATGAACCGATTCGGTCGATGGAACCTCACCAATACCGCTGTTGGGGTTCGCCCTATGAAGCGGGCTCACCCCAACCTACTAAAAAGCGTTGATGCCCGTCAGTTCCCGCCCAATCACCAACTGATGCACCGTCTGCGTACCTTCGTACGTCACCACCGATTCCAGGTTCAACGCGTGGCGGATCGCGACGTGTTCGGTGGTGATGCCAGCGCCGCCCAGGATGTCGCGGCATTCGCGCGCGATGTCCAGCGCCATCCGCACGTTGTTCCACTTGGCCAGCGAAATCTGGCTCGGGTGCAACTGACCGGCGTCCTTCAGGCGCCCCAGCTGCAGCGCCAGCAACTGCGCGGTAGTGATGCGCCGCGCGATATCGGCCAATCGCAACTGGATCGCCTGATTGGCGGCAAGTGGGCGATTGAACAGCACGCGCTCCTGCGTGTAATCCAGCACTTCTTTCAGGCACGCCTGCGCCGCGCCGATCGGACCCCAGCTGATGCCGAAGCGCGCGGAATCGAGGCAGCTCAGCGGGCCACGCAGACCCTTCACGTTCGGCAGCATCGCGCTGGCCGGCACGCGCACGTCATCGAGGAACAATGCCGACGTCACCGATGCGCGCAGGCTCATCTTCTTGTGCACTTCCTGCGCCGCGAAACCCTTCGTGTTCGTCGGCACCAGAAAGCCGCGGATGCCGTCGTCGGTTTTCGCCCACACCAGCGCGACCTGCGCAAGGTTGCCATTGGTGATCCACATCTTGGCGCCGTTGATCACCCAATCGCCGCCGTCCTGCTTGGCGACGGTTTTCATGTTGGCCGGATCGGAACCGCCGTGCGGTTCGGTCAGGCCGAAGCAGCCTATGATTTCGCCGGCCGCCATCTTCGGCAGGTATTCGCGTTTCTGCTCCTCGCTACCGAACGCGAAGATCGGATACATCACCAAGGATGACTGGACCGACGCGAAACTGCGCAGGCCGGAATCGCCGCGCTCCATTTCCTGGCAGATCAGGCCGTAGCTGACCTGGTTCATGCCGGCGCCGCCGTATTCCTCGGGGATCGTCGCGCCCAGCAGGCCCAAGGATGCGATCTCCGGGATCAGCTCGGACGGGAAGCGCGCCTGGTCGAAGCAGTCGCCGATGATCGGCAGCACCTTGTCGTCGACGAAGCGCGCCACCGAGTCCTGCACCATGCGTTCCTCCTCGGAAAGCAGCGCGCGGACGTCGTACAGGTCGAGGGGGTTGAGGCGGGTCGCCATCGGGGATTCCCGGATCGAAAGATGAAGCGCGTTATTGTAGCGTTATCAACGCCTCCGCGCCGCGGCACGGCGACCCGCCCGAAGGCCCGTAGTCGCAACGGCGACTGAATCCGGCGCGGTTTTATTCAGCGCGTCGAAAGCCTGGAAGTGTTGAACTTGCACCCCAGCTCCACATCCACGGCACAATCCATGTCCATCCTGCGCATCTATTTGCGCGTGCTCGGGCTGCTCGCGCCCGAACGTGTGCTTGCGGCCGCGCTCACCGTGGCCAACCTGGCCTCGGCTGGCGTGTTCTTCCTCGAACCCATGCTGTTCGGCCGCGTGATCGATGCGCTGAGCAAGCCGCGTGGACACGCGGCAATGTTCATCGGCGCATGGGCGCTGGTCGGCTTCGTGGGCGTGGTGGTCGGCGCGCTGGTGTCGCTGCACGCGGACCGCATGTCGCACCGCCGCCGCCTCGGCGCCGTGCGCGCCTACTTCGAGCACGTGATCGGGCTGCCGCTGTCGTTCCACGGCAACCAGCACACCGGCAAGCTGCTGCGGATCATGCACATCGGCACCGACAACCTGTCGGCGTTGTGGCTGGGCTTTTTCCGCGAACACCTGACCACGCTGCTGGCAATCGTGGTGATGATCCCGGTCGCCATCGCCATCAACTGGCAGCTCGCGCTGCTGATGATCGCGCTGCTGACCTGCTTCGTGGTCTTCAACGCCATCGCGATACGGCGCACCCGCCGCGCACAGGACCGCGTGCAGGACTACCACCATCGCATTTCCACGCGCGTCGGCGACGTACTGGGCAACGTGACCGTGGTGCAGAGCTTCACGCGCACCCGCGAGGAAGTGAGCGGCCTGAAGCAACTGATCGCGGAAGCGCTGTCCGCGCAATATCCGGTGCTGAACGGCTGGGCGACGCTGTCGGTGTTCTCGCGCGCCGCAAGCACTTTGACCGTCGTGGCGATCTTCGCGCTGGGCGCGATGCTGCACGCGCGTGGCGAGATCAGCATCGGCGGCATCGTCAGCTTCGTCGGTTTCGCGCTGATGCTGATCGGCCGGCTGGAACAGTTCGCGACCTTCATCTCCAACCTGTTCTTCCAGTCGAATTCGCTGCGCGATTTCTTCGAAGTGCTAGACACGCCGGCCGCCGTCACCGAAGCGCCCGACGCGGTCGCGCTGCCGCGCGTGCGCGGCGAGGTGGCGTTCGAGAACGTGGACTTCTCCTACGAAACGGGAAGGCAGGCGCTGCGCGACCTGAGTTTCCGCATCCCCGCGGGCAGCAAGGTGGCCGTGGTCGGGCCCACCGGCGCGGGCAAGACCACCGCGCTCAGCCTGCTCTATCGCGCAGCCGATCCGTCGAGCGGACGCATCACCGTGGATGGCGTGGACATCCGCAACGCCTCGCTGGAATCGCTGCGCCGCAACGTCGCGGTGGTGTTCCAGGAACCGGGCCTGCTCAGCCGCAGCATCGAGGAGAACCTGCGCATCGGTGATCCCGATGCCGACGACCGCGCGCTGGAAACCGCCGCGCGCGCAGCGCAGGCGCACGCCTTCATCGCGGACAAGCCGGACGGCTACGCCACGGCGGTGAGCGAACGAGGGCGTTCGCTGTCGGGCGGCGAACGCCAGCGGCTCGCGATCGCGCGGGCGATGCTGAAGGACGCGCCGATCCTGATCCTCGACGAGGCCACCAGCGCGCTGGACAACGCCACCGAAGCACGCATCAAGCGCGCGATGGATGCGGCGTGCCGCAACCGCACGACGTTCGTGATCGCGCACCGCCTATCCACCGTGCGCAATGCCGACATCATCCTGGTGCTGGATCACGGGCGCATCGTCGAGCAGGGCCGCTACCAGGAACTGATCCTGCGCAACGGCTTGTTCGCGCAACTCGCGCGCCAGGACGAGTTCGCCGACGACCATCGCCGCGGCCGGCGCGAACCGGTGCCGCTGCACGTGGCGGCTTAGGGCATCCCCCCGCCGCGCTTGCACGCAAGCACGGCGACCCCCTTCCTGCGGAAGGGGGTGAATTTTTTCCCCCTTCCGAAGGAAGGGGGATCGAGGGGGACGGCTCTTCCAAGCCGCTTCGAGCGTCCCTATTTCCGGTAATTCGACACCCCATGCGGCACGTGGCCCGTTGCCACATGCTGCCGCGCGGATTCCACATTGATCGGCGAGTCGTCGAAGAAAAGATCCGCGCCGAACGCTTCCAGGAACGGCCCCTTGTCGCGCCCGCCGAGGAACAGCGCCTCGTCGATGCGCACGCCCCACTGGCGCAGGGTCAGGATCACGCGCTTGTGCGCAGGCGCCGAACGCGCGGTGACCAGCGCGGTGCGGATCGGCGAATCTTCGGGCGGGAATGCAGCCTGCAGGCGATGCAGCGCGGCGAGGAAGTTGCGGAACGGACCGCCCGAGAGCGGTTCGTTCCAGCGCTCGGTTTCGTTGCGATGGAATGCGTCGAGCCCCTGCTCCTGCGACAGGCGTTCGGATTCGTCGCCGAAGATCACCGCATCGCCATCGAACGCGATCCGCAACTGGCCGGGATGCGTCGTGCCCACCTGCGAAGGCAGGATCGTCGCCGCCGCCACGCCCGAATTCAGCGCGCGCGCGACGTTCTCCGCATTCGCGGAAAGAAACAAATCCACGCCGAACGGCGCGATGTATTCGCTGGTCGCCTCGCCGGACGTGAACGCCGCGCGCGTGATCGCCAACCCGTGGTGCTGGATCGAATTGAAGATGCGCAGCCCGGTGTCGCCGGAATTGCGCGACAGCAGCACCACTTCCACGTAGGGCGTGTCCGGCGCGGGACGGTTCAGCGCCAGCAATTTCTTGACGACCGGAAACGCGACGCCCGGCTGCAGCACGTCGTTCTCGTGCGCGATCTGGTAGGCGCGGTACGCCTCCAACCCTTCGCGCTCGAACAGCGCGTGCGATTCGGTCAGGTCGAACAGCGCGCGCGATGAAATCGCGACGACCAGCTTGTCGTTGTCGGGGGCTGTTCGATTGACGCGCGCGTTTGTCACGGAGCGAGTCTACCGCTCCCGGCTCAGGCCCACAGCGGCCGCGACAGCTCCACCAGCACCCACGCCATGAACGCGCTGATCGGCAGCGTGAGGATCCACGACCAGACCATGCGCTCGACCACTGTCCAGCGCACCGCGTTGATGCGCTTCGAGGCGCCGACACCCATGATCGCGGACGAGACCACGTGGGTGGTCGAAACCGGCAGGCCGAAGATCGACGACACGATGATCACGAACGCGGAACTGGTTTCCGCGGCGAAGCCGTTGATCGGGTGCAACTTCACCATCTTGTGGCCGAGCGTCTTGATGATGCGCCAGCCGCCGCCCGCGGTGCCGGCCGCCATCACCAGCGCGCACAGCACCTTCACCCACACCGGGATCGGGAAGTGGCCGCCGTGGTCGCTCACGCGCAGGAATTGCAGCCACGCCGGCACGTGGTCGAAGTTGTGCGCGGCGGTGGCGCTGGCCAGTGCCAGCGCAATGATGCCCATGGTCTTCTGCGCGTCGTTCATGCCGTGTGACACGCCCATCGCCGCCGCCGACACCAGCTGCGCCTTGCCGAAGAACATGTTGACGAACGGCGTGCGCCCGAACCGGCGCAGCCAGCCCCTGCGATTCGCGAACCATGCGAACAGCGCGAACAACGCTCCCATCACCAGGATGCCCAGCACGAAACCCGCGACGGGCGAGGCCACCATCGGCACCAGCACTTTCGGGATCAGCCCGCCGCCGCGCCACCAGTGGTTCGGATCGGTGGCCCAGATGATCGCGTGGAAGTTGCCGTCCGACGCCGCGAACGCGGCGCCGCACAGGCCGCCGATCAGCGCGTGCGACGACGATGAAGGCAAGCCCAGCCACCAGGTGATCAGATTCCAGATCGTCGCGCCCAGCAGTGCGCAGATCAGCACCTCCGCGCCAACCTGCAACACGCCCGCGTCGATCAAGCCCGTCGCGATCGTGGTGGCGACGGCTGTCCCGATCAGCGCGCCGAAGAGATTGGTGAACGCCGCCAGCAGCACCGCCTGCCCCGGCGACATCACCTTGGTCGCGACCACGGTCGCGATGGAATTGGCGGTGTCGTGGAACCCGTTGATGTAGTTGAACACCAACGCGATCACGATGACGGCGGTGAGGAGGCCGAGGCTCATTGGGAGACCGCAAACCAAGGACCGGGGACCGGGGGCTGGTCGCATTTTGTGCACACCACCCCCTTCCTTTGGAAGGGGGTCGCCGCGCAGCGGCGGGGGGATGCGCTTCGCCGGACGCGCAGGACTTCGGTGCGCAAAAAGCCATCCCCCTCACTCCCCCTTCCTGCGGAAGGGGGAAGAAAAGCAGAAGGCTCGCACGATGGAGCCGGTCGCCTTTCCCCGGTCCCCGGTCCCCGCCTCATGAATTCTTCAACACGATCGAGTAGATGACGTTGCCGACGTCACGGCAACGATCGATGGCCTTTTCCAGCAGCTCGAACAAATCCTTCGCCAGCATGATGCGGATCGGGTCGTCGTTGCTGAGGTAAAGCGTGCGGTACGGCTCCAGCAGCAGGCGGTCGGCTTCCGATTCGGTGGCCTGCAGGCGGTCCTGCAGCTTGCGCATGCGGCCGATGTTCATGCCGTTGCGCAGCTCGCTCACCATTTCCGCGACGCCTTCGGTCGCGGCCATCAGCAGGCCGGCGCGCGAGGCGAAATCGATGCCCTCGACGCGCCTGGCCACGATCACGTAGCGTTCCGCGAACTTCTCGATGGTCTTGGGAATGCGGTACAGCGCGGACGACATCGCCTCGATGTCCTCGCGGTCCAGCGCGGTGACGAAGGTGTTGACCAGCGCCTCGCTGATCTGCGCCGCCAGTTCCTTCTCGCGCCGGCGCGCGGCGCGGAAACCGTCCAGCAGCATCGGTTCGCCGTGCGCTTCCAGCAAGGCCTGCAGCGCCCTGGCCCCGTCACGGGCCGCGCCGGCGCTGGATTCCAGCAGGGTGTAGAAACGGTCCCCTTTGCCGAACATGGTCTGCAGCGAAAACATTGGCATCCACCCGTGCGCGAAATGATGCAAATGGTACCCGGGTACCGCGTCGGTCAAATACGGTCCCCTTTGCCACGTACCATGCTCCGCGGCGAAAACATGGCGATCCATCCGGTACCGACCGCACATAGGTTACACGAGCGCGCGGCCGGCCCGAAGCATTCGCGCTTGCTACACTTCGGGCATGGAACCTCCCATGCGGCCCCGATGCTGACCGACCTCGGCCTGGTCCTGCTGCTGGCGCTGGGCAACGCATTCTTCGCGCTGGCCGAGATCGCGCTGATCGCGGCGCGCAAGAGCCGGCTGCGCTACATGGCCCGTACCAGCACGCGCGCGCAAGTCGCGCTGCGGCTGGCGCAGCGGCCGGACCGTTTCCTGTCCACCGTGCAGGTGGGCATCACCATCATCACCCTGATCACCGGCGCCGCCACCGGCACCTCGATCAGCGACACCATCCGCGGCTGGCTCACGCGCCTCGGCGCCCCGGTCGCCGAGCACGCATCGCTGCTGATCGGGTTGGTGCTCGGCTTCATATTGGTGACCACCATCAACATCACTGTCGGCGAACTGGTGCCCAAGCGCGCCGCACTGGTCGCGCCCGAACGCATCGCGCAGATCGTGGCGTTTCCCATGCAGGTGATGTCGTGGCTGATGGCGCCGTTCGTGTGGTTTCTCGACATCATCACCAGCGCGGTGTTGCGCGTGCTGCGGCTGCACCGCGTCAGCCGCGAAAAGGTGAGCGAAGAGGAAATCCGCCTGCTGGTCGCCGAAGGCGCCGAACAGGGCGTGCTGGATCTCGACGAACGCAACATGGTCAACCGCGTGCTGCGCCTGGGTGATCGCACGGTGGACAGCGTGATGACGCCGCGCCCGCGCATCGCGTGGCTGGACGCGGCCGCGCCGCTCGCCGAAAACCTTGCGGTGCTGCGCGCCACGCCGTACTCGCGCTATCCGGTTTATCGCGAAGGCGAGGAAGAAGTGCTGGGCGTGCTGGAAGTGAAACGCCTGCTGCAATCGCTGGCGCAGGATCCGGATGTTGCCGCCACGCAGCCGCGCCTCGACCTGTTCCGCAAGCTGACCAAGCCGCTGTTCGTGCCAGCCACCACGCGCGCGCTGGACCTGCTGGACGAATTCCGCGACGCCAAGACGCCGTTCGCGCTGGTGGTGGACGAATACGGCGACATCGAAGGCCTGGTCACCTTGAATGACGTGCTCACCGCCGTGGTCGGCCATCCTGCGGGCAACGGCACCGGCAGCGCCCCCGGTAATGCCGCAGCGGTTCGCCGCGACGACGGAAGCTGGCTGGTGTCGGGTTCACTCGCCACCGACGACCTGCGCGAACTGCTGAAACTCGACGAACTGCCCAACGAACAGGAAGGCGACTACTACACCCTCGCCGGCATGCTCATCGAAATGCTGGGGCACATTCCGGTCGAGGGCGAAAGCGCCGTCTGGCACGGGTTGAAATTCGAGGTCGTCGACCTCGATGGGGCGCGGATCGACAAGGTGCTGATCACGCCGACGACCACAAGTGACGAATCGGATGAGGATAGCGATGGTTGATCTACGGGGTTCTTATTCATCGCGTATCCGGAAGTTTTAGCCCAAAGCGACTTTCCAGAACGGCACTCACGTTGCGCCGACTGTCGATGATTGCGGTAATGATCACCCGCTTGCGCTCGCACGCGTACATGATGCGCCAGGGCGCTTCGATCAACTCCAGGAGAGGCGGCTCGATTGCAAGGTGCACTTCCGGCACGGCGCGCCCGCGTTCCGGCATGGTTGCAAGCGAATCCACGGATGCGGCGATCCGCTCGAAAACGGCGAGCGCGTTTTCGACTTCGCCGCGGCCGGCAATGAACTCGACGATACCCTCCAGGTCCCTGCGGGCCTCTGGCGACCAGTAGACCGCCCAGTCAGCCACGCTCGGCGATGCGCTTCTTCAGCGCGGACCGAAGCTGCTGCTTGACCTTGGCGTGAGGTACTGTGCGGCCGGCGCGGTCGTCCGCCAGTGCCTGGTTCAGGCGCATCACCAGCGCGGATTCGAAGCGCGAGCGCTCGTATTCCTCGTAGCTCTGCACGACCGCGACCCCGCGTCCGTTCTGTGTCAGCACCACGGGCGGTTGTTTCTGCAGGCGCTTGACCCAGCCTGCAGCATCGTTCTTGAACTCCGTGAGGCTGATGATTGCTTCGCTGGCCATGGCGAATATTCCGGTCCGAATTCAGTCCGGATTATACGCCAGCTTCACGCGCCGCGCCCTTTCGCCAAGCTCGCCATTCGCTCCGCGTCCGCGAGCACGCCATGCAGGATGCGCAGTTCGCGCGAGTCCGGCATCGCGCGATGAAACAGGCGGCGCAGGCGCTGCTCGATGGTTTTCGCCGAGCGGCCCTTGTGGAAATCGATCGCGTGCAGGGTTGCGAACAGGTGCTCGAAGAAGCGCTCCATCTGGTCGGCGGTGGCGGGCGGTGCATCGTGGTCCGGCGGCGATTCGGCGGCGCCGTCCATCGTCGCCATCCGCAGTTCCCACGCCATCAGTTGCACGGCCTGCGCAAGATTGAGCGAGGAGAATTCCTCGACGCTGGGGATGCGGATCATCGCGTGGCACACCGACAGTTCTTCGTTGTCGAGGCCGGAGCGTTCGTTGCCGAACAGCAGCGCGACCTCGTTGCCCTGCCGCAGCAGCGGCGCGATTTCGCCCACCGCGGTGCGCGGATCGAGTTCCGGCAGGTTGACGCCGCGCCGGCGCGCGGACAGGCCGTATACGCGGGTGCAGTCGGCCACCGCTTCCGGCACGCTGCCGGCCACGGCCAGGTTGGCCAGCACGTCGTCCGCGCCGGCCGCCATCGCGGTGACCTGCGGATCGGGATAGCGCTGCGGCGCCACCAGCACCAAACGCCAGAAGCCCATGGTGCGGATCGCGCGGGCGGCCGAACCGATGTTGCCGGGATGCGAGGTGCGCGCCATCACGAAGCGGATCGTTTGCGGTGCAGGCGGGATGGAGGCTGTGGATTGGTTCATCCCGCAAGATTATCAGCGTGGTTTTGCGGTCGCGGCGTTGACCCCTCACCCAGCGCTGCGCGCTCGGCCTGCGGCCGCCTCTCCCCCAATCGATGAACCGATTGGTGGAGAGGGAGACAAACGCGCGGCGCGTTCTGGCTGCCCCTGCTAAAATGACGCGGCGCCGCCCCGTGCGGCGCGTTCTTTTTCAAATACCGGATATTCCTTCGCCATGGCCCGACCCATCGTCACCGTTGCGATCCGTGCCGCGCGCGCCGCGGGCAGCGTGATCCTGCGCTACATGAACCGACTCGACAGCCTGGCCGTGATCGAGAAGCATCATTTCGATTTCGTTTCCGAGGTCGATCGCCAGGCCGAACGCGAAATCGTGCGCGAACTGAAGCGCGCGTATCCGGACCACGCGATCCTCGGCGAGGAGTCCGGCGCCTCCGGCAAGGCCGGCGCGCGATTCACGTGGGCGGTCGATCCACTGGACGGCACGCACAACTATTTGCGCGGCATCCCGCATTTCGGGGTGTCGCTGGCGCTGCTGGATCGCAACGAGCCGGTGCACGCGGTGATCCTCGACCCCGTGCGCAACGAGATCTTCACCGCCAGCAAGGGCGACGGCGCGTTCCTCAACGATCGGCGCGTCCGCATCGGCAAGCGCGAGTCGCTGGACGGCGCGATGCTGTGCACGGGTTTCCCCTACCGCGAACGCCGCCACCTCGACGCACAGCTCGCCATGACCCGCGAATTGCTGAAGCGCGCGGAGGATTTCCGGCGCACCGGTTCGGCCGCGCTGGATCTCGCCTGGACCGCGGTCGGACGTTTCGACGGCTATTTCGAAACGGGCCTGAAAATCTGGGACATGGCCGCGGGCTGCCTGCTGGTGCGCGAGGCCGGCGGGCGCTATTGCGACTACATGGGTCGCGAAGGCGTGCCGGAATCCGGCAATCTCGTCGCCGCCAATCACGTGCTCGCGTCGCAGATCGTCGAGACGATTGCACCGATGCTGACGTCGGAACTGAAGCACTAGCGTGACGTTTCGAAAGTGGCCTGTCATTCCGGAGCGGGCCGCAGGCCCGAATCCGGAATCGGTTTGCGAACCATGCCGCCCCGCAGACACCGATTCCGGGTTCCCGCGCCAATGGCGCGGGCCCCGGAATGACGAAGTGAGGTATCAGTGCTACGCGTTGGACTTAATTAACTGCCAGCCTTGATCGTCGCCAGCGTGGGCACGGCGTGCGCTGCCAGCGCGTCGAGATAGCGCTGGTACAACACCGCCACGCGTTTCACGTACACCTGCGTCTCGGCATACGGCGGCACGCCGCCGTACTTCGTCACCGCGCCGGCGCCTGCGTTGTACGCGGCCGCGGCCAGCTTCACGTCGCCGTGGAAATCGTGCAGCAGCAAGGCAAGGTAGCGCGCGCCGCCGCTGATGTTCTGCGCTGGGTCGAAAGCGTCGCCCACGCCCAGCTCGAACGCGGTGCCCGGCATCAATTGCATCAAACCCTGCGCACCCTTGTACGACAGCGCGCGCGGATTGAACCCGGATTCGGCGTGGATGATCGCGCGCAGCAGCGCGGCGTTGACGCCCGACAGCCTGGCGGCCGACTGGATATCGTCGCCATAGGCCGCAAGCTGCAGCGGCACGGTGTTCCAGTCGATCTTCGAATGCACGTTGCACGCGTAGCATTCGACGATGTAGGTGAACAGCATCTTCGCGTCGTGGCCCTGCGCCAGCGACGCGACGTTGGTGTACAGCACGGTGCCGTTCTTCTGCACCACGCGATACACCGCGCCGGTTTTCGGCGGCGTCGGCTTGTCGGCTTCGAGCTTCAGCGGGATCGGCGCGGTCGCCGATGGCGCGGGCGTACTCGAAGCGGGCGCCGGCGTGGCGCGTTCGGGCGCCAGGTCGACACCGAGCACGCGCGGCAGCACCCACGCGCCCAGCGTATCCAGCGCCACCACCGGGAACGGCTGCCAGGTTTGCTTCGCCGCCGGCGCGGTGGCGGGTACCGCATCGTCATCACCCAGCGGCGTGATCTTCAACACCGCGGGGTTGGCGGTCACGGAACGCGGTGGCTGGCCCGGCAGCGTGGTGCCGCTGGGCTGGTTGTTCTTGTGCGTGGTGTGCTGGCTGGCTTCGACGCGATGCACGGAAGCGGTGTGCCATTGGCCGAGCTTCACGCAATTGCGATAGCCCGCGGTGCTGCTGACGTAGGCCGTCTCGCCGCCCGCGCCGGTGCAGCGGTAAAGCACGCTGGCCGCCGCCGGACCGGCCCATGCGGCTGCCAAAAACAGCGCGCACGCGATCGCCATCCGCCATCGCGAATTCGATGTCAGGCGAGGCCCTCGGCGCCAGCCGCCGCGCGCCCCCGGGCGGGAAACGGCATTCATGGGGCGGCAGTGTGCCCCTGCGGGCGGCGCTTGCCAAGCCGCGGCGTTCACACTTCGGGGCCGGAGGACCGGCCCGCGGCGGCTTGCGAAGCTACAATGAGCGTTTCAGCGCGTTCCGCATTGACGATGGCCGATACCCCCGCCCCAGCCAAGCCTGGATCGAAGAAGTTGTTCATCCAGACCCACGGCTGCCAGATGAACGAGTACGACTCCCGCAAGATGGAGGAGGTGCTTGGCGCCGAGCGCGGGATGGTGCGCACGGACGACGTGTCGCAGGCCGAGGTGATCCTGGTGAACACCTGCTCGATCCGCGAGAAGGCGCAGGAGAAGGTGTTCTCGCAGCTCGGCCGCTGGAAGGCATTCAAGCAGGCGAATCCCGACGTGCTGATCGGCGTCGGCGGCTGCGTGGCTTCGCAGGAAGGCGCAGCGATCGTGGAGCGCGCGCCGTACGTCGATCTGGTGTTCGGTCCGCAAACACTGCACCGCCTGCCTGACCTGATCGACGCGCGCCGCTCAACCGGCAAGCCGCAGGTCGACATTTCCTTCCCCGAGATCGAGAAGTTCGACCGACTGCCCGAGCCGCGCGCCGAGGGCCCGAGCGCGTTCGTGTCGATCATGGAAGGCTGCTCGAAATACTGCTCGTTCTGCGTGGTGCCGTACACGCGCGGCGAGGAAATTTCGCGTCCGTTCGATGACGTGCTGGCGGAAGTGGCGTCACTCGCCGAACAGGGCGTGAAAGAAGTGAACCTGCTGGGCCAGAACGTCAATGCCTATCGCGGACCGATGTTCGACGGCGGCACGGCGGACCTCGCGCTGCTGATTCGCGCGATCGCGGAGATCGACGGCATCGGGCGAATTCGTTTCACGACTTCGCACCCGCTGGAGTTTTCCGACTCGCTGGTCGCCGCGTATCGCGACGTGCCCAAGCTCGCGAACTTCCTGCACCTGCCGGTGCAGTCGGGCTCCGACCGCGTGCTCGCGATGATGAAACGCGGCTACACCGCGCTGGAATTCAAGTCGAAGATCCGCAAGCTGCGTGCGGTGCGGCCGGACATCTGCGTCTCGTCGGATTTCATCGTGGGCTTTCCGGGTGAAACCGACGCCGATTTCGAGAAGACCATGCAGTTGATCGACGACGTCGGCTTCGACCAGTCGTTCTCGTTCATCTATTCCAAGCGTCCCGGCACGCCCGCCGCCAACCTGCCCGATCCGACGCCCGACGCGGTAAAACACGAACGCCTGACGCGCCTGCAGAACGCGATCAACGCGCACGCCGCGAAGATCAGTGAGGCGATGGTCGGCACCACGCAGCGCATCCTCGTCACCGGCCCGTCGAAGAAGAATCCGAACGAACTCACCGGCAAGACCGAGAACATGCGCCAGGTGAATTTCGCGGGCGATGCGCGGCTGGTCGGGCAGTTCGTGGATGTGGTGATCGCCGCGGCGCTGACGAATTCGTTGCGCGGGCGAGTGCAGGCCGAACATGCCTCTGCCGTCTGACATGCTTACTGGATTCGGCTGGGGGTGGGGGATGGGTAGCGGGGGCGCGCTGTTGGAAGCGCGCGGCTCGCTGCACGCTTGCCCATCGCTGCGCCATGGCGCCCCCACTACCCGCTGCCAATCCCTGCTTCAATGACCGAAGGCATCATCCAGCACGACTTCACCCTCGAACCCGACGACACACAGCGGCTCGCCAACCTGTGCGGCCCGTTCGACGAACACTTGCGCCAGATCGAATTGCGGCTCGGCGTCGAGATCAATAACCGCGGCAACGTATTCCGCGTGATCGGCGAGGAGCCCGCGGTAAAATCTGGCGAGCGCGTGCTGCGCAACCTCTACGAAGCCACCGAACACGAAACCTTGAACGGGCGCGTATTGAACCTGCGCCTGTCCGAAGCCGGCGTCGATGCGCTCGCGGAGCAACAGTCCGAAGGCGCGCAGGAAGTCGCGATCAAGGTGAAGCGCGGCACGATCCGCGGACGCGGCCCGAATCAGGTGCGCTATCTGCACGCCATCGCGACGCACGACATCAACTTCGGGATAGGACCGGCCGGCACCGGCAAGACGTATCTTGCGGTCGCGAGCGCCGTGGAAGCATTGGAAACCGGCCGCGTGCAACGGCTGATCCTGGTGCGGCCCGCGGTCGAGGCCGGCGAGAAGCTCGGCTTCCTGCCGGGCGACCTCACGCAGAAGGTTGATCCGTACCTGCGCCCGCTGTACGACGCGCTGTACGAAATGCTGGGCTTCGACCGCGTCGCGCGGCTGATCGAACGCAGCGTCATCGAGATCGCGCCGCTCGCCTACATGCGCGGGCGCACGCTCAACGATTCGTTCGTGATCCTCGACGAAGCACAGAACAGCACCGTCGAGCAGATGAAGATGTTCCTGACCCGCATCGGCTTCGGCACGACCACCGTGGTGACCGGCGACGTGACCCAGGTCGACCTGCCGCGCAACACGCGTTCGGGCCTGCGCAACGTGATCGAAGTGCTGCGCGACGTCGACGGCATCAGCTTCACCTTCTTCACCGCCCGCGACGTGGTGCGGCATCCGCTGGTCGCCAAGATCGTGCGCGCCTACGAAGCCGCCGAGGAACGCAATGGCGATGCCGCGCCTTGAAGTTGGCGTCTCGTACGCCGCGCCACGCAGGAGCGTTCCGACGTCGACGAGTTTCCGGCGCTGGGTGGAAGCCGCCTTGCAAGGCGCGCGTCACCGCAAACCCGCCGAACTTTCCATCCGCATCGTCGGCGCGCGCGAAGGCCGCGCGCTGAACCTGCGATATCGCGGCAAGGATTACGCCACCAACGTGTTGTCGTTTCCGGTCGAACTGCCGCGCGGCGTCGCTTCGCCGCTGCTGGGCGACCTGGTGATCTGCGCACCGGTGTTGGCGCGCGAAGCCCGCGAACAACGCAAGGCGCCGCGCGATCATTACGCGCACCTGACGGTCCACGGCGTCCTGCACCTGCTCGGGTTCGACCACCAAAACGAGCGCGATGCCGTGCGGATGGAAACGCTGGAGACGCGAATCCTCGCCAAGCTCGGCATCGCCGATCCGTACTGACCCGACGCCATGCGCACTTCTGCGCCCGAACCGCATATCCGCTAAAATGGAAGGTCCGCCCCTTCGGGGACGTGTTCCAGAACCATGTCCGCAGAACCCCCAAGTACCACTGGCCCCGCCCACCGCTCGCTGTGGGATCGTTTGGGCCACATGCTTTCAGGCGAACCCCGCAACCCCGCGGAACTGCTCGCGGAGTTGCGCGAGGCGCAGGGCAACGGGCTGCTCACCAGCGAAACCTTCGCGATGATCGAAGGCTCGATCCGCGTCACCGAAATGGTGGTCGGCGACGTGATGGTGCCGCGCGCGCAGATGGTCACGATCGACATCGACGACGACCTGCCGACGATCCTCGAAACGGTGATCGAATCCGGCCACTCGCGCTTTCCGGTGCACGGCGAGGACAAGGACGAAGTGCTCGGCATCCTGCTGGCCAAAGACCTGCTGCGCCGCGGCCACGACGGCGCGCTGGATGTGCGCGCGCTGCTGCGCCGCGCGGTGATGATCCCGGAATCGATGCGCCTCAACGTGCTGCTCGCCGAGTTCCGCCGCTCGCGCAACCACATGGCGGTGGTGGTGGACGAATACGGCGGCGTCGCGGGCCTCGTCACCATCGAGGACGTGCTGGAAGAAATCGTCGGCGAGATCGACGACGAGCACGACGATGCCGTGCCGCCGAAACTGATCGTCGCGCAGGCCGACGGAAGCTGGCTGGTCGATGCACTCACGCCGATCGAGGACTTCAACGCCGAGTTCGGCACCGCGTTTTCCGACGAGGAATACGATACCGTCGGCGGCCTCGTCACCGCCGAGATCGGCCACCTGCCCGACCCCGGCGAAACCGCGAGCATGGGCGATTACGCGTTCGACGTGACCCGCGCTGACGATCGGCGCGTGCTGCAGTTCCGCGTCCGCAAAACTGCCGCGGAATAACCCGCCACCAGCGGCAAAAAGCACATCCCCCTCGGTCCCCTTCCCTTGGAAGGGGGAAGACAAGCGGCTTTGTCTTTGACACCCCCTTCGGCACGAAGGGGGTCGCCGCGCAGCGGCGGGGGATGCCGTCACCCGGCGCGCATCTATCATGTGGCGTCCTCGCCACCCGCACGCTTCGCCATGCGCGACTCACCTCATCCGAAACCTGCGCGCGCATCGACGATCCTCGTCTTCCTGCTGTGCGTGCTGCTGGCGCCACTCGCCCGGGCCGGCGTGGTGGACGCGCCCGGCGCCAACCTGCGCGTCGACCTCTACACCTACGGTCCCGGCGCGGTGTACTGGGAACGCTTCGGCCACGACGCGCTGGTGATTACCGACACCGCGAGCGGCGAGGCGTATGCCTTCAACTACGGCCTGTTCGATTTCGACCAGAAGGATTTCTACCTCAACTTCGCGCGCGGCATCATGATCTATCGCGCCGCCGCGTGGCCGGCCGCGGACGACATCCAGGAATATTCCGGCGAAGGCCGCTCGATCACCGACCAGCATTTGAATCTCACGCCTGCGCAGCGCGCGGCGTTGCGCGATTACCTGGTCTGGAACGTGCAGCCCGAACACTCGCGCTACCGCTACCGCTACTTCGCAGACAATTGCACCACGCGCGTGCGCGATGCATTGAACAACGTGTTGGGCGGCACATTGGAGACGCAGCTCACCAGCCCCGCTGCGCACGGCGAAACCTACCGCAGCGAAACCGATCGCCTGATGTCGGGCCAGCCGTGGCTGATGTATCTGCTCGACCTTGGCCTCGGCCCTTACGCCGACCAGCCGCTGACGCGCTGGACCGGCGCATTCATTCCGGCACGGCTGATGGACGAATTGCGCGGCGTGCGCGGCACCGATGGCGCGCCGCTCGTGCAATCGGAAACCGTGCTGTCGCCGCAACGCCTGCCCTCGCCGCCCGCGCGCGCCCCCGACATGCGCTGGCCGCTGCTGATCGCGGGGCTGGTCCTCGGCGTCGCGTTTTTCGCCGCGGCGTGGCTGCGCGACCAGTACGACATCGAGCGCTGGTGGTTTGCGATCGCGGGCACGCTGTACGCGCTGCTGGCGGGCATCGCAGGCGCGCTGATGCTGGTGTTGTGGTTCGGCACGGCGCACCGCGCCGCGTGGGCCAACGAGAACCTGTGGCTGTTCAATCCGCTCGCGTGGCTTGCGATTCCGGCGCTGCTGCGCGTGCGCAGGCCGGGCGCCTCGACCACCCGTCTCGGCATCGCGATTGCTGCGTTGATGACGTTGTCGTCGGCGTTCGCACTCGCCTCCAAGCCCACCCCGTGGTTTTCGCAAGCCAACCTGCCGTGGATCCTGTTCGCGCTGCCCGCATGGCTCGGCCTGCTGTGCGGACTGTGGCTGATGCGCGCGCCGCGCACGCTTCGCGCATAATCGGCGCATGGACACGCCCGACACGAAATCGATGGTCGCCAATTGCGCCGCCTATGGCGCGGACGGCCGGAAAATCCGTGACATCACGCTGGACGAGATCAGCGATTTCCTCGAGCGTCCGGACGGCTTCGTCTGGGTGGGGCTGGTCGAACCGGACGAGGCATTGCTCGAAAAACTGCAGGGCGAATTCGGGCTGCACGAACTCGCGGTGGAGGACGCGCACACCGCGCACCAGCGGCCCAAGATCGAATCCTATGGCGACTCGTTGTTCATCGTGGCGCAAACCGCGCAGATGACGGAGGGCAACATCGCGTTCGGCGAAACCCACATCTTCCTCGGCAAGCACTACCTGTTGTCGGTGCGCCACGGCGCCTCGCGCAGCTATGCCCCCGCGCGCCGCACCTGCGAGCAGACGCCGGAACACCTCGCCTTCGGGCCGAGCTACGCGCTGTATTCGATCCTCGATTACATCGTCGACAACTACCTGCCGATCGTGCAGGACTTCAAGGAAGAACTGCAGGATCTCGAACACGATGTCTTCAGCGACGCCGCCAACCGCGACGTCACCCGCCGCCTGTACGGCATGCAGCGCGAGCTGCTGACATTGAAACTCGCGGCCACGCCGTTGCAGGACATCCTGGGCCAGTTGGTGCGCCTGCATCCCGAGGTGATCCGCGACGAGGTGCGTCCGTATTTCCGCGACGTGCAGGACCACGTCACGCGCGTCAGCGACGCGATCAATTCGATGCGCGAGATGCTGGGCGCGGCGATGAACGTGAACCTGTCGCTGATCACGGTGCGCCAGAACGAAGTGGTGAAGCGGCTCGCAGGTTGGGCCGCGCTGCTGGCGGCGCCGACGCTGCTGGCGAGCTGGTACGGCATGAACTTCCACGACATGCCTGAACTCGCCAAACCGTACGCCTACCCGATCATCATCGGCATCACCATCGTGGTGTGCATCACCCTCTACGTGGTGCTCAGGCGGGCGAAGTGGCTTTGACTTCGACCGGTTGCGGTTGCACCACCGGTGCGCGGCGCGACATCCACAGCAGCAGCAAGCCGACGATGACCAGCGGCACCGATTGCACCTGGCCCATCGTCAGCCAGCCGGTGTGCAGCAGGTAGCCGAGTTGCGGGTCGGGCAGGCGCACGAACTCGACCGCGAAACGGAACACGCCGTACATCAATGCAAAAAGCCCTGACACCGCGTAGCGATGCCGCGGCTTGATCGAGAACAGCCACAGCACCGTGAACATCACCACGCCTTCCAGCAGGAACTCGTACAACTCGCTCGGCTGGCGCGGCAGATGCCCGCCCAACTGCTGGTAGGTCGCCTGCCAGAGCGGATGCGCCGGGAACTGCAGCTTGCTGCCCTCGATCATGCCGCCGAAAACATACGCATGGTCCTCGGCGCTCGCGTGCGGAAAGATCATCGCCCACGGCAGGTGGCTGGGCTTGCCCCACAGCTCGCCGTTGATGAAGTTGCCGAGGCGGCCGAGTCCGAGTCCGATCGGCACCAGCGGCGCGACGAAATCCACCACGTCGAAGTAGTGCGTGATCGTCGCGCGATGACGCCACCACCACCACAGGCTCGCCACCAGCACGCCCAGCAGGCCGCCGTGGAACGACATGCCGCCATCCCACACGCGGAAGATCTGCGTCGGGTCGGTCCAGATCCAGTTGATGGGCTGGTAGGTCAGCATGTACCAGATGCGGCCGCCCACGATGATGCCCAGCATCACGTAGAACGCCAAGTCGAGGAACGAATCGCGATCCACCGCCAGCCGGCCCTTGTTGCGGCGATAGCTGCCCAGCGCCAGCCCGCCGATGAAGCCGCCGAGGTACATCAAGCCATACCAGCGCACGCCGAACGAGAACACGTGGAAGGCGATGGGATCGATGTCGACGATGAAGGGATGCGCCATGGACCGGCCCGATGCAAACGGTGACCGGGCATTCTAGCGTGCGATCAACGCGCCACGTGGCGCTTGCCGGCGCGACGCATCTGCGAAAATGCGCCGATGAGCAACCGCGACGCTTTCATCCTGCCCGATGTGCTGGCGCCCGGCTTGCGCGTGGTGTTCTGCGGCACCGCGCCCGGCACGCGCTCCGCACGCGAGGGCGCGTACTACGCGCATCCGGGCAATCATTTCTGGCGCGCGCTGTTCGTGATTGGCCTGACGCCGCAGCTGCTGGCACCTGCCGAGTTCCGCGACGTGCTGCAGTTCAGCATCGGGCTCACGGACGTGGCCAAGCATCATTTCGGATCGGACGCCGAATTGCCGCGCACGGCGTTCGACGCAGCGGCATTGCAGCGCAAGCTTGTGCGCTACCGTCCGCGCATCGTCGCCTTCACCAGCAAGAACGCCGCGCGTGCGGGGCTCGCGTTGGGTTCGCGCAATCCCGATTACGGCGAGCAAACCATCGCAATCGCGCAGACGCGCGTGTTCGTGCTGCCATCACCATCGGGACAGGCGCGCCGGTTCTGGAATGTCGAGCCGTGGCATGCATTGGCAGCCGTCGTTCGGAACATGTAGGAGCACGCCTGCGCGCGATCGTCCTGCAAGCGGCTCCTACACGGTCGCCGCCGCGCCCGACTTGCGCACGATCAGCATCGCCAGTTCCAGCGACTGCTCGTAATTGAGCCGCGGATCGACCGACGATTTGTAGGCACGGCCGAGATCGGCTTCCGACAGGTTGCGCGCGCCGCCGAGGCATTCGGTGACGTCCTCGCCGGTCAATTCCAGGTGCACGCCGCCGAGCCGCGAATTTTCCGCAGCGTGGATGTCGAACGCTTGCTCCAGCTCGCTGCGGATGTTCGCGAAACGGCGCGTCTTGACGCCGGTGCCGAGCTTCTCGGTGTTGCCGTGCATCGGATCGCACACCCACAACACGCGCCGGCCGGTGGCCTTCACCGCGTTGATGAGGCGCGGCAGGTGCTGGCCGATGCCGCCCGCGCCCATGCGATGGATCAGCGTGAGGCGGCCAGGCTCGTCGTCGGGATTGAGGATGTCGATCAAGGCCTTCAACTGATCGTCGTGCATCGCCGGACTCACCTTGACCGCGACGGGATTGCGGATGCCGCGGCACATCTCCACGTGCGCGCCGTCGAGCGCGGCGGTGCGCATGCCGATCCACGGGAAATGCGCGGAAAGGTTGAACCAGCCCCACTGGCGCGGCACCTGCCGCGTCATGGCCTGTTCGTAAGGCAGCAGCAGCGCCTCGTGCGAGGTGTAGAAATCCGCGCGCTGAAAACTCGCGATCGGTTCGCCGGCAAGCGTCTCCATGAAACGCACCGCGTTGGAAATGCCGTCCACCATCTTCCGGTAGTCGGCGGCCAGCGGCGAATGATCGACCCAGGCGAGGTTCCAGTATTCGGGGTGGTGCAGGTCGGCGAAACCACCGTCGATCAGCGCGCGCACGAAGTTCATGGTCATCGCCGAACGCGCGTGGCCTTCCAGCATGCGGGCGGGATCGGCGCGACGGGCTTCGGGCGTGAATTCGGGGCCGTTGACCAGGTCGCCGCGATAGGCCGGCAGCGTCACGCCGTCGATGGTCTCGGTGTCGGCCGAACGCGGCTTGGCGTACTGGCCGGCGAAGCGGCCCACGCGCAGCACCGGCATGCGCAAGCCGTGCACCAGCACCAGGCTCATCTGCAACAACACCTTCAGGCGATTGGCGATCACCTCGTTGTTGCAGTCCGCGAAGGTCTCGGCGCAATCGCCACCCTGCAGCAGGAAACGCTTGCCGTCCTGCGCGTCAGCCAGGTGTTGCTTCAGCGCCAGGATTTCCCACGACGTGACCAGCGGCGGCAACTTGGCCAGCCGCGCGAGCGCAGCGTCCAGTTCGACCGGATCGTCGTAGCGCGGCATCTGCTCCGCGGGATGCGATTGCCAACTGTCGGGCTTCCACGGCCGCGCTTCGCGGACGGGGCGCAGCGGCGCGCGCGACGGTGAATCCGAAATGGCCATCTCAATTCCTCATCGCGCGCAACGCGGGTGCGCGGGCCAGCCTGCCGGCGCGTGGGCGCGGCAGCAGCGCCCAGATGCCCAGCACGACGTACCAGATCAGCGTCCAGCCGGCCATCGACAGGCCGAGGAACTTCCACGTCACCTGCGCGCAGTCGCCGGAGCCGCGCAGCATCGTGGTGATGAACTGGCTGAGCGGAATGTAGTGGCCTTTCAGTTGCGCCAGCAGCATGTCGACGCCTGCGCCGCACGCCGGAACCTGATCGGCCGGCAGCGATTGCAACCACAGTTGCCGCGCCGCCATCGCGATGCCGAACGCGGCGCCGATCAACACCAGCACGACGTACGCCCAGCGCCCGCCGCCGCGCGGCGCATGCAAGCCGCCGACCAGGAACCACAAGCCCATCCAGATGAACGCCACGCGCTGCAGGATGCACAGGTTGCACGGCATCAGGTGCAGTTGCTGTTCGGCGTAGAGCGCATAACCCAGCATGGCCACGCAGATCACGAAGCCGAGCAGGAAGGCGGTGCGGAAGGACCAGCGCAGGGGGTTCATGGGTGGATTGCAGACGGATGGACGTCCAACAGTAGCGTTTTCGCGGCGGCCTGTCATGCACTGCAACAAAAAACCCGGCCGGAGCCGGGTTTTTCATCGAAGCGTGCAGCGGATCAATCCTCGGCGGCCGGTTGCGCCTGCGGACGATCGACCAGTTCCACGTAGGCCATCGGCGCGTTGTCGCCGTCGCGGAAACCGCACTTGATGATGCGCAGGTAGCCGCCCTTGCGCTCGCGGTAGCGGGGCCCAAGTTCGACGAACAGCTTGCCGACGGCCTGCTTGTCGCGCAGGCGCGCGAAGGCGAGGCGGCGGTTGGCGACGCCGTCGACCTTCGCCAGCGTAATCAGCGGCTCGGCGACGCGGCGCAGGTCCTTGGCCTTTGGCACGGTGGTGCGGATCAGTTCGTGCTTGATCAGCGACGCGGCCATGTTCTTGAACATGGCTTCGCGGTGGGAACTGGTCCGGTTGAGTTTGCGTCCGGATTTGAGGTGGCGCATGGTGGTGACTCTCTCTGCTTTATCGTTATGAAAATCCGGCTCGTAGGTCCGGATTTCCGCGGAATCCCGCTATTGGTTAAAGTGAATCAGATCAGCCGAGTTGCATGCCCGACGAAATCCCCGCCGGCGGCCAGTTCTCGAGCTTGGTGCCGAGCGCAAGGCCCTTGGCGCCGAGCACGTCCTTGATTTCGGTGAGCGACTTCTTGCCGAGGTTCGGCGTCTTCAGCAGCTCGACTTCGGTCTTCTGCACGAGGTCGCCGATGTAGTAGATGCTCTCGGCCTTGAGGCAGTTGGCCGAACGCACGGTGAGTTCCAGGTCGTCGATCGGGCGCAGCAGCAGCGGCGAGATGCCGCTCTTGTCCTTCTCGGACTCGGTGGCTTCGCGACTCTTGAAATCGCCGAACACGGACAGCTGGTCGTGCAGCGTTTCCGCGGCCTGGCGCACGGCGTCATCGACCGCGACGGTGCCGTTGGTCTCGACGTCGAGGATCAGCTTGTCGAGGTTGGTGCGCTGCTCGACGCGCGCGGCGTCGACCGAATACGCCACGCGGCGCACCGGGCAGAACGACGCGTCGATCTGCAGGCGGCCGATCGCGCGGGTTTCCTCGTCGGGATTGGTGCGGCTGACGGCCGGCTGGTAGCCGATGCCGCGGCGCGCCTTGAGGCGCATGTTCAGAGCCACGTCCTTGGTCAGGTGGCAGATCACGTGCTCGGGGTTGACGATCTCCACCGTGTGGTCGGTGGTGATGTCGCCGGCCGTGACCACGCCCTTGCCCTTCCGGGACAGGCTGAGGTTGGCTTCGTCGGTGCCGTTGAGGCGGATCGCGACGCCCTTCAAGTTCAACAAAACCTCGATCACGTCTTCCTGCAGGCCTTCCAGCGTGGTGTACTCGTGCAGCACGCCGTCGATCTCGGCTTCGACGATCGCCGCGCCGGCAATGGAGGACAACAGCACGCGGCGCAGCGCGTTGCCGAGCGTGTGGCCGTAACCGCGCTCCAGCGGCTCGACGACGACGCGGGCGTGATTGGGGCCAACCGGTTCGACCTTGAGGCCGCGCGGACGCAGGACGTGAGTGGAAGAGACTGCCATGGGCTACACTCCGGAATATCACTGTTGGAGCCGCACAGGATTGGGGCTCCGATGGTTCTTCGCCGGACGGCTCAAGCCGTCCGGTTTGCATCGCTCATCGCCGTTCCGGCGAACGGCCGAAACGCGCCGGCTGCGACGCTTACTTCGAATACAACTCGACGATCAGCGCTTCGTTGATGTCGCTGGGCAGGTCGCCGCGATCCGGCATGGCCTTGAACACGCCTGCCGCATTCTTCGCGTCGAACTCGATCCAACCCGGACGCAGGTCCATGCTCTCGGAAACCTTCATGGCTTCCTGCACGCGCAGCTGCTTCTGCGCGCTCTCGGTGAGCTTGATCTCGTCACCGGGACGCATCACGTACGACGGCACGTTGACCTTCTTGCCGTTGACCATCACGGCCTTGTGCGAGACCAGCTGGCGCGCCTGCGCGCGGGTCACCGCGAAGCCCATGCGGTACACGACGTTGTCGAGGCGGGCTTCCAGCAGGCGCAACAGGTTTTCACCGGTGTTGCCCTTCAGCTGGGTGGCTTTCTTGTAGTAGTTGCTGAACTGGCGCTCGAGCACGCCGTAGATGCGCTTGACCTTCTGCTTCTCGCGCAACTGCACGGCGTAGTCGGACGGCCGCGAACGCTTGGCGGCTGCGCCGTGCTGGCCGGGCTTGTTGTCGAACTTGCACTTGGAATCGATCGCGCGCGCCGGACTCTTCAGCGACAGGTCGGCGCCTTCGCGGCGGGCCAGCTTGCAGGTGGGACCAATGTAGCGTGCCATGTCTTCAGACCCTCCGCTTCTTGGGCGGACGGCAGCCGTTGTGCGGGATCGGCGTGACGTCGATGATGTTGGTGACCTTGTAGCCCAGCGCATTCAGGGAACGCACCGCCGACTCGCGGCCCGGACCCGGACCCTTGATGCGGACTTCCAGCGACTTGACGCCGTAATCCAGCGCTACGCGCCCGGCCTTCTCGGCCGCGACCTGCGCGGCGAACGGGGTCGACTTGCGCGAACCGCGGAAACCGGCGCCGCCCGAGGTCGCCCACGACAACGCGTTGCCCTGGCGATCGGTAATGGTGACGATGGTGTTGTTGAACGAAGCGTGGACGTGGGCGACGCCGTCGGTGACGACGCGCTTGGTCTTCTTCTTCGGCTTGGCAGCTGGTTTGTCCATGGGGTGTCCGTCAGTGAATCTCGTTCAATGTGGGATGCGCGCTCATTTCTTGATGGCGCGGCGCGGGCCCTTGCGGGTGCGCGCATTGGTGCGGGTGCGCTGGCCGCGCGCAGGCAGGCCGCGGCGATGGCGCAGGCCGCGGTAGGTGCCGAGGTCCATCAGGCGCTTGACGCTGATACCGACTTCGCGGCGCAGGTCGCCTTCCACGCTGAACTTCGCCACTTCGCGGCGCAGGTTCTCGACCTCGCCTTCCGACAGCGACTTGATCTGGGTGGCCGGATCCACGCCCGCCGATTCGCAGATCTTGCGCGAACGGGTGCGGCCAATGCCGTAGATGCTCTGCAGGCCGATCCAAACGTGCTTGTTGACCGGCAGGTTGACGCCCGCGATACGTGCCATGTGCGGTTACTCCACCTCAAATGCGTTGCCGATTCGGCAAACTGTCAATTATAGCTTGAAATTCATCCGAATGGGGAGTAGCCCCGCCCGGTCCTGCCGTCCCCGCCAGACAAGCCGGCCGGGCTACTTGCGGCGCAAATTGGCCTTCTTCAACAGGCTGTCGTACTGGTGCGAGACCAGGTGCGCCGAGACCTGCGCGCGGAAATCCATCGCCACCACCACCACGATCAGCAGCGAGGTGCCGCCGAAATAGAACGGCACGTGCCACTCGGTTTGCATGAACGTCGGGATCAGGCAGACCGCGGCCAGGTACACCGCGCCCGCGCCCGTCAAACGGGTCAGCACGGCGTCGATGTAATCGGCCGTCGCCTTGCCCGGACGCAGGCCCGGGATCAGCGCGCCCGAACGCTTCAGGTTGTCGGCGGTTTCCTGCGAGTTGAACACGATCGCGGTGTAGAAGAACGCAAAGATGATGATCATCGCCGCGTACAGGATCATGTACGGCGGTTCGCCCGGCGTCAGCGCGGTGGTCAACTGCTGCAGCCAGTGCATCTGGCTCGCGTTCGAGAACCACGTGGATGCGGTCGCCGGGAACAGGATCAAGGACGACGCGAAGATCGGCGGAATCACGCCGGACATGTTGATCTTCAGCGGCAGGTGCGAGCTCTGGTTCTGGTACGCATTGGCACCACCCTGGCGGCGCGCGTAATTCACCGTGATGCGACGCTGCGCGCTCTCCATGAACACGCAGAACGCGGTCACTCCCAGCACGATCACCACCACGATCAGCACCTTGATCGCGGAAAGCTGGCCATTGCTGGCCATCGTGAAGGTCTGCGTCAGCGCCTGCGGCAAGCCGGCCACGATGCCCGCGAAGATGATCAGCGAAATGCCGTTGCCGATGCCGCGCTCGGTCATCTGCTCGCCCAGCCACATCAGGAACATGCTGCCGGCGGTGAGGCCGATCACCGACGCGAAGATGAAACCGAAACCGGGGTCGTACACCACCGGCACACCGCCGGAAAGGCCTTGCTTCTGCAGTGCCATCGCGATGCCGAAGGCCTGGAACGCCGACAGCCCCACCGTACCCCAGCGGGTGTACTTGGTCATGATGCGCTGGCCGGCCTGGCCTTCCTTCTTGAGCTGCTGCCACGCCGGCAGCACCGAACCCATCATCTGCACCACGATGGACGCGGAGATGTAGGGGATCACGCCCAACGCGAACAGCGAGAAGCGCGCCAGCGCGCCGCCCGAGAACATGTTGAACATGTTCAAAAGTCCGCCACCCTGCTCGATCATCCGCGTCATCGCTTCCGGATTGACGCCCGGGACGGGGATGAACGAACCCAGCCGGAACACCACCAGCGCGCCGACCAGGAACAGCAGGCGCTGTCGCAGTTCGGTCAACTTGCCGAACTGCGACAGCGGATTGGACGATGTCTTGCCTGCGGCCAAGATGCTTACTCCACCGAGCCGCCGGCAGCTTCGATCGCCGCCTTGGCGCCTGCGGTCGCCAGGATGCCGGATACCTTCACCGCGCGGTCGATCTCGCCCTTCTTGACGATCTTGACGCGCTTGGCGCGGGCGTCGACCAGCTTGGCTTCGCGCAGCGCGGCCAAATCAATGGAATCCTTCTTCAGGCCCGCGAGCTGGTACAGAAACACCTGCTGCGAATCGGCCTGCTTCTTGGAGCGGAAACCGATCTTGGGCAGGCGGCGCTGCAGCGGCATCTGGCCGCCTTCGAAGCCGATCGTGTGCGTATTGCCCGCGCGCGCGTGCTGGCCCTTGTGGCCGCGGCCCGCGGTCTTGCCGAGGCCGGAACCGATGCCGCGCGCGACGCGGCGGCGTTCCTTGCGCGCGCCCTTGCCGGGTTTCAATGTGTTCAATCGCATGACTTACTCCTCGACCCGGACCAGGTAATTGACCGTGTTGATCAGGCCACGCACCTGCGGGCTGTCCCTCAGTTCGCGCACGTCGCCGGTGCGGTTCAGGCCCAGCGCCTTCACGCTCAGGCGGTGCCGCGACTGCACGCCGCGCAGGCCGCCCACGAGACGCACCTTCACGGTGCCGGTGGTGGTTGGTTTCTTAGCCGCCATGACCCAGCTCCTCGACCTTCTTGCCGCGCTTGGCCGCGATGTATTCCGGACTCGCGACCGACTGCAGGCCCTTGATGGTGGCGCGCACCAGGTTGATCGGGTTGCGCGAACCGACCGCCTTGGCCAGCACGTCTTTCACGCCGACCACTTCCAGCACCGCACGCATCGCGCCGCCGGCGATCACGCCGGTACCTTCGGAAGCCGGCTGCATGAACACGCGGGCCGCGCCGTGGTTGGCCTTGACCGGATACCAGATGGTGCCGTTGTTCAGGCCCACCGTGACCATGTTGCGGCGCGCACGCTCCATCGCCTTCGAGATCGCGACCGGCACTTCGCGCGCCTTGCCGTACCCGAAGCCGACCTTGCCGGCGCCGTCGCCCACCACGGTCAACGCGGTGAAGCTCATCTGCCGTCCGCCCTTGACCGTCTTGGCCACGCGGTTGACGGCGATCAGCTTCTCGAGCATCCCGTCCGAATTTTCGCGATCGTTGCGATCGTTGTTCGCCATTGTTTTCACCTTAGCTCCGCGAAGTGCGGGCATTTGCTTGCGGCATCAAGCCGCTTGGAGTTGTTGTGTGGAAAGCGGGGATTGGGGGTGGGTGGCGGGGGCATACTGGCGAGACCTCGATCAATGCGCCCCCACTACCCGTCCCCCATCCCTAGAATTTCAAACCCGCCTCGCGCGCGGCATCCGCCAACGCGGCGACGCGGCCGTGGTAACGGAAACCCGAGCGGTCGAACGCAACCGACTCGATGCCGGCGGCGCGCGCCTTCTCGGCGATCGCCTTGCCCACGGCCGCGGCGGCGGTCTTGTTCTTGGTGGCCTTCAGGTCGCCGCGCACGTCCTTCTGGACCGTCGAAGCGGCAGCCAGCACGGTCTCGCCGTCGGCGGCGATCACCTGCGCATACAGGTGCTGCCCGCTGCGATGCACGGAAAGACGCGGCACGGCCAGCTTGCGGATACGTGAGCGCGCGGACTTGGCGCGGCGCAGACGCGATGTTTTCTTGTCGATCATGATCAGGCCTTCTTCGCTTCTTTCAGCGTGATGCGCTCGCCGGCGTAACGCACGCCCTTGCCCTTGTAGGGTTCCGGCGGACGGAACGCGCGAATCTTCGCGGCGGTCTGGCCGACGCGCTGCTTGTCGGCGCCCTTGATGATGATTTCCGTCGGCGACGGCGTTTCCAGCGTGATGCCTTCCGGCGCCGGGAACACCACCGGGTGCGAGAACCCGAGCGACAGGTTCAGGCTCTTGCCTTGCACCGCCGCGCGGAAGCCCACGCCCACCAGTTCCAGCTTGCGCTCGTAACCCTGGCAGACGCCCTGCACCATGTTGGCCAGCAGTGCGCGGGTGGTGCCCGCGAACTTGGTCTCGGCGCTGCCGTCGGCGCAATTCAAATGGCCATCGGCGCTCGTGATCTCGACGCCCGGAATCGCGTGCATCTTCAGGGTGCCCTTGGGGCCCTTGACGGTGATGCCGTCCGCGGCCACTTGGCATTCGACGCCCTTGGGCAGCGCGATCGGTTTCTTGGCTACTCGTGACATTTCAGTGCTCCGTGTTGCTTACGCGACGCGCGCGATCACTTCGCCGCCGAGACCCTTGGCGCGCGCCTGCGCGTCGGTCATCAGGCCGGACGAGGTGGACACGATGGAGATGCCGAGCCCGCCCAGCACCTTCGGCAAACCATCCTTGCCGCGATACACGCGCAGTCCGGGGCGGCTGACGCGCTCGATGCGCTCGATCGCCGGCTTGCCTTCGAAATACTTCAGCTTGATTTCGAGGCTGGCCTTGCCTTCGCTTTCGGTGCGGCGCGAATCCAGCACGTAGCCTTCCGACTTCAGCAGGTCGGCGAGCGCCTGTTTAACCTTCGAAGCCGGCATGCTCACCGTCTGCTTGCCCATGGCCTGGGCGTTGCGGATGCGGGTAAACATGTCGGCGATGGGATCAGTCATGCTCATGGTTGTTTCCTTGGAACTGCATCGATATCCGGTTGGTTGAATCGATCTTGTTGATTTCGGGACCGGGGACTGGGGACCGGGGACCGGAAAAGCAGCAGCTTCTACTGGTCCCCGGTCCCTTGTCCCTGGTCCCTCTGTGTTCTTACCAACTCGCCTTGCGCAACCCCGGCACGTCGCCGCGCATGGTCGCTTCGCGCAACTTGCTGCGGGACAGGCCGAACTTCATGTACACGGCGCGCGGACGGCCGGTCAGCGCGCAACGGGTGCGCAGGCGTGACGGGCTGGAATCGCGCGGCAGCTTCTGCAGCTTGGCCGCGGCGGCCATCTTCTCGTCGTAGCTCGCGTCGGCGCTGGCGATGATCTTCTTCAGGTCCACGCGCTTGCCGGCGTGCTGCTTGATCAGCTTGGCACGCTTCAGGTCGCGGTTCACCATGGATTTCTTGGCCATACGTCTCTCGTCAGTTGCGGAACGGGAAGTGGAACGCTTCGAGAAGCGCCTTGGCTTCCGCATCGGTTTTCGCGGTGGTGGTGATGCAGATGTCCATCCCGCGCATCGCATCGACCTGGTCGAAGTCGATTTCCGGGAAGATGATCTGTTCCTTCACGCCCATGTTGTAGTTGCCGCGACCGTCGAAAGCGCGACCGGACACGCCGCGGAAGTCGCGCACGCGCGGCAGCGAGATGTTGATCAGGCGATCGAGGAACTCCCACATGTTGGCGCGGCGCAGCGTGACCTTGCAGCCGATCGGCCAACCGTCGCGGATCTTGAACGACGCCACCGACACGCGCGCCTTGGTCACGATCGGCTTCTGGCCGGCGATCTTCGCCATGTCGGCGGTCGCGTTCTCCAGCACCTTCTTGTTGGCCGCGGCTTCGCCCACGCCCATGTTGAGCGTGATCTTGCTGATGCGCGGCACCTGCATCGGGTTCTGGTAGCCGAAGCGCTTCATCAGCGCCGGCGTCACTTCTTCTTTGTAGATTTTTTCGAGGCGTGTCATGACGGTTTCCTCACGCGTCCACGACTTCGCCGGTGGAACGGAACACGCGGACCTTGCGCCCGTCGCCGAGCGTCTTGCGGCCCACGCGTTCGCCCTTGCCGGTGGCGAGGTCGTACAGCATGACGTTGGAAATGTGGAGCGGGGCCTCGCGTTCGACGATGCCGCCCGGCTGCTGTGCCTGCGGGTTCGGCTTGGTGTGGCGCTTGACCATGTTGATGTTCTGCACGAACACGCGATCGCCCGCGACGCGGGTGACCTCGCCGTGCTGGCCCTTGTTCCTGCCTGCGATCACGAGCACCGTGTCGCCTTTGCGGATGCGGTTCATGGCAAATTCCTTACAGCACTTCCGGCGCCAGCGAAACGATCTTCATGAAGCGTTCGCTGCGCAGTTCACGGGTGACCGGCCCGAAGATGCGGGTGCCGATCGGCTCGAGCTTGTTGTTCAGCAGCACGGCCGCGTTGTCGTCGAAGCGGATCAGCGAACCGTCCGGACGGCGCACGCCCTTGGCGGTGCGCACGACGACGGCGTTGTACACCTCGCCCTTCTTGACCTTGCTGCGCGGGATCGCGTCGCGGATCGAAACCTTGATGACGTCGCCGACGCTGGCATAGCGGCGCTTGGAACCACCCAGCACCTTGATGCACATCAGTTCGCGCGCACCGCTGTTGTCCGCCGCGGCCAGCATGGATTGCATCTGGATCATGTTCGTCCGCTCCTCATTCCGCCGCGCGCGCCAGCACTTCCACCACGCGGAAATGCTTGGTCTTCGAAATCGGACGGCACTCGGCGATGCGCACCAGGTCACCCTCGTGGCACTCGCCCTTCTCGTCGTGCGCGTGCAGCTTGCTCGAACGGCGCAGCAGCTTGCCGTACAGGCCGTGCTGTTCCTGGCGCTCGATCACCACGGTGATCGTCTTCGCGCTCTTGGCGCTGCTCACGCGGCCGTCGATCGTGCGCGTGCTCTTGTTGGTGTCGTTCATCACGCGGCTCCGTTCTGCTTCTGGCTCATCTCTTTCTGAGTCAGGATCGTCGCGGCGCGCGCAATCTCGCGGCGCACCTTGGCGAACTGGTGGGTCTGTGCGCTCTGGCCCTGCGCTTTCTGCATGCGCAAGGAAAATTGCTCGCGGCGCAGCTCGGCGATGTGGTCGATCAGTTCCTGCGCGGATTTGCCGCGCATCTCGTTGGTATCCATCACAGCAGCGCCCTGGTCGCGAATTGGGTTTGGATCGACAGCTTGGCTGCGGCCAGGCGGAACGCCTCGCGCGCCTCGGCTTCGGTCACGCCTTCGATTTCGTACAGCATCCGGCCGGGCTGGATCGGCGCGACCCAGTACTCGACGTTGCCCTTGCCGGCGCCCATGCGGACTTCGATCGGCTTCTTGGTGATCGGCTTGTCCGGGAACACGCGGATCCACAGCTTGCCGCCGCGCTTCACGTAGCGCGTGATGCAGCGGCGCGCGGCTTCGATCTCGCGCGCGGTGATCGCGCCGCGGGTGGTCGCCTTCAGGCCGTACTCGCCGAAGCTGACGAGGTTGCCGCTGAGGCTCAGGCCCCGGTTGCGGCCCTTGAACTGCTTGCGGAATTTGGTGCGTTTTGGCTGCAACATAAATCAAGCCTCACGTTCGGTGCGCTCGCGGCGCCCGCGCGGGGCGCGCTCGCGGCGCGGTTCATCGTCACGCGACCCGCGTTCGCGGCGCGGCGACGGGCCTTCGTTGCGATCCTCTTCCTTCGTCTGGCCGATGCTAGCGAAGTCGAAGATCTCGCCCTTGTAGATCCACACCTTGACGCCGATGACGCCATAAGTGGTGTGCGCTTCGGCCAGGCCGTAATCGACGTCGGCGCGCAGCGTGTGCAGAGGCACGCGGCCTTCGCGGTACCACTCGGAACGCGCGATCTCGGCGCCGTTCAACCGGCCGGCGACGTTGACCTTGATGCCCAGCGCGCCCAGGCGCATCGCGTTCTGCACCGAGCGCTTCATCGCGCGGCGGAACATGATGCGGCGCTCCAGCTGCTGCGCGATCGATTCGGCGACCAGCTGCGCGTCCAGTTCCGGCTTGCGCACTTCGCTGACGTTGATGTGCGCATCGACGCCCATGATCGCCGAGACTTCGCGGCGCAGCTTCTCGATGTCCTCGCCCTTCTTGCCGATCACGACGCCCGGGCGCGCCGTGAAGATGGTGATGTCGGCGTTCTTCTGCGGACGGTTGATCTGGATCTTCGACACGCCGGCCTGCGCGAGCTTCTTCTTCAGCAGTTCGCGCACCTTGAGGTCGGACACCAGGTGTTCGGCGTACTGGCGCTTGCCCGCGAACCACTTGGAGTTCCAGTCCTTGGAAATGCCGAGGCGGATTCCGATTGGATTGACTTTGTGACCCATGATCAACCTACCTCGACGGTAATATGCGACGTGCGGCGCAGGATGCGGGCACCGCGGCCCTTGGCGCGCGCGTGCATGCGCTTCATGACCGCGCCTTCGTCCACGTAGATGCGCGAAACCTTCAGTTCGTCGACGTCGGCGCCGAAGTTGTTCTCGGCGTTGGCGACCGCCGACAGCAGCACCTTGCGGACCAAGTGCGCCGCCTTCTTGTTGGTGTGTTCCAGCACCGCGCTGGCGGTGCCCACCGGCATGCCGCGCACGAGGTCGGCGATCAGGCGCGCCTTCTGCGCCGAGATGCGCGCACCGCGCAGGACGGCCTTGGCTTGAGTCGTTGTCATGTCGGTACCCATCACTTCTTGGCCGCTTCGGCGGCCTTCTTGTCGCCGCCGTGGCCCTTGAACGTGCGGGTCACCGCGAACTCGCCGAGCTTGTGCCCGACCATGTTCTCGTTGACCAGCACCGGCACGTGCAGGCGGCCGTTATGGACGGCGATCGTCAGACCCACCATTTCCGGCAGGATCATCGAGCGGCGCGACCAGGTCTTGATCGGGCGCTTGCTGTTGCTCTGGTTCGCCGACTCCACCTTCTTGAGCAGGTGCAGGTCGATGAACGGGCCTTTCTTGAGTGAACGTGGCATGTCGATGAGCCCTTACTTGGTCCGGCGGCGCACGATCATGTTCTGCGTGCGCTTGTTGTTGCGGGTCTTGTAACCCTTGGTCGGCGTGCCCCACGGGCTGACCGGATGGCGGCCGCCGGAGGTGCGGCCTTCGCCGCCGCCGTGCGGATGGTCGACCGGGTTCATCACCACGCCGCGGACGGTCGGGCGGATGCCCAGCCAACGCTTGGCGCCGGCCTTGCCGAGCTTCTTGAGGCTGTGTTCGGAGTTGCCGACTTCACCGATGGTGGCGCGGCACTCGACCGGGACCTTGCGCATTTCGCCCGAACGCAGGCGCAGCGTGGCGTAACCGGATTCGCGCGCGACCAGCTGCGCGGACGAACCGGCGCTGCGCGCGAGCTGCGCGCCCTTGCCGGGCTTCATCTCGACGCAATGCACGGTGGTGCCGATCGGCATGTTGCGCAGCGGCAGCGTGTTGCCGTCCTTGATCGGCGCATCGGTGCCGGCCATCAGCTGCATGCCGATCTGGATGCCCTTGGGCGCGATGATGTAGCGGCGCTCGCCATCCACGTAGCACAGCAGCGCGATGTGCGCGGTGCGGTTGGGGTCGTATTCGATGCGCTCGACCCGGCAGGCCACGCCTTCCTTGTCGCGCTTGAAGTCGATGATGCGGTAGTGCTGCTTGTGCCCGCCGCCACGATGGCGCACGGTGATGCGCCCGAAGTGGTTGCGTCCACCGGTCTTGGTCTGGACTTCGGTCAACGCCGCGTACGGCGCGCCCTTGTGCAGGTCGGCCGGCGGCGCGACGCGCACCATTCCGCGGCGTCCCGGCGAAGTCGGCTTGGGTGTGATCAGTGCCATCTGGATTGCACCTCTGGATATCAGGCCCGGCCCGCGGCGGCTTCGATGGTCTGGCCTTCGGCCAGGCGCACGTAAGCCTTGCGGACGCTGGCCTTGCGACCGGGGCGGAAGCGGAACATCTTCAGCTTGCCCTTGACGTTGGCCATGTTCACCGACACCACGTTCACGTCGAACATCTGCTCGACCGCGGACTTGACGTCGGCCTTGGTGGCGCCGGGCGCCACCGCGAATACGTATTGGTTGTGCTCGGACAGCCGCGTGCTCTTTTCGGAGACGTACGGCGCACGCAGCACCGACAGGATGCGTTCTGAGCTCATGCCAGCCACTCCTCGACCTTCTTGACCGCGTCGACGGTGATGACGACGTGGTCGGCCGCGGCCAGCGCGACCGGGTTGATGCCGTCGACATCGATGACGTCGATGATGTTCTGGTTGTTGCGCGCGGCAAGGTACAGCTTCTCGTCCACGGCGTTGCTCACGATCAGTGTGCGGCCCTTGGCTTCGATCGCGTCGAGCTTGCCGATCAGCGACTTGGTCTTGGGTGCGTCGACCGCGAATTCCGGGACCACCTTCAGGCGACCCTGGCGATTCAGTTCGGCCAGCATCGAACACAGCGCGCCGCGGTACATTTTGCGGTTGACCTTCTGCGCGAAGTCGCGCGGCTGCGCCGCGAACGCGCGCGCGCCGCCGACGAAGATCGGCGCACGGTAGTCGCCGTGGCGGGCACCGCCGCCCTTCTGCTTCTTGAACTTCTTGGTGGTGCCCGAGACTCGGGTGTGGTTCAACTGCGCCTTGGTGCCGGCGCGGCCCGCGTTGCGGTACGCCGTCACCACCTGATGCACGAGATCCTGGCGGAACGCGGCGCCGAAGATCGCTTCGGAAACCTGTACCGGGCTCGCGCCAATCACATTCAGTTCCATGGTCAGGCTCCTCAAGCCTTGGCCGCCGGGCGCACGACCACGTCGCCGCCGGTGGCACCGGGCACTGCGCCCTTGACTGCGATCAGGTGGCGCTCGGCGTCCACGCTGACCACTTCGAGATTCATCGCCGAACGATTCACCGCGCCCATGTGTCCGGCCATCTTCTTGCCGGGGAACACGCGGCCCGGCGTCTGGCGCTGGCCGATCGAACCCGGCGCGCGATGCGACAGCGAGTTGCCGTGCGTGGCGTCGCCCATCGTGAAGTGATGGCGCTTGATCGTGCCCTGGAAGCCCTTGCCCTTGGACACGCCCGCGACGTCGACGATCTGGCCGACCTTGAACACGTCGTCCACCTTGATCTCGGCGCCGACCGCGTACTTGCCGGCGTCCTTGTCGTCGAGGCGGAACTCCCACAGGCCGCGGCCCGGCTCCACCTTCGCCTTGGCGAAGTGGCCCTTGGCCGGCTTGGTCAGCAGCGACGCGCGCTTGGCGCCCGCGGTGACCTGCACCGCGACGTAACCGTCGTTGTCGGTGGTCTTGACCTGGGTGACGCGGTTCGGCGTCGCCTCGATCAACGTCACCGGCACCGAGCGGCCGTCTTCGGTGAAGAGCCGGCTCATGCCGCATTTCTTTCCAATCAGTCCGATGCTCATGTTCGGTCTCGCTCTCAACCCAGCTTGATCTGCACGTCCACGCCGGCGGCGAGGTCGAGCTTCATCAGCGCATCCACGGTCTTGTCGTTCGGATCGACGATGTCCAGCACGCGCTTGTGGGTACGCGTCTCGTACTGATCGCGCGCATCCTTGTCCACGTGCGGCGACACCAGGATGGTGTAGCGCTCGATCTTGGTCGGCAGCGGAATCGGGCCGCGCACCTGCGCACCCGTACGCTTGGCCGTTTCCACGATCTCGCTGGCAGACTTGTCGATCAGGCGATGGTCGTAGGCCTTCAGCCGGATGCGGATGTTCTGGGTTGCCATGTCTGTTTACTCGCTAAAGAACGTTTGTTTTCAGCTTTTCGCTTTTCTGCTCTCCCTGGTGTTATGCGGCTCTGCCGCATGAACACCGGGAGTTATCACGACGCCACGCAAGTGGCGTCCGGGATAACACCAGTTACTCAATAATTTTGGTCACCACGCCCGCGCCGACGGTCCGCCCGCCTTCGCGGATCGCGAACCGCAGGCCTTCCTGCATCGCGATCGGGTGGATCAGCGTCACCACCATCTTCACGTTGTCGCCCGGCATCACCATCTCCACGCCGGCCGGCAATTCCACCGCACCCGTGATGTCGGTGGTGCGGAAGTAGAACTGCGGACGGTAGCCCTTGAAGAACGGGGTATGACGGCCGCCTTCGTCCTTGGAGAGGCAGTACACCTCGGACTCGAACTTGGTGTGCGGGGTGATGCTGCCCGGCTTGCACAGCACCTGGCCGCGCTCGACCTCTTCGCGCTTGGTGCCGCGCAGCAGGAGACCCGCGTTGTCACCGGCCTGGCCCTGGTCCAGCAGCTTCCTGAACATCTCCACGCCTGTCACCGTGGTCTTCTGGGTCGGACGGATGCCCACGATCTCGACTTCGTCGCCGACCTTGATCACGCCGCGCTCGATGCGGCCCGTCACCACCGTGCCGCGGCCCGAGATCGAGAACACGTCCTCGACCGGCATCAGGAACGGCATGTCGATGTCGCGCTTGGGCTCCGGAATGTACTGGTCCAGCGCTTCCACCAGCTTGATGATCGACGGCACGCCGATCTCCGACTGGTCGCCTTCCAGCGCCTTCAGCGCCGAACCCTTGATGATCGGGGTGTCGTCGCCCGGGAAGTCGTACTTCGAGAGCAGCTCACGCACTTCCATCTCGACGAGCTCCAGCAGCTCGGCGTCGTCGACCATGTCGGCCTTGTTCATGTACACCACGATGTACGGCACGCCCACCTGGCGACCCAAGAGGATGTGCTCGCGCGTCTGCGGCATCGGACCATCGGCCGCCGACACCACCAGGATCGCGCCGTCCATCTGCGCCGCACCCGTGATCATGTTCTTCACGTAGTCGGCATGACCGGGGCAGTCCACGTGCGCGTAGTGCCGGTTCGGGCTTTCGTATTCCACGTGCGCCGTCGAAATCGTGATCCCGCGCGCCTTCTCTTCCGGCGCCGCGTCGATCTGGTCATAGGCCTTGAACTCGCCGCCAAACCGCTCCGCGCCCACCTTCGTCAGCGCCGCCGTCAGCGTCGTCTTGCCGTGGTCCACGTGGCCAATCGTCCCCACGTTCACGTGCGGCTTCTTGCGTTCGAATTTCTCTTTGGACATGACGTTCTACCTTTGGTATCTGTTTTCAGTCTTGGAACATCAAAAGCATTTTTTGACACGGATGAACACGGATAAAAGCTGATTTATTTTTCTTGATCCGTGTTTATCCGCTTCTATCCGCGTCTAAAGCTCTTCAGCTCTTCTTGATGATGCTTTCGGCGATGTTGTTCGGCGCTTCGGCGTAGTGGTCGAATTCCATCGTGAAGGTCGCGCGGCCCTGGCTCATCGAACGCAGCGTGGTCGCGTAACCGAACATCTCGCCCAGCGGCACCATCGCGTCGATGGTCTTGCCCGACGGCGTGTCTTCCTGGCCCTGCAGGATGCCGCGCCGGCGCGACAGGTCGCCCATCACGTCGCCCATGTAATCCTCGGGCGTCACGACCTCGACCTTCATGATCGGCTCCAGCAGCACCGGGTCGGCCTTGTGGAAGCCTTCCTTGAAGCCCATCGAGCCCGCGATCTTGAACGCCATTTCCGACGAGTCGACTTCGTGGTACGAACCGTCGACCAGGCGGATCTTGACGTCGACCACCGGGAACCCCGCGAGCACGCCGTTGGCGACCGCTTCCTGGATGCCCTTGTCGACCGCGGGGATGTATTCCTTCGGAATCACGCCGCCGACGATCGCGTTCTCGAACTCGTAGCCCTTGCCGCGCTCCTGCGGTTCGATCTCCAGCACCACGTGGCCGTACTGGCCCTTGCCGCCTGACTGGCGCACGAACTTGCCTTCCTGGCGGACCGCCTTGCGGATGGTTTCGCGGTAGGCCACCTGCGGCTTGCCGACGTTGGCCTCGACGTTGAACTCGCGCTTCATGCGGTCGACGATGATGTCGAGGTGCAACTCGCCCATGCCGGAGATGATGGTCTGGCCGGATTCCTCGTCGGTGCGCACGCGGAAGGACGGATCCTCCTGCGCGAGGCGCGACAGCGCGAGGCCCATCTTTTCCTGGTCCGACTTGGTCTTCGGCTCGACCGCCATCGCGATCACCGGATCCGGGAACGTCATGCGCTCCAGCGTGATCACGTGATCGGCCGCGCACAGCGTGTCGCCGGTGGTGACGTCCTTCAGGCCCACCGCCGCGGCGATGTCGCCCGCGCAGACTTCCTTGATCTCCTTGCGATCATTGGAATGCATCTGCAGGATGCGGCCGATGCGCTCCTTCCTCGACTTGACCGGGTTGTAGACCTGGTCGCCCGAATTGAGCGTGCCCGAATACACGCGGAAGAACGTCAGCGAGCCGACGAACGGATCGGTCATGATCTTGAACGCCAGCGCCGAGAACGGCTGGTCGTCGCCGGCCTTGCGGCTGGCTTCGTGCTCGTTCTCGTCGATGCCCTTGACCGGCGGACGGTCCGCCGGCGACGGCAGCAGCTGGATCACCGCGTCCAGCATCGCCTGCACGCCCTTGTTCTTGAACGCGGTGCCGCAGAACACCGGCACCAGGTTGCAGGCGAGCGTGCCCGCGCGGATGCCCGCGATGATCTCTTCCTCGGAAAGGTCGCCCTCTTCGAGGTACTTGTTCATCAGCTCTTCGGAGGTTTCCGCGGCCGACTCCACCATGTGCTCGCGCGCCTTCTTCGCCGTCTCGACAAGCTCGGCGGGAATGTCGCGGTATTCGAACTTGGTGCCCTGCGACTCGGAGTCCCAGTAGATCGCCTTCATCTTGATGAGGTCGATCACGCCGTCGAAGTTGTCCTCGGCGCCGATCGGCACCTGCATCGGCACCGGGTGCGCGCCGAGGCGCGACTTCATCTGGCCGACGACCTTGTCGAAGTTGGCGCCGGTGCGGTCCATCTTGTTGACGAACGCGAGCCGCGGCACGCCGTACTTGTTGGCCTGGCGCCACACGGTTTCCGACTGCGGCTGCACGCCGCCGACCGAGCAGAGCACGAACACCGCGCCGTCGAGCACGCGCAGCGAACGCTCCACCTCGATCGTGAAATCGACGTGTCCGGGGGTGTCGATGATGTTGAAGCGGTGCTTCGGCAGGGAGTGGTCCATGCCATCCCAGAAGCAGGTCGTCGCCGCGGACGTGATGGTGATGCCGCGTTCCTGTTCCTGCTCCATCCAGTCCATCGTGGCCGCACCATCGTGCACCTCGCCAATCTTGTGATTGACGCCGGTGTAGAAGAGGATGCGCTCGGTGGTCGTGGTCTTGCCGGCATCGATGTGGGCCATGATGCCGAAGTTCCGATAGCGCTCGATGGGTGTGGTGCGTGCCATGATCGACTCAAGAATTCAAAGAACGGACTTCTGCAGCGCGCCCGTTACGGGTGCGTGCAACTTCAATTACCAGCGGTAGTGCGAGAAGGCCTTGTTGGCTTCCGCCATGCGATGGGTTTCCTCGCGCTTCTTCACTGCGCCGCCGCGGTTTTCCGAGGCGTCAAGCAGTTCGGCGGCCAGCTTGCGCGGCATCGAGTTCTCGCCGCGCTTGCGCGCCGCCTCGATGGTCCAGCGCATCGCCAGCGCGGTGCGGCGCGAAGCGCGCACTTCGACCGGCACCTGGTAGGTGGCGCCGCCGACGCGCCGCGACTTCACTTCCACCGCGGGCGCGACGTTGTTCAGCGCCTTTTCGACCAGCGCGACCGGCTCCGGGTTCTTCTGGCCCAGATGCTCGAGCGCACCGTAGACGATGCCTTCGGCGACCGACTTCTTGCCGCTCTGCATCACCATGTTGATGAAGCGCGCGATCAGCTCGCTGCCGTGCTTCGGATCGGGCAGGGTCACGCGGGCGGGATGGGAACCTTTACGAGACATAGTGATCAGCCCTTCGGACGCTTGGCGCCGTACTTGGAACGCGACTTGCGGCGCTTGGCGATGCCGGCGCAATCGAGCGAGCCGCGCACGGTGTGGTAGCGCACGCCCGGCAGGTCCTTGACGCGGCCGCCGCGGATCAGCACCACCGAGTGCTCCTGCAGGTTGTGGCCTTCGCCGCCGATGTACGAGATGACCTCGTAACCGTTGGTCAGGCGCACCTTGGCCACCTTGCGCATCGCCGAGTTCGGCTTCTTCGGCGTGGTGGTGTACACGCGGGTGCACACGCCGCGGCGCTGCGGGCAGTTCTGCAGCGCGGGCGAGTCACTCTTGTAGGTTTTCGGGCTGCGCGGTCGGCGCACCAACTGGTTGACAGTTGCCATGACTTTCCAGGTTCTCGATTGAAGTTCCGAGGAACTGTTGCAAGAAGCTCTTGATCTTCAGCCCCCTTGAGTCAAGGGGGCGATCAAACCATTGCGATGCAAGGTTTGATGGGGGTTGTGGAGGCATGACTGACCAAGTCGATCCGAAAACTCGCCAGTCAATCAATGCTTCCAGATGAAAACGCAAGGGCAGACCGGAAACCCGGTCTGCCCAGAAGCGGAATTTTAGCACGGAATCGCGAAACCGGACAAGCTTTCGCGCCGTCGTGGCATCCTGCTCTCGAACACGAAGCGCATCCGTTGCGCCTCATTTCGATGGTGGCCGCGCGCACGTTGCGCGCGGCTTGTCACATCATCATGTCGCCGATTGCGGCTCTTCGCTGTGCGCCTCGCCGGTTTCCTCGAACACGGCGGACACATTCGCGAGGGTTTCCATTTCCGCGTCGGTCAACCCAGCGGTCGCCTTGCGCTGTGCGTGGAAGGCGAGACCCGTACCGGCCGGAATCAAGCGGCCAACTATAACGTTTTCCTTCAGGCCGTGCAAGTCGTCGCGCTTGCCGCGCACCGCGGCATCGGTCAGCACCCGTGTGGTCTCCTGGAACGAGGCCGCCGAAATGAACGACTCGGTCGCCAGCGAGGCCTTGGTGATGCCCAGCAGCACCGGAATCGCCTGCGCCGGACGCTCGTTGCGGGCCTCGGCCTTGCGGTTGGTCTCGACGAACTGGTTGTACTCCACCTGTTCGCCGCGCAGGTACGTGGTGTCGCCGGGCTCGGTGATCTCGACCTTGCGCAGCATCTGGCGAATGATCGCTTCGATGTGCTTGTCGTTGATCTTCACGCCCTGCAACCGGTAGACGTCCTGGATTTCCTTGACCAGGTACGCGGCCAGCTTCTCGACACCCAGCAGGCGCAGGATGTCGCGCGGATCGGACTCGCCGTCCACCACGGTCTCGCCCTTCTCGACGTGCTCGCCTTCGAACACCACGATGTGGCGCCACTTCGGGATCAGGTCCTCGTGCTCGTTGCCGTCCACGTCCTTGATGATCAGGCGCTGCTTGCCCTTGGTGTCCTTGCCGAAGCTGACCACGCCCGAGACCTCGGCAAGGATCGCCGGTTCCTTGGGCTTGCGCGCCTCGAACAGGTCCGCGACGCGCGGCAAACCGCCGGTGATGTCGCGGGTCTTGGACGATTCCTGCGGGATGCGCGCGATCACGTCGCCGACGCCGACTTCGGCGCCGTCCTGGATCGACACGATCGCGCCGGCCGGCAGGTACGACTGCGCCGGGATGTCGGTGCCGGGGAGTTTCAGGTCCTGGCCCTTCTTGTCTTCCAAGCGCACCGCCGGACGCAGGTCCTTGGCGTTGCTGCCGCGACGCTTCGGGTCGGTGACCACCACGCTCTCCAGGCCGGTCAGTTCGTCGATCGACGACTGCACGGTCACGCCATCGACGAAGTCGATGTAGCGCACGCGGCCCGCCACCTCCGTGACGATCGGGTGGGTGTGCGGATCCCAGGTCGCGACGGTTTGCCCCGCCTTGACCTCGGCGCCGTCCTTGACCGTGATGTTGGCGCCGTACGGAACCTTGTAGCGCTCGCGCTCGCGGCCGTTGGCGTCGATCAGGCTGACTTCGCCCGAACGCGACACCGCGACCAGATGGCCCTGCGCGTGCTTCACCGTCTTGAGGTTGTTGAACTTCAGCGTGCCCTTGGTCTTGATGGTCACGTTGTCCACCGCGGCGGCACGCGAAGCCGCGCCACCGATGTGGAACGTACGCATCGTCAGCTGCGTGCCGGGTTCACCGATCGACTGCGCGGCGATCACGCCGACCGCCTCGCCGATGTTGACGAGGTGTCCGCGCGCGAGGTCGCGGCCGTAGCACAACGCGCACACGCCGAAGTTGGATTCGCAGGAAATCGGCGAACGCACCTTGACGCTCTGCACGCCACCCTTGTCCAGCTTCTCGACCAGCGCTTCGTCGAGCAGCGTGTTGCGCTCGACGATCGGCTTGTCGTCGTCGCCCGGTGCGTACACGTCCTCGACGGTTACGCGGCCGAGCACGCGGTCGCGCAGCGGCTCGACCACGTCGCCGCCTTCCACGATCGAAGTCATGGTCAAGCCTTCGTGGGTGCCGCAATCGTGCTCGGTCACCACCACGTCCTGGGCCACGTCGACGAGGCGGCGGGTCAGGTAACCCGAATTCGCGGTCTTGAGTGCCGTGTCGGCCAGACCCTTGCGCGCGCCGTGCGTCGAGATGAAGTACTGCAGCACGTCCAGGCCTTCGCGGAAGTTCGCCTTGATGGGCGTCTCGATGATCGAGCCGTCCGGCTTGGCCATCAGGCCGCGCATGCCGGCGAGCTGGCGGATCTGCGCCGCGGAACCGCGCGCGCCGGAGTCGGCCATGATGTAGATCGAGTTCATCGACTTCTGGTCGTGGACCTTGCCCTCGGCGTCCTTGACCTTGTCGAAGCCGATGCCCTTCATCATCGCCGCCGCGATCTGTTCGTTGGTGCGCGACCAGATGTCGACCACCTTGTTGTAGCGCTCGCCCGCGGTGACGAGACCGGACTGGAATTGCTCCTGGATCTCGACGACTTCCTTTTCGGCTTCTTCCAGGATCGCCTTCTTCTCGTCCGGGATCTTCATGTCGTCGATGCCGATCGAGATGCCGGAGATCGTCGCGAAGCGATAGCCCGTGTACATCAGCTGGTCGGCGAACACCACGGTGTCCTTCAGGCCCAACTCGCGGTAGCACGCGTTGATCAGGCGCGAGATCGCCTTCTTGGTCAGCTCGGTGTTCATGCGGCTGAAAGCCAGGCCTTCCGGCAGGATTTCGGCCAGCAGCGCACGACCCACCGTGGTGTCGGTGAGCGTGGTCTTTTCCTTGCGCGAACCATCGGCCGCGATTTCCACTTCGCGGATGCGCACCTTGACCTTGGCGTGCAACTCGACCGACTTGGTGTCGTACGCGCGGCGCACTTCGGCCACATCGGCGAACGCCATGCCCTCGCCCTTGGCGCCGGCCAGTTCGCGGGTCATGTAGTACAGGCCCAGCACCACGTCCTGGGTCGGCACGATGATCGGATCACCGTTGGCGGGCGACAGGATGTTGTTGGTGGACATCATCAGCGCGCGCGCTTCCAGCTGCGCTTCCAGCGACAGCGGCACGTGCACGGCCATCTGGTCACCGTCGAAGTCGGCGTTGAACGCCGTGCAGACCAGCGGATGCAACTGGATGGCCTTGCCTTCGATCAGCTTCGGCTCGAACGCCTGGATACCCAGACGATGCAGCGTCGGCGCGCGGTTGAGCAGCACCGGATGTTCGCGGATCACCTCTTCGAGGATGTCCCAAACCACCGGCTCTTCGCGCTCGACCGACTTCTTCGCCGCCTTGATGGTCGGCGCGATGCCGCGCAACTGCAGCTTCGAAAAGATGAAGGGCTTGAACAGTTCCAGCGCCATCTTCTTGGGCAGGCCGCACTGGTGCAACTTGAGCGTCGGGCCTACGGTGATCACCGAACGGCCGGAATAGTCCACGCGCTTGCCGAGCAGGTTCTGGCGGAAACGACCCTGCTTGCCCTTGATCATGTCGGCCAGCGACTTCAGCGCGCGCTTGTTGGTACCGGTGATGGCACGGCCGCGGCGGCCGTTGTCGAGCAGCGCATCGACCGATTCCTGCAGCATGCGCTTCTCGTTGCGCACGATGATGTCGGGCGCATTGAGTTCCAGCAGTCGCTTCAAACGGTTGTTGCGGTTGATGACGCGGCGATAGAGATCGTTCAAATCAGACGTCGCGAAGCGGCCGCCTTCCAGCGGCACCAGCGGGCGCAGGTCCGGCGGCAGCACCGGCAGCACGGTCATCACCATCCATTCCGGACGGTTGCCCGATTCGAGGAACGCCTCGACCAGCTTGATGCGCTTGGTGAGGCGCTTCAGCTTGGTCTCCGAATTGGTCGCCGCGATTTCCTCGCGCAGGCGCACCATCTCGCCGTTGAGGTCGAGTGACTTCAACAGTTCGTAGACGGCTTCCGCGCCCATCCGCGCGTCGAACTCGTCGCCGTGTTCCTCGACGGCGGTGAGGTACTGGTCTTCGGTGAGCATCTGGCCGCGCTCGAGCGGGGTCAGGCCCGGGTCGATCACGACGTAGGCTTCGAAGTAAAGGATGCGCTCGATGTCGCGCAGCGTCATGTCCAGCATCAGGCCGATGCGCGACGGCAGCGACTTCAGGAACCAGATGTGCGCGACCGGCGAGGCCAGTTCGATGTGGCCCATGCGTTCGCGGCGCACCTTGGCCAGCGTGACTTCGGTGCCGCACTTCTCGCAGACCACGCCGCGGTGCTTCATGCGCTTGTACTTGCCGCACAGGCACTCGTAGTCCTTGATTGGGCCGAAGATCGCCGCGCAGAACAAACCGTCGCGTTCCGGCTTGAAGGTGCGGTAATTGATGGTTTCGGGTTTCTTCACTTCGCCCCACGACCACGAGCGGATCAGGTCGGGCGAGGCCAGCGAAATCTTGATCGCATCGAAGTTCTGCGGCTGCGATTGCTGGTTGAACAGGTTCAGAAGGTCTTTCATTTACTTGTCTCCGGGAGGAGCGAATTCTTGGGCGGTGGCTGGGATTGGCTCGATTCGGGACTCGGGACTCGGGACTCGGGACCCGGAAAAGCAAAAGCTTTGCGGCTCTTGATCTTCCGAGTCCCGAGTCCCGGGCCCCGTGTCCCGGCTCTTATCGCTCTTCCAGCTCCATGTCGATCGCCAGCGAGCGGATTTCCTTGACCAGCACGTTGAACGATTCGGGCATGCCCGCCGCCATCTTGTGTTCGCCGTCGACGATGGCCTTGTACATCTGGTTGCGGCCCTGCACGTCGTCCGACTTCACCGTCAGCATTTCCTGCAGCGTGTAGGCCGCACCGTAGGCTTCCAGCGCCCACACTTCCATTTCGCCGAAGCGCTGGCCGCCGAACTGCGCACGGCCGCCCAACGGCTGCTGGGTGACCAGCGAGTACGGACCGGTGGAACGCGCGTGCATCTTGTCGTCGACCAGGTGGTTGAGCTTCAGGTAATGCATGTAGCCCACCGTGACCGGACGATCGAACGCATCGCCGGTGCGGCCGTCGTACAGCGTGGTCTGGCCCGACTCCGGCAGCTCGGCCAGCTTCAGCATGGCCTTGATCTCGGCTTCGTCGGCGCCGTCGAACACCGGCGTCGCCATCGGCACGCCGGCTTTGAGGTTTTCCGCGAGCGCGAGGATCTCGTGGTCCTTCAGCGAATCGAGATCGACGTGCTGTTCGTGCTTGCCCGAGTTGTAGATCTCGTTGAGGAACTTGCGGACCTTGTCTGCCTTCTCCTTCGCTTCCAGCATCTTGCCGATCTTCTCGCCCAGGCCCTTCGCGGCCCACCCGAGGTGGGTCTCGAGGATCTGGCCTATGTTCATGCGCGAAGGCACGCCCAGCGGATTCAGCACGATGTCGATCGGCGTGCCGTCGGCCATGTACGGCATGTCCTCGACCGGCGCGATCATCGACACCACGCCCTTGTTGCCGTGGCGGCCGGCCATCTTGTCGCCCGGCTGGATGCGGCGCTTGACCGCCAGGTGCACCTTGACCTGCTTCAGCACGCCCGGGGCGAGGTCGTCGCCTGCGGTGATCTTGGCCTGCTTCTCGCGGAAGCGCTTGTCGAAGGCTTCCTTGTGGCGCTTGATCTGCTCGGCCGCGCGCGAAACCAGTTCCGCGGCTTCCTCGTCCTTGGGATTGATCTTGAACCACTCGTCCTTCTTCAGGGAATCGAGGTATTCGTCGGTGATCTCAGCGCCCTTCTTCAGGCCCTGCGGACCCGAGTTGGCGGGCTTGCCGACCAGCTGCGAGCGCAGGCGGCCGTAGATCGCGCCTTCCAGGATGCGGAACTGGTCGTCCAGGTCCTTGCGGACGCGCTGGATTTCCATTTCCTCGATCTGCTTGGCGCGCTCGTCCTTCTCGATGCCGTCGCGGGTGAACACCTGCACGTCGATCACGGTGCCGTCCATGCCGGGCGGCACGCGCAAGCTGGAGTCCTTCACGTCGGACGCCTTCTCGCCGAAGATCGCGCGCAGCAGTTTCTCTTCCGGCGTCAGTTGCGATTCGCCCTTCGGCGTGACCTTGCCGACCAGGATGTCACCCACCTTCACTTCCGCGCCGATGTACACGATGCCGGACTTGTCGAGCCGGTTCAGCGCCTGCTCGCCCACGTTCGGGATGTCGGCGGTGATTTCCTCCGGCCCGAGCTTGGTGTCGCGCGCCTGGCAGGTCAGTTCCTCGATGTGGATCGAGGTGTAGCGGTCTTCCTGCACCACGCGCTCGGACAGCAGCACCGAGTCCTCGAAGTTGTAGCCATTCCACGGCATGAACGCGACCAGCATGTTCTGGCCCAACGCCAGTTCGCCGAGATCGGTCGAGGAACCGTCGGCCAGCACGTCGCCCTTCGCGACCTTGTCGCCGACGTTGACCAGCGGACGCTGGTTCAGGTTGGTGCTCTGGTTGGAACGCGTGTACTTGGTGAGCGTGTAGATGTCCACGCCCGGATCGTTCTCGCCGACTTCCTTCTCGTTGACGCGCACCACGATTCGCGCGGCGTCGACCTGCTCGATCACGCCGCCGCGGCGCGCCGCGATGGTGACGCCGGAATCGCGCGCGACCGCGCGCTCGATGCCGGTGCCGACCAGCGGCTTCTCGGAACGCAGCGTCGGCACGGCCTGGCGCTGCATGTTGGCGCCCATCAGCGCGCGGTTGGCGTCGTCGTGTTCCAGGAACGGCACCAGCGCGGCCGCGACCGACACGGTCTGCATCGGCGACACGTCCATGTAGTTGATCTCGGACACCGGACGCAATTCGGATTCGCCCTTGAAGCGGCAGGACACGAATTCCTCGGTGAACTTCCCGTGCTTGTCGAGCGGCGAGTTGGCCTGCGCGATGACGTAATTGCCCTCCTCGATCGCGGACAGGTAATCGACGTCGTCGGTGACCTTGCCGTTGGTGACCTTGCGGTACGGCGTTTCCAGGAAGCCGTAGTGGTTGGTGCGCGCGTACACCGCCAGCGAGTTGATCAGGCCGATGTTCGGGCCTTCCGGCGTCTCGATGGTGCAGACGCGACCGTAGTGGGTCGGATGCACGTCGCGCACTTCGAAGCCGGCGCGTTCGCGCGTCAGGCCGCCCGGCCCAAGCGCGGAAACACGGCGCTTGTGGGTGACTTCCGACAGCGGGTTGTTCTGGTCCATGAACTGCGACAGCTGCGACGAGCCGAAGAACTCCTTCACCGCGGCCGCGACCGGCTTGGCGTTGATGAGATCCTGCGGACCCAGGTTGTCGGCCTCGGCGAGCGACAGGCGCTCCTTGACCGCGCGCTCGACGCGCACCAGACCGATGCGGAACGCGTTCTCCGCCATTTCGCCGACCGAACGCACGCGGCGGTTGCCGAGGTGGTCGATGTCGTCGACGGTGCCGTGGCCGTTCTTGATCTCAATCAGCACGCGCAACACGTCGAGGATATCGGACGTGTCGCCCTGTGCTTCCACCAGCCGGATAGCGTCGTCCTCCTTGCGGCTCGAGAAATACTTGTGGTCGTACAGCACCGCGGGACCGGTCACGTCGGTGCGGCCGACGCGGCGGTTGAACTTCATGCGGCCGACCGTCGACAGGTCGTAGCGCTCGAAGGTGAAGAACAGGTTGTGGAACAGGTTCTGCGCGGCCTCTTTCGTCGGCGGCTCGCCCGGACGCATCATCCGGTAGATCTCGACCAGCGCTTCCAGCTGCGTGTGGGTCGGATCGGCCCGCAAGGTGTTGGAAATGTACGGACCGCGATCGAGGTCGTTGACGAACAGCGTCGCGATCGTGTCGATGCCGGCCTTGCGGAAAGTCGCGATCAGTTCGACGGTCAGCTCGTCGTTGGCCGACGCCAGCAGCTCGCCGGTGTTCGCATCGACGATGTCGTTGGCCAGGATGCGGCCGACCATGTAGTCGTCCGGCACTTCCAGCGTGGTGATCTTGGCGTTCTTGAGTTCACGCACGTGGCGCGCGGTGATGCGCTTGTCCTTCTCGACCAGCACTTTGTCGCCGGCCACGAGGTCGAAGTTCAGCGTTTCACCGCGCAGGCGCTCGGGCACCAGCGCCAGTTCGGCGTGGCCTTCCTTGCCGAGGTGGAACACGTTGTGCTCGAAGAAGATGTCCAGCATCTCTTCGTTGGTGTAGCCGAGCGCGCGCAGCAGGATCGTCACCGGCAGCTTGCGGCGGCGGTCGATGCGGGTGAACAGCACTTCCTTGGGATCGAACTCGAAGTCGAGCCACGAGCCGCGGTACGGAATCACGCGCGCGTTGAACAGCAGCTTGCCGGACGAATGCTGCTTGCCCTTGTCGTGGTCGAAGAACACGCCGGGCGAGCGGTGCAGCTGCGAGACGATCACGCGCTCGGTGCCGTTGACGATGAAGGTGCCGGTCTCGGTCATGAGCGGAATCTCGCCCATGTAGACCTCCTGCTCCTTCACCAGCTTCGGTACCTTCTTGGACGCCGGGCTGTCCTTGTCGTAAATGACCAGGCGCACCTTGACGCGCAGCGGCGCGCCGTAGCTCATGCCGCGCTGGCGGCATTCGCGCTCGTCGAACGCGGGTTCACCGAAGTGGTAGTCGACGAATTCCAGTTCCGCGTTGCCGGAATGGCTCTTGATCGGGAACACGGATTTCAGCGCGGCCTCGAGGCCCTTGTCCTCGCGCTTGCCCGGCGGCACGTCGGCCTGCAGGAAATCGCGATAGGAATCAGTCTGGATGGTCAGCAGGTTGGGCACGCCGAGGACCGGCGGGCGCTTGCCGAAATCCTTGCGGATGCGCTTCTTTTCGGTGAAGGAATAGGTCGTCATGGATTGCTACCGCCTCGTTCTGTGGACACGGGGCCGCTTGCGGGCCCGGAAAACGTGGTGGAGCTGTCACTGAGGAAGTCGCTGGTATTGCCGGCACCAGCACGCCCATCTGCTGCTACTTCTGTGAACAACTCGAATCTGATTTTTACATCGTGCTACATCACGCCGTTACAACGGCGAAAGCCCAGGGGCGGAAGCCCCCAGGCTGGTTTCGTCATTCCCGCGAAAGCGGGAATCCAGTGACTTCAAAGGCACTGGACCCCGTGTCATCGGCCATCCATGGCCTGCACGGGGTGACCACATCCTGTGGTCACTTCAACTCGACCTTGGCACCGGCCGCTTCGAGATCCTTCTTGAACTTCTCGGCGTCTTCCTTGCTGGCGCCTTCCTTGACGGTCTGCGGCGCGCCTTCCACCAGATCCTTGGCTTCTTTCAAGCCAAGACCGGTGATCGCACGCACGGCCTTGATCACTTCGACCTTCTTCTCGCCGACGGCTGCCAGCACGACGTTGAATTCGGTCTTCTCTTCGGCGGCGGCGGCGCCACCACCAGCGGCCGGGGCGGCGGCGACGGCCACCGGGGCCGCGGCGGACACGCCGAACTTCTCTTCCATCGCCTTGACCAGCTCCATCACCTCGACGAGGGTCTTGGACGAGATGGCTTCGATGATGTCTTCATTGCTGAGGGACATGGGGTTGCTCCTGAAACTTTGAAAGGTTGATTGGGAAAAAACTTTGAAACGGATCGAGTTCGTCCGAACTTCGGCTTACGCGGCCTTCTGCTGCCCGACCGCATTGATGACGCGGGCGGTCTGCGCGGCGGGCTCGGCCAGCACGCGCACCAGCATGGTGGCGGGCTGCACCAGCACGCTGAGCAGCATCGACAGCGCCTGCTCGCGGGTCGGCAGCGAAGCCAGCACGTCAACGTGCGAGGCGGGATACGCCTTGCCGCCGATCGCGACCAGCTTCGGCTTCAGGGCATCGTTGGCCTTGACGTACTCCTTGACCAGACGCCCGGCGGCACCCGGATCCTCGGTCGAGAAGGCATACAGCAACGGACCGGTGAGCTGCGCTTTCGCGCACTCGTAATCGGTTCCGTCCACTGCACGACGCACGAGGGTGTTCTTTGCAACTTTCAGGAACACACCCGAGGTACGTGCCTTCTTGCGCAGCTCGGTGAGCTGCTCGACCGTGAGACCCGCGTACTCCGCGGCGACCAGCGAGTGCGCCTTGGCGGCCACTTCTGCCAGTTCGGCAACGAGCTCTTTCTTTTGTGCCAGATTGAGCGGCATTGCTTGCCTCCAATGAATCCATCGCGCTCCGTGCGCAATGCATTCGAACTAAACGGACCGTCGGCATCCTGCCGATCCGCCGGCACCTTTCGGTGCCTTGTTGCGGTGTCCGCTCGGAGATCAACCTTTCAGTCGATTCGTTGCGGGCGACACCATCTGCGCAGGCGGGAATCGTTCATTGATTCCGATTGAGGCTCGGCGAGTCGAAACCCGCTTCGCCACCTGCGGTCTTTGACGGCTCGGTTGCGATGCTCTGCAACGTCGCCCTCAAAAAAGCCGGGACTGGGGACCGGGGATTGGGGACCAGTAGAAGCGAAGCCCGCGAGCTGTTGCTTTTACCGGTCCCCGGTCCCTAGTCCCTGGTCCCTTATTTCATTTCGTCGCCGTGGCCGCCAGCGTGGACGGATCGACAATCACGCCCAGACCCATCGTCGAGGAAACCGACACCTTCTGCAGGTACTGGCCCTTGGCGGTGGACGGCTTCACCTTCAACAGATCGGCGATCAGCGCGTTCAAATTGTCGCGCAGCGCGTCGATTTCGAAATTCACCTTGCCGATCGAGCAGTGCACGATGCCAGCCTTGTCGTTGCGATAGCGCACCTGGCCCGCCTTGGCGTTTTTCACCGCGCCGACCACGTCGGGCGTCACGGTGCCGACCTTGGGATTCGGCATCAAGCCGCGCGGACCCAGCAGCTGGCCGAGCTTGCCGACCACGCGCATCGCATCCGGGGTCGCGATCACGACGCCGAAATCGATGTCGCCGCCCTGCATCTTCTCGGCGAGATCATCCATGCCGACGGCATCGGCGCCGGCGGCCTTGGCCGCTTCGGCCTTCTCGCCCGCCGGGCAGAACACCGCCACGCGCACCGTCTTGCCGGTGCCGTGCGGCAGCACGGTGGAACCGCGCACGCCCTGATCGGACTTCTTGGCGTCGATGCCGAGGCGGATCGCCACGTCCACCGATTCCACGAATTTGGTCTTGGCGTTGTCCTTCAGGATCTTGAACGCCGCGTCGACCGGATACTGCTTGCCGGGCTCGACCTGGCCGGCCATTGCCTTGAAACGCTTGGTCAGTGCCATGTCAGACGCCCTCCACGTTGAGACCCATGCTGCGCGCGCTGCCGGCGATGGTGCGCACGGCCGCGTCCAGATCCGCCGCGGTGAGGTCGGGCTCTTTCTGCTTGGCGATGTCTTCCAGCTGCTTGCGCGTCACCTTGCCCACCTTGTCGGTGTTGGGCTTGGACGAACCAGACTGGATGCCGACTGCCTTCTTCAGCAGCACGGTCGCGGGCGGGGTCTTGGTGACGAAGGTGAAGCTGCGATCCGAATACGCGGTGATGATCACCGGAATCGGCAGGCCCTTCTCGATCTTCTGCGTGGCGGCGTTGAACGCCTTGCAGAACTCCATGATGTTGAGGCCGCGCTGGCCCAGCGCCGGACCGACCGGCGGACTGGGATTGGCCTCACCGGCCTTGACCTGCAGCTTGATGTAACCGACGACTTTCTTTGCCATTGCTTTTGCTCCTGCGAGTTCAAGCGCCGTGAGGCTCCTCGCTGTTGTGAAAAGGGGTTAGGGGTGAGTAGCGAGGGCGCTTCGTCCATGCGCCCTCGCCACTCGTCCCTCATCCCTACGCTTTTTCAACCTGCCCGAACTCCAGTTCCACCGGAGTCGAACGACCAAAAATCAGCACCGCCACGCGCAGGCGGCTCTTTTCGTAATTGACTTCCTCGACCACGCCGTTGAAGTCGTTGAACGGACCATCGATGACGCGCACCATCTCGCCCGGTTCGAACAAAACTTTTGGACGCGGCTTCTCGATGCCTTCCTTGACGCGATTCAAAATCGAATCTGCCTCGGAATCCTTGATCGGCAACGGCTTGTCGGCGGTGCCGCCGATGAAGCCCATCACCTTCGGCGTTTCCTTCACCAGATGCCAGCACTCGTCGTCGATGCGCGGCGCGCGCGCCTCGCCGGTGGTTTCGATCTGCACCAGCACGTAGCCCGGGAAGAACTTGCGCTCGCTCTTGCGCTTCTGGCCGCCGCGCATTTCGACCACTTCCTCGGTCGGCACCAGCACTTCGCCGAACTTGTCCTGCATGCCCGAGCGCGCGACGCGCTCGATCAGCGCGCGCGCGACCTGGTGCTCGAAGCCCGAGTAGGCGTGGACCACGTACCAGCGTTTGCCTGTCTGTTCGCTCATGTTCACAACTTCAGCAGCCAGTCGAGGATGACCGTCTTCAGGATGATGTCGATCAGGCCCAGCACGATGCTGAGCAGGACCACCACCAGGATCACGACCAGCGTGGTGCGGATGGTTTCTTCGCGCGTCGGCCACACCACCTTGCGCATTTCGAACTGCGTTTCGCGCAGGTAATCGCGCACCGCGTGCCCGGCCGTCGTGAACCAAGCCAGGCCGCAGGCGACCACGATCGCGCCGACCACGCTCAGCGTGTGCCAGATCGGCGCAACGGTGGCCGGCAGCACGTAGTACGCCGCCACACCGGCGATGACGATCAGCACCGCCAGCGTCAGCAAGCCGACATCCGCTGCCTTGCCGGTTCCGATCGTTTCCGCTTTCGCATTCATGGTTTTGTTGTTGTCCGGCACTGCTGTGTTCGCATCAGTTCACGCATTGGCACGCCAGGAGGGACTCGAACCCCCAACCTGCGGTTTTGGAGACCGCTGCTCTGCCAATTGAGCTACTGGCGTAGATGTTTGTTCGCGGTCTTGCGTTCGGTGCTGTCGTTCTGCTTTTTGCTTCGCTTTCGCTCTCCCCGGTGTTATGCGGCTCTGCCGCATGAACACCGGGAGTTATTGCTGCGCCGCGATGTGTTTCCAGAAAACTCCGGACCCACGTTGCGCAGCAATAACCGTTACTCGATGATCTTGGTCACCACGCCCGCGCCGACGGTCCGCCCGCCTTCGCGGATCGCGAACCGCAGGCCTTCCTGCATCGCGATCGGGTGGATCAGCGTCACCACCATCTTCACGTTGTCGCCCGGCATCACCATCTCCACGCCGGCCGGCAATTCCACCGCACCCGTGATGTCGGTGGTGCGGAAGTAGAACTGCGGACGGTAGCCCTTGAAGAACGGGGTATGACGGCCGCCTTCGTCCTTGGAGAGGCAGTACACCTCGGACTCGAACTTGGTGTGCGGGGTGATGCTGCCCGGCTTGCACAGCACCTGGCCGCGCTCGACCTCTTCGCGCTTGGTGCCGCGCAGCAGGAGACCTGCGTTGTCACCGGCCTGGCCCTGGTCCAGCAGCTTCCTGAACATCTCCACGCCCGTCACCGTGGTCTTCTGGGTCGGACGGATGCCCACGATCTCGACTTCGTCGCCGACCTTGATCACGCCGCGCTCGATGCGGCCCGTCACCACCGTGCCGCGGCCCGAGATCGAGAACACGTCCTCGACCGGCATCAGGAACGGCATGTCGATGTCGCGCTTGGGCTCCGGAATGTACTGATCCAGCGCTTCCACCAGCTTGATGATCGACGGCACGCCGATCTCCGACTGGTCGCCTTCCAGCGCCTTCAGCGCCGAACCCTTGATGATCGGGGTGTCGTCGCCCGGGAAGTCGTACTTCGAGAGCAGCTCACGCACTTCCATCTCGACGAGCTCCAGCAGCTCGGCGTCGTCGACCATGTCGGCCTTGTTCATGTACACCACGATGTACGGCACGCCCACCTGGCGACCCAAGAGGATGTGCTCGCGCGTCTGCGGCATCGGACCATCGGCCGCCGACACCACCAGGATCGCGCCGTCCATCTGCGCCGCACCCGTGATCATGTTCTTCACGTAGTCGGCATGACCGGGGCAGTCCACGTGCGCGTAGTGCCGGTTCGGGCTTTCGTATTCCACGTGCGCCGTCGAAATCGTGATCCCGCGCGCCTTCTCTTCCGGCGCCGCGTCGATCTGGTCATAGGCCTTGAACTCGCCGCCAAACCGCTCCGCGCCCACCTTCGTCAGCGCCGCCGTCAGCGTCGTCTTGCCGTGGTCCACGTGGCCAATCGTCCCCACGTTCACGTGCGGCTTCTTGCGTTCGAATTTCTCTTTGGACATGACTCGATCCTCGGCGGAAACTTTTGGGCTGATGCGGCGAGCCGCGGGTGGTGCTCACAACAGGAATCGAACCTGTGACCTCTTCCTTACCAAGGAAGTGCTCTACCGACTGAGCTATGTGAGCGTGGGTGTTGCCTTGCGCGAAGCGCATTCAATGGAGCGGGAGACGGGAATCGAACCCGCACCATCAGCTTGGAAGGCTGAGGTTCTACCATTGAACTACTCCCGCATCGGGGTGCCCTCTGGCGGAGTTTTCGGCTCCGTTGCATGAAGCTGGTGGAGGGAGGTGGATTCGAACCACCGAAGGCGTAAGCCAGCAGATTTACAGTCTGCCCCCGTTGGCCGCTTGGGTATCCCTCCGGATTTTGTTGTTGCGCTGCCTCGTCAAGTTGTCGCATCGGGAGGCTGATTACGTCGGGCATCCTGCCCTCCGCCCTTCGGGCCGCGCCGCTTGCGCGTCGCGTTCAAGTTCGCTCCCGACGAACTTAGTCGAACCACCGAAGGCGTAAGCCAGCAGATTTACAGTCTGCCCCCGTTGGCCGCTTGGGTATCCCTCCGAAAAGTTGGGTTGAACTGGTTGATCTTCGGCGTCGACCTGCCCCAAGTTTCGCTTCGCGAAAGTTCGCCCCCTTGACTCAAGGGGCTGGGATCAAAAGCCTGCACCGACACGAAGAACCCGGCGATGTTTGGGAACACCCGGGTTTCAACGGTTTGCATCACAAAGACCGCGTATTTTTGCGGCTAACGGCTCGCAAGTCAACCATCGCCGTCAGGCGGCCCCAGCTCGACTCCGAAACCCGGCCCCCGCGAGTTCCGTTCGCGGAGGACGCGCGAAACCGCCTTCCAACCTGAATATTTCCATTGTTGACCGGCTTCACAATCCCGTTACAAATATCTCGACTGCGTCACACATGTAATCAATTGTACGGAAGCGGCCAGTTGGCACGGATCGTGTACCTACGCTCGCCGAACCCGACGAGCAGCCGAAAAGTCGGGGCTACCTTCCACAGAGAGAATTGAAGCCATGAACCTGAAGCACACTCTGCTCGCCGCTGCCGTCGCCGCCTCGGCCGGCATCATTGCGGCTCCCGCCGCGCTGGCCGCGACCGTGAGCGCGACCATGCCGGTGACCATCACCATCCAGAACGCCTGCAACGTCAGTTCGGTCGCGCCGACTACGCTGAACTTCGGTACCCAGGGGCCGTTGGTCGCCAATGTCGACCAGACCTCGACCATCACTGTCACCTGCACCAGCGGCGCTCCGTACAACATCGGCCTTGATGGCGGTGGCAGCGGCAACATCAACGCTCGCGTCATGCTCAACGGCGCCAACTCGGTCGGCTACCAGCTGTACTCGAACAGTGGTCGCACAACCGTGTGGGGCAATACCATCGGCACCAACACCGTGACCGGCACCGGCAACGGTACCGCGCAGCCTTATACGGTGTACGGTCGCGTGCCGCCGCAGACCACGCCGCCCGCCGGTGTCTACAACGACACGGTCAACGTCACCGTCACCTACTGAGCTTCGTGCGATGCGCAGGCAGTTCCTCCTCCTCGGCCTGTTGGCCGCGGGAATGGTGGCGATGTCGGGTGTGGCGGGCGCTTCCGGTTTGCAGGTGGCGCCCGTCGGCCTCGAATTCCAGCCATCCAGCCCTGCCCAGGGATTGTGGCTGACCAACACCGGCAGTGAAGCCTTGCACGCGCAGGTGCGGGTGTTCCGCTGGACCCAAGTGGATGGCAAGGATGTGCTGGCGCCTACGCAGACGTTGGTTGCCAGCCCGCCGATGCTGACCCTTGCGCCGAGCGCACAACAAATGGTGCGAGTCATCCGTTTGGGCGCGCAGAACGCACCAGCGGACGAAGAAGCTTATCGCCTGCTGGTGGACGAACTGCCTCAGCCCACGCAACAGAACCAGACTGGCGTGCGCTACGTATTGCGTTATTCGGTTCCCGTATTCGTGGAACCGGCCACGCCATCCGACGCCGCGTCGATCGCAGCATCGTTGCGCTGGTCGCTGCTCCAGGATGGCAGTGGAATTGCCTTGCAAGTGAGAAATGCCGGCACGGCGCATGCACAGCTCAGTGACGTCAAGCTGCTGCCGCCGGGCGGCGCTCCCGTTACGGTGTCCGCAGGCCTGCTGGGCTACGTACTGCCTGGCATGACCATGCGTTGGCGATTGAAGATTTCCGCGTCCCGGCTTCCGACCGGCACCCAGCTCAAGGCCGACATCAATGGCAAGCCGGTCGACCAACCGCTGCAAGCTGACGGCCTGCCTCGCTAGCGCACTGCTGCTGCCGGGTTTCGCCGCCGCGCCATCGGCCGCGGGCGCAACCGCAGACAGCACCAGCACGACGGTGATCCCGGACACGCCCTCCGCGACTGCCTCCTTGCATGGCGAGGATCTCTACCTCGAGGTCGTGCTGAACGGCAACGACACGCATCGGATCGCACATTTCGTCCACGACGGCGATGCGTTCCTCGTCAGCTCCGAAACGCTGCGCAAGCTGGGTTTTCGGTTGTCCCCCGATACACAGGGCGAGGTCGATCTCGCCGCGCTGCCGGGCGTGGGCGTGCACTACGACGAAACCGCGCAGCGGCTGGAAATCACCGCATCATCCGAACTGGTCGAACAGGACGTTGCGGTGCTGAACGCGCAGGCGAATGCGATTCCGCATCCGACCACCTCGCCCGGCCTGCTGCTGAACTATGATTTCTACGGCGCGCGCGACAACCACGACGCGACCAATCTTTCGCTGTACACCGAACTGCGCGCTTTCAATGCGTGGGGTGTGCTGTCAAATACCGCGTTGGCGCGTACCCTCGACCTTCCCGGGACCAGCGCGCACAGCAACAGCGTGCGCCTGGACACCACTTTCAGTCATTCGTGGGTGGATCAGACGCTCACGTTGCGGATCGGCGACATCATCAGCGGTGCACTGGATTGGTCACGCCCCACGCGTCTCGGCGGCATCCAGTTGCAAAGCAATTTCGCGTTGCAACCGAATCTGATCACCTTCCCGGTTCCCGCGTTTTACGGCCAAGCCAGCCTGCCCTCGACCGTGGACCTGTACATCAACGGCATGAAGCAATACAGCAGCAACGTGCCGGCCGGTCCGTTCCAGTTGAACACCGTTCCCATCGTCAACGGCAACGGTCAGGCCGCAGTGGTGGTCACCGATGCGATGGGCCGCCAGACCACGATCGCGTTTCCGTTCTATACGACCAATCAGTTGCTGAAGCCCGGATTGAGCGATTACTCGCTGGACTTTGGTTTCGTCCGCAAGAACTACGGCTTGGATTCGTTCGACTACGGTTCGGATCCTGCGTTCAGCGGAACCTGGCGGCACGGCTTCACGAACTGGCTGACGCTGGAAGGCCATGGCGAAGCGATGTCGGGCCTGACCGAAGGCGGCGCCGGTGTGGACGTGGCGATCGGCGAAGCCGGCGTGCTCAACGCTTCGTTCGCCGCCAGCAGCAGCCAGGGTGCCAACGGACAGCAGGCGGAACTGGGCTACAACTGGCGCAACGAGCGCTTCAACTTTTCACTCGACACCTTGCGCACGTTCGGTGATTACCGCGATATCGCGTCCCGTTACAGTTTGGCGCCACCCAAACGTTCTGACCGCGCGCTTGCAGGCCTGATGCTGGGCAAGCTCGGCAGCCTCGGTGTCAGCTACGTCGCATTGCAGCATCCAGGACAATCCAACACGCGTTTTGCGAGTGCCTATTACTACAAGTCGCTGACCCAGCGTGCTGCACTCAACCTGAGCGTCAATCAGAACCTCGACGATCACCGCGACCGCAGCCTGTTCCTCAGCGTCTCGCTGTCGCTCGACCGCAACGTCTCGGCTTCGCTGTCGGCGCAACACGACAATACCGGCAACCTCGCGACGCTCGACGTCAGCAAACCCGTCAATCCCGACGGCGGTTTCGGCTGGCGTCTGCGCGCGCAGGACGGCAGCAACCGGCGCGGCGGCTTGGCCGAATTGGGCTACAACGGCCAGGACGGCCAGATACTCGCCGGTGTACAGAACGTCACTGGCGACACGCTCGGCTATGCCGATCTCAGCGGCGCGCTGGTTTTCATGGATCGCCAGTTCTTCTTCTCGCGCCAGATCAACGACGCCTTCGCAGTGGTGTCCACGGACGGCGTCGGCAACGTGCCAGTGATGCTCGAGAACCGCCCGATCGGCAGTACCAACGCACGCGGCGATTTGCTGGTGACGCCGCTCAACTCGTATCAGCAGAACAAGCTGTCGATCGATCCGATGAAATTGCCCGCGAACGTGGACATCAGCCGCGTCAACGCGAACGTGGTGCCTTCCGACCGTGCCGGCACGCTGGTGAAATTCGGCATCCAGCCGGTGCAGGCAGCCAGCGTGATCCTGCACGATGCCAGCGGCAATGTCATCAAGGAAGGCAGCAGCGTCACGCTGCGCGGCAACTCCGCATCGGCGGCGATCGTCGGCTACGACGGCATGGTCTACCTGGAAAAACTCTCCGCGCACAACACGCTCGACGTGCAAACACCACACGGTGCATGCGTCGCCCAATTCGATTACCACCCACAAGGCAAGACCGTTTCCCTGATCGGGCCGCTGGTCTGCCGCGAGGCAAAGCCATGAATCCCACCCTGCTGCGTTGCTGTGCTGCTTTGCTGCTGATCGGCATCGGTCTGTTCTGGCACAAACCCGCGCACGCGGCGATTACGTGCACGAACACCGCGATGACCTCGCTTGCGTTTGGCAATGTCGATCCGCAGTCGACGCAAACCGACAGTACCGCGACGCTCTCCTACAAATGCAGCAACGATTCCCTGCTCACCACCTACTCTGCAACAATCTGCTTCAGTATTGGCGAACCCGCTGGTGGTCCCACCAATCCACGCCAGATGAACGATGGAGCGGGCGACAAGCTCAATTTCCAGATGTACCAGGATCCGGGTCGCACCATCGTCTGGGGCAGCCAGTTTTTCGGAGCGTTTCTGACTCCACTGATGGTGAATGTGACGCTCTCCGGCACCTTGGGCGGCAATTCATCCGTCAACGGCACAGCGACCCTTTATGGTCGCGTATTGGGCGGTCAAACGACCGCCATTCCGGCAGGTTATACCGATATATACGCCAACGGCGATACTGCCGTGACGATCAACCAGCAGACAGGCAATACGGCGCCCGGCTCATGCAGCGGCTCCGGAACGGGCAGCTACTTTCCGTTCCCGGTTTCCGCCACCGTCATCAAGAAGTGCACGGTCACTGCCAGCCCGCTGAACTTCGGCGGCAGCGTCGGCCTGCTGACTTCCGCGGTAAATGCCACCACTACCTTGGGTGTGCAGTGCTCCAACGGCACCCCTTACAACGTCGACCTGGATGGCGGACAGAACAGCGGCAACAACATCAACGCGCGCAAGATGGTGCTGGGTGCCCAAAGCATCGCCTATCAGCTTTATCAAAATGCCGCACGAAGTACGGTGTGGGGCAACACCGTTGGCACCAATACGGTGGCGGGCACCGGCAGCGGCAATTCGCAATCGTGGATCGTGTATGGCCAGGTGCCTGCACAAACCACACCGCCTGCCGGCACCTACAGCGACACCATTACGGTGACCGTCACGTACTGACCGGAAAGCTCACGGCTACGGCATCTGCCGTTGCAGCTTCGCCAGCGGCTTGCCGGATGCGTCGAGCAGGATGAGATTGTCGCCGTTTCGCTCGACGCGCGTGGTGTGTTGCAGCGCGTCCAGCACGCCGCGTTCCACTTGCATCGCGCCGGCGGGCGTGAGGCAGGCCATCCGGGTCGACATGGCTTGGCCGAATTTCGCGCTGCCGTCCGCGCCGGTTTCGAACGATGCGCCGTAGGCGTTGCAGCCGGTCCGCCCGGATGCACGGCTGCCATGCAGGCGCAGCGTCGCGTTCACGCCGCCGGGCACAGCGGTTCCATTCACTTCGACGAAGCGCCATTCGGTGCCGTCGAGACTGCCTTGCGCCGTCGCCGCCGGCGCAGCAGCGGAAGCTGACGGCGGCGGCACCGGATCACGCGCGGCTTGCGCGGCGCAACCGGTCACGGCCAAGGCCGCCATCAACATCAAGGGAATCGGACGCATGGCATGGCCTCCACGTGATGAGGCCACCAAGGCTATGCCCGCGAGGCTGAATCTAGGGTTGCGTGCGCTCGTAGATCAGGTCGGCGCGCGACGCATGGCCGCCGCGCGCGGCGCCGCCCGCACGTTCGACCAATTGCCCGTCGACCACGTCGACGTGTTTCACGAACGCCGCGTTTTCGACGGCGCCATCGGGCAGATGCAAACGGCTCGCGGTGCCGATGCCAGTCACGACGTAGCCATCGAGGTTCAGCGGTTTGCCCGGCGTCACGCGATCTTCCAAAAATGCATCCAGCGCGGCGCGACCGCCCTTGCGTTCCACTTCACGCAATTTCTCCGGCACCACCAGCCACGCATGGCCATCCGCATGCCAGCTCAGGAACCGCGCATCGCCCTTCGCATCCACCAGCAGCGCGCCGTCCTGGTCGACGCCGAGGCCCGTGACCGCAGCGGTGTGATGGTCCTTCGCGGTGCGCGCGACGAACGCCAGCAGCCGGCCAAGCCTCTCGCGCTGCTCGAAATGCGTGTCGGTGACGATGCCGCGCAACGGCGCCAGCGTGATGAAATGGTCGACCAGCGTCACCGCCGGACCATCTGGATCGCGCAACGCTTCCGGCGACGTGATGCTGCCGCCGTCCATCGCGCCGTAACCCCACTCGCCGAGGATCGCCAGCCCCGCGCTGGTGCCACCGAGCGGCTTGCCCGCGCGCACGTGCGCGCTGATCAGCTTGCCGAGCGGCGTGCCTTTCCAGAAGCGCACGTAATTCGCCTGGTCACCGCCGGCGATGAAAATGCCGTCGGCATGTTTCACGATCGCCAGCACGCGCGGATCGCTGGCCGGTGCGCGCGCGTGGAAGATCAACGTCTGCACGGACGCGACGCCGCCGATGTCGTGGTAGATCCAGTTCTGCAATTCGTCGTCGCCCGACGCGCGCAGGATCACGATGTGTCCGTGTCCCGCCTGCGCCGCGAACCACTTGAAAGCTTCGTCGATCTCGCGGCCGCCGCCCATCAGCAGCAATCCGGGCGAGGTCTTGCCCGGCGTCTTCGCCGCGACGTCACCGACGGAAAAATGCTCGCAGGCCTTGCCTTGGTCCTGCGCGAACGCGACAGCGGGGCACAGCAACATCGCGCACGCCAGCAGCAGCAGTCCAGACAGCGAGTACCGGGTTCGAACCTTCACGCCACCCTCCGTGATCCTGGACGCAGCGCCGCGGCCGCCGCTCGGCGGTCGCGGGCGCGCCCCTCGTGCCACGCATCTACAGACGAAATGGAGCCCGGCTTCCCCCATGCGTCCGGCATTCCCGCGACGCGGTGGGTTGCGCTATCTTCGCGGCATGGGGAACCCGATCGACGCGTGGTTCGTACGCGAAGTGCTTGTGCACGAACAGGCGCTGATGCGCTTTCTGCGCCGCAACTGGCGCGACCACGACGAAATCCACGACCTGCGGCAGGAGGTTTACGTGCGCGTGTACGAAGCCGCCACGCGCCGCATGCCCGATTCCCCGAAGTCGTTCCTGTTTGCCACCGCCCGCAACCTGCTGGTCGATCGCGTCCGCCACCAGCGCATCGTGCCCATCACGGCGGTGGGTGATATCGAGCAGTTGCACGTCATGGAAGATGAGCTGGAGCCGGCACGCTGGCTGGGCGGCCGCGAGGCGCTGGCGCGGCTGGCGCGTGCGCTCGACCGCCTGCCGGACCGCTGCCGCGAAGTGGTCTGGTTGCGGCGGATCGAGGACTTGCCGCAAAAGGAAATCGCGCGCCGGCTCGGCATCAGCGAAAAGACCGTCGAAAAACACATTGCCAAGGGATCACGGATGCTGGCGGATCATTTCCACGGAGGAATGGATGCGGGCAATGCGCCGCGCAAGGCACGCGGCGCGCACCACTGGCTGCGCAGATCGACATGACGGACAACCATCGACAAATCGAGCGTGATGCCGCGCTGTGGCTGGCCCGGCGCGACGCGGGCGGCTGGGCCGACCGGCAGCAGGCCGCGCTGGATGCGTGGCTAAACGCCAACCTCGCGCACCGCGTGGCGTTCCTGCGCCTGGAAGCCGCGTGGGACGAAACCGCACGCCTGAAAACGTTCGCCACCGGCGACGCGAGCGCGCGCATTCCCGCGCGCGGCGAATGGGCGCAGTCGCCCTATTTCGCTCTGCCGCATGTGCGCGCCGCTGCGATGCGCGGCCGTCGAACCGCCGCACGCCGGCCGCGCCGCTGGCCGATGTTCGCGGGCCTCGCGGCGAGCCTGCTCATCGCCGCCGCAGCCATCGGCGCTTTCGCATGGCGCGACTACACGCGCGTCGATCGCGGGGCGTGGGAAACCGCGCTGGGCGGGCAGCGCGTGGTGAACCTGCCGGATGGTTCGACCGCCACGCTGGGCAGCGCAACCGACATGCGCATGGCTTTTTCGCGCAACGAGCGCGACCTGAAACTCACCCGCGGCGAAGCCTTCTTCGATGTCGCACATGATCCCGCGCGGCCGTTCGTGGTGCACGCGAACGGCTACCGCGTCATCGCCGTCGGCACGCGTTTCGACGTGCGCCGCGACGCGGGCCAGTTGCGGGTGGTGGTGACGCGCGGACTGGTGCGCTTGCAGTCGGCGCACGATCCGTCGCAACCCGCCTCGATGCTTCCCGCGGGCAGCATCGCCACCGTTGCCGGCGATGAAGTGGCGGTGCAGCACGTGGCGCCCGACGAGGCCGCGCAGGCCCTCAGCTGGCGCAGCGGCTTCGTGGTGTTCCATGCCACCCCGCTCGCGGAAGCGGTGCGGGAATTCAACCGCTACAACGCGCGCCAGATCGTCATCGCCGATCCGTCGCTGGACACGCTGCGCGTCGGCGGCAACTTCAAGCTCGACAACAGCGATGCATTCGTGCGGCTGATGCAGTCCGTCTTCCCGGTGCAGGCGCAGCAACGCGACCATGAGGTCGTGCTGACGCGCAAGGCGCAGGCACGCGCCGCCCGTTGACGATCGGCGGCGCGGAAGGGGGGATCGCGCGCGCTGGTTCGTCCCATACGGGAAAGGCGCCACGTCGGCGCATGGGAGGGGACATGTTCAAACCGTTCGCGCGTTGCGTGTTGTGCCTGGCCTTGTTGTCGCCCGCACTGGCTTTCGCCCAGGCGGCGCAGATCGACGTGCCGGCCGGCAATCTCGTCACCGCGCTGGATGCGCTGGCGCACCAGACCGGCATGCAGTTCGTCTACAGCGCCGACCAGCTCGACGGCCTGCGCACGCGCGGAGCGCACGGCCAGCTCGCGCCGCAACAGGCGCTCGCCGAACTGCTGGCCGGCACCGGCTACCACGCACGCAACGATCCGTCGGGCGCCGTGGTGATCGTCAAGGATGAGGCGCGGCGGGCGCCGCCGGCATCCAGCGCGTCCGCGCCACGCACGGAAACGCAACCGTCCAAGACCCTGGAGGAAGTCGTGGTCACCGGTTCGCGCATTCCGCGCTCGCAGATCGAAGGCCCTGCGCCGGTGGTCACCATCACGGCGCAGGACATCGCGCAGCGCGGTTTCGCCAACGTGCCCGACTTGATGACTTCGCTGACGCAGAACCTCGGCGCGCTCGACAACAACCAGTACACCGACGGCTTCTCGCCGGGCGCGCAGGCGGTGGACCTGCGCGGGCTCGGTCCCAACCACACGTTGGTGCTGGTGAATGGCCGGCGCATTGCCGACTATCCGCAGTCCTACGGCGGCAACAGCAACTTCACCGACATTTCCAACATCCCGACCGCGCTGATCGATCGCGTGGAAATCCTCTCGGGCAGCGCGTCAGCGGTGTACGGCTCCGATGCGATGTCCGGCGTCATCAACTTCATCCTGAAGAAGAAAATCGACGGCACCACCATCGACTACCGCGCGGGCGGCACCCAGCACGGCGGCGGCGGCTCGCAACGCCTGGACATCACCAGCGGTTTCTCGAAGGGCAAGTTCGATGTCGTGTACGGCCTTGAACTCGTCGACGAGCATCCGCTGTGGGCATTCCAGCGCAGCTTCACCGATTCGCGCCTGGACAGCCCGGCCAATCCCTCCAGGATCAACGCCAGCCGCAACTTCGTGCGCGAGGATATTTACGGCGATTATCTCGATCCCGGCGAGGCCACGTGCAATGCCCTCTCCTATCTCGACAAGGGCACGATCTTCTACGCCTCGCGCGCGGGTTACGCCCCGGACGGCGGGCCCGGCTACTACTGCGGCAGCTATGCCGACGTCGGTTACGGCACATTGGAGAACGGCCGAAAGATGGCCAACTTCTTCGGTTCGGCCACCTATCACCTCAACAGCTATACCGACCTGTATGTCGACGTGTTGGCCGGAACCTCGCACCAGGACAGCTACAACACGCCGCTGCGCTGGTACAACTGCGAGCCGCTGAACGGCGATTGCACGGATACGCCGTTCTACAACATTGCCACCGGGCAGCTCGAACTCTGGGGCCGCGACTATTTCACGATCGAGGAAAACGGCGGCTTCAAGCCCGGGATGATTCGCAACATCAACAATACGCTCTCGCTCAACACCGGCATCAAGGGCACCTTCGGCGCAGACAGCGACTGGAATTACGAGGCCAATTTCGAGCACTCGCAGAACAAGCTGGAGGAAAAATGGCCGGCGCTGGTCGCGGCCAAGGCGCAGGCGCTGTATCTGGGTCCGTCGCTGGGTGACTACTACGAAGGCGGCGTGGACACCGGCTATCAGATGTACAACGCGCCACTGAGCCGTCTGTATACACCGCTGACCGTCGCGCAGTTCCGTTCCATCACCCAGGATTCCATCGACCACGACAAGAGCCGCGCCGAAAACTGGTCGCTCACGCTCACCAACACCAACCTGTTCAAGCTGCCGGCGGGGCCGGTTGGCTTTGCCGCCATTGCGGAATACGGCACGTCGTATTTCGGATTGAAGGCCGACCCCCTGTCGCTGGACGGCAGCTACTACGGCCTGCACAACACCGATGCCGTGGGTTCACGAGCCCATGCCGCGGTGGGCTACGAGTTCAGCGTCCCGGTGTTCTCCAAACTGACGATGACCACGGCCGGGCGTTACGATCGCTATGAATACAGCGACACCAGTTCGGGCAAGTTCACCTACGCGCTCGGCCTCGAATACCGCCCGATCGAAAGTCTGCTGCTGCGCGGCTCGTATTCGACGGGCTTCCGCGCACCCGACCTTTCCTATCTCTACGCCGGCATGAGCGGCTCGAGTTCCGGTGGCACCGACTACTACCAATGCCGATTGCTGTACCCCGATACCGGCCCCGACTTTTTCGACAATTGCCCGCTGGGCGACGTGAGCTTCAATGGCCGCAGCCACGGCAGCACCGCATTGAAGGACGAAACCAGCAAGTCGTTCACCTATGGTTTCGTGTTCGCGCCCACGCCGAACTTCGACGTCAGCGCAGACTATTACCGCATCAAGCTCAACAACGAAGTGGTCTATCAGGACAGCGATACCATCCTGCGCGAAGAAGCCGATTGCCGTCTCGGCCAGTTGGACGTCAACTCATCTTTCTGCCAGCAGGTGTTGAGCCAGGTCGTGCGCAATCCTCCGACCGCTTCGTTCAATCCCAATGGCATTACCTCGGTGCTGGTGCTGCCGATCAACGCGGCCATCGACCAAACCTCAGGCGTGGACTTGAACGCGCACTACCGGCTGCGCACGGCGCGCGCCGGCACGTTCGATTTCAATTTCGGCGCCACCTACGTGATCATGCACAAGACGCAGTTGAGCGCCGACTCGCCCGTCGACAACGAACTCACGGATCTTTTCACTTGGCTCGTTCCGCGCACGAAGGCGAACGCGTCGGTGACCTGGAACTTCCACGACTTCACCACCACGCTGTATGGTTCGCGGCTCGGCGGCATTCCGAATTACGACGGCACCCAGCGCATGGGTCCGACTTTCCTGTACAACCTCACGATGGGTTACAAGGTCACGCCAGGCATCAACGTTTCACTGGTCGTGGACAACCTCTTCGACGCGCGGCCGCCGCGCGACACCACCTGGACCAGTTATCCGTATTACTCGCGCAACTGGTTCAGCGCGGTCGGGCGCGCGTATTTCGTGGAGATGAGCATGAAGTTCGGCGGGACCAACGGCGGATGAAGCACCGCCTGTTGTCCGCAGCTTTCGCTTGAACCCTCTCCCCTCGGGAGAGGGAAATAAAGCCTGCAAGCGATCTACACGTTGAAGCGGAAGTGCAGCACGTCGCCTTCCTGCACGCGGTAGTCCTTGCCTTCCAGCCGCAGCCGGCCCGCGTCGCGCGCGCCGGCTTCGCCACGGAATTTCACGTAGTCGTCGAACGACACGGTTTCGGCGCGGATGAAGCCTTTCTCGAAATCGGTATGGATCACGCCGGCGGCCTGCGGCGCGGTGGCGCCGCGCTTGACCGTCCACGCGCGCACTTCCTTTTCGCCGGCGGTGAAATAGGTTTGCAGCCCGAGCAGCGTGTAGGCCGCGCGGATCACGCGATCGAGTCCCGGTTCGCTCAAACCCATCGAAGCGAGGAATTCGCCGCGGTCGGCTTCGTCGAGCTGCGCCAGTTCCTCTTCGATCGCGGCGCACACCGGCACCACTACCGCGCCTTCGGTTTCCGCGCGCTTGTGTACCGCGTCGAGGTACGGATTGCTCTCGAAACCGTCCTCGCGCACGTTGGCGACGTACATCAGCGGTTTCATCGTCAACAGGAACAGGTCGCGGATCGCGGCGCGCTCCTCGTCGTTCAATTCAACCGATCGCGCTGCCTTGCCCTCGTTCAACGCGGCGCGCAACTTCTCCAGCACCGGGCGCTTGGCCATCGCTTCCTTGTCGTTGGCCTTGGCGGCCTTCTCGACACGCGCCAGCGCCTTGTCCACCGATTCGAGATCGGCCAGAGCCAATTCCGTGTCGATGGTTTCGATGTCGGCAATCGGATCGATCTTGCCCGCGACGTGCACGATGTCGGGGTGCTCGAAGCAGCGCACCACGTGCGCGATCGCATCGACTTCGCGGATGTGCGCGAGGAATTTGTTGCCGAGGCCCTCGCCCTGCGACGCGCCCGCCACCAGTCCCGCGATGTCCACGAACTCCACGGACGCCGGGATGATCTTCTGCGGATGCACGATGTCCGCGAGTTGCGCGAGGCGCGGATCGGGCACCGGCACCACGCCTACGTTGGGATCGATCGTGCAGAACGGGAAATTCGCCGCGGCGATGCCCGCTTTCGTCAGCGCGTTGAAGAGCGTGGACTTGCCGACGTTGGGCAAGCCGACGATGCCGCATTGGATGGCCATCAGGAGCTCCGGGACTCGGGACTCGGGACTCGGAACTCGGAATTCGGCAAGCTTGAAGTCATGTTGCAATCACCACAAATGCGAGGAGTACGGTCGAGGAATATCGGGAAGTACTAAAGAGAACCTTCTGTGCACCCGCGATACGAATTGATGGAAGGCAACAGCAGCTTTTCACGAGTCCCGAGTCCCGAGTCCCGAGTCCCGGCTTGTATGCAACCGCTTCATCGCCTCGTTGAACTCGCCCGCAACCATCAGCGGCAACAAATCCAAGGCACGCGTGATCGCATCCAGCATCGCGTCTTCGTCCGCCGCGGAGGGATTGCCGAGCACCCACGGCGTCACGCGGTTGCGGTCGCCAGGATGGCCGATGCCGATGCGCAGGCGATGGAACTTCCCGTGCCCAAGCTGCGCGATGATGTCGCGGATGCCGTTCTGGCCGCCGTGGCCGCCGTCGAATTTCAGTCGCGCGGTGCCGGGCGGCAGATCCAGGTCGTCGTGCACGACCAGCAATTCTTCGGGCGCGAGCTTCCAGTAATTGAGAGCGGCCACGACGGCGCGGCCGCTCTCGTTCATGAAGGTCGCGGGTTTGATCACCCGCACCTGCTCGCCGCCGACCGCAACGCGGCACGCTTCGGCATGCAGGCGGTTCTCGAAACCGAAACGCTGACCCGCGCCCGTCGCCAGCACGTCGGCAAACCAGAAGCCGGCGTTGTGGCGGTTGCGCAGGTATTCCGGGCCGGGGTTGCCGAGGCCAGCAACGAGACGAATTCCCGCCATGTCACTCGCACCACACCCTCACCCCTTGCCCTCTCCCGCAAGCGGGCGAGGGGGAGTGATCGTCGCGCTGCGCGCGACAGCGCCATTGAATGAAGCTGAGTCGAATTCCGGGCATGCCGTTGCATGCGGCGACCCCACCGCACGACGTGGTGGGGTCGCCTGCAAGCAGGCTCCTACTTTTTCTCGGCCGGCTTCTTGTCGCCGGCCGCGGGCGCCGCGGTCTTCGCCGCTTCGCCACCCGCTGCCGGAGCGGCCGCGCCTTCGGTCGTCGCGCCTTCGGCGGCTGCGGCTTCCGCCGGAGCCTCCTCGACTTCCTCGCGGACAGCCTGCGCGGACACGACGGTGTGGTCGTATTCCTTGCCGAGCTTCAGTTCCGGAATCTCGACGCCCGGCGGAAGCTTGAGGTCGGACATGTGCACGACGTCGCCCAGCTTCAGTTCGGCGAGATCGAGGTCGATGTGCTCGGGCAGGTCCTTCGGCAGGCACGACACTTCGACCTGGGTCTGGTTGTGCGAGATCACCACGCCGGAAGCCTTGGCGGCCGGCGACTTCTCCTGGTTGAGGAAGCGGATCGACACGGACACGCGCACCGGCTTGGATTCATCGATGCGCAGGAAATCCAGGTGCAGCAGCTGCGGCTTCACCGGATGCTTCTGCACGTCGCGCAGCAGCACCTTCTGGCGGTTGCCTTCGACCAGCAGGTCGAGGATCGCCGACGAGAACCAGTCGTTGCGTGCTGCCAGCGACAGCTTCAGGTGATCGAACTGGATGTTTTCGGCGGCCTGGCCCGCGCCGTAGACGACGGCCGGAACCTTGCCGGCGCGACGCAGGCGGCGGCTCGCACCTTTGCCCTGGTCGGCACGGCGTTCGGCCGTGATTTCGTGGATGGTTGGCATTTGCTTTCTACCTTTGCTTGCATGATTCCGCCTCGCGGCGGATGAAAACTCTCCCGCGACCAGGAGAGTTGGGTTGAGGGCCGAGGAGTGAGTAGCGAGGGTGTTATGCCGGACGTACGGCTCTTGCACCCTCGCTACTCGTCCCTCGCCCCTAATCGACGTACAACGAACTGACCGACTCCCCATACGCCATCCGGCGCACGGTTTCGGCCAGCAACTGCGCGACGGACAACTGGCGAATCTTGTTGCACGCGGCGCCTTCGGCGCTCAGCGGGATGGTGTCGGTCACCACCAGTTCGTCCATCTGCGATTGTTCGATGTTGCTTACCGCCGGCCCGGACAGCACCGCGTGGGTGCAGTACGCGACCACTTCCTTGGCGCCGCGATCCTTCAGCGCCTTCGCCGCAGCGCACAGGGTGCCGGCCGTGTCCACGATGTCATCCACCAGCACGCAGGTCTTGCCGGTGACGTCGCCGATGATGTTCATCACCGTGGCTTCGTTGGGGCGCGGCCGGCGCTTGTCGATGATCGCGAGATCCGCATCGTCCAGCCGCTTGGCCACCGCGCGCGCGCGCACCACGCCGCCGACGTCGGGGCTGACCACGATCACGCCGTCGGTGCCGTGCTTGCGCCAGATGTCGGCCAGCAGCACCGGCGACGCATACACGTTGTCCAGCGGAATGTTGAAGAAGCCCTGGATCTGGTCGGCGTGGATGTCCACCGTCAACACGCGATCGGTACCGACCGCGTCGATCAGTTGCGCGGCCACCTTCGCGGTGATCGGCACCCGCGCTGCGCGCAGCCGGCGGTCCTGCCGCGCGTAACCGAAGTACGGGATCACCGCGGTGACGCTGGCAGCCGATGCGCGCTTCAGCGCGTCCACCAGCACCAGCAATTCCATCAGGTTTTCCGCCGACGGCGCGCAGGTGGACTGCATCACGAACACGTCCTGGTTGCGGACGTTCTCGTCGATCTCGACCTGCACCTCGCCGTCCGAGAACTTGCCGACCACCGCCCTCCCCAGCGGTTCGCCGAGCGTGTGCGCGACGTCTTCCGCCAGCTTGCGATTGGCATTGCCCGTAAACAGCATCAGGTTGGATGTGTTGTGCATGCCTCGAACCTTCGTTCGCATCGCCGGCGGTGGCTGGGGCGGCAGGATTCGAACCTGCGAATGCCGGGATCAAAACCCGGTGCCTTACCACTTGGCGACGCCCCATCATTGATCGTGACCGGGCATCCTGCCCGGCACGATGAACACGGTCGCGGCAGAGCCGCGCCACGTGTTCCGCATCGGCGCCTTGCGCCTCTGCGTCGGCACATCCGTGTGCCGCAATCTCGCAATCGTCCTGGAAACCACGCATTTCGAAACAGCCAAGCACGCGGGTCCGGAAACCGGGCTCGCGCGCTGAAAAGCCGCATATTGTCGCGGCCGGCGCAATCCGTGTCAATTCAGGTGGTTGGGTCGTGATGAACTCCCTCTCCCCCAAGCAGCTCTACCGCTTGGGGGGAGAGGGTTGGGGTGAGGGGGAGAGCACTTCATGTTGAAAGCTACGCGTATCGCGCGGCCTTGCCCCTCACCCTACCCTCTCCCCCAAACGATGAAGCTGTTTGGGAGAGAAGGAAAAACCAGCGTAGTTGATTACGGTATCGCTTGGTTCCACTGCTCGATCATCACCCGCACCGTGTACGGATCGCGGCTGGCGTAGACCTTGCGCGGCAGCGGCGGGTTGCGTTCGGCGTACCAGTCGCGGTAATCGACGTGCCAGCCGTCCTGGTCCAGCGTGGCCGGCAGGCCGTTGGCACCGAAGGTCAGGACCGCAGGGCGGCCCGGAGCCTTCAGTCCTCGTATCCACCAGGCAAGGTCTTCTACCGGGACATCCCATCCGAATTCCTCGTTGAGCACCTCACCCGCATCGTGACCGGCAATCGCCTGCTTGCCGATGCCGGTGAGCACGGCGCCATTCGGACCACCATTCAGTTGCACGCTTTTGCCCGTGATCGGCGCGCGCAGGGTGAACTGATATTGCTGGCCGTTCTGCTGCCAGCTCAAACTGCCGCTGCCACCATGCTGCCCGTCCGACGCGGCAAAGCGGCCTTCAAGACCCCAGACCGGTTCAGCCGCAAGCATCTGTTCGCGCGCCGCCTGCGCGGCCAGCTGCCTGGTGGTGCCGGGCTTGCGCACCGCCATCGGCGCGCACGCGGCCAGGCACACGGTACCCATCACCGCGACGACGCGCAGCACAGCGTTGTCCGGTCTCATCATGGATGCAGATTCCGTTCGACCTTCTTCAACGCCTGGTTGTGCGGATCGAGCTTGCGCACCTTGCCGAGCACTTCGCGCGCGCTGTCGTGTCGTCCGAGCTTCCAGAGCACTTCTCCCAGGTGCACGCCGATGTCGGGATCCTGCTGCTGTCCCCACGCGCGTTGTAGGTACGTCTCGGCCTGGCCGAGGTTGCCGAGACGGTATTGCAGCCAGCCCCATGAATCCTGGATCTCCGCCGCATCGGGCTTGGCCTTGAGCGCCTTGCGCAAAAGCTGCGTCGCCTCCGGCAGGTCCCGATCGGTATCGGCCAGCGTGAAGCCGAGCGCGTTCATCGCCTCGACGTTGTCCGGATTCTGCGCCAGCACCTTGCGGAAATCGGCCAGCGCGGCATCGGTGTTGCCGGCGTTGGCTTCCTCGATGCCGCGGTCGTAGATCAGCGCCGGATCATCCGGAAGCGCGGCGAGGCCACGGTCGTACGCGTCGATCGCCTTCGCGTGTTCGCCGTGCTGCGCGTACAACTGCGCGTCCAGTTCATACGCGGTGCGCAGCGAATCGGGCTCGTCGGCGTAATCCTGCTGAAGCTGCGCCGCCAGCGCGTGCGCCTGTTCGGACTGCCCCGCCTTGTCCAGCAGCACCGCGCTGCGCAACTGCGCGTCGAAGGCGTGCTGGTCGTCGGGATCGACCTGGCCGTACCACTTCAGCGCCTGGTCGTCGTGATGCAGCAACTCCGCGAGCTGGCCGAGCAGGAATGCGTTGTCGAGCTGCTGCGACGCCGGCGCGCGCTGCAGGCCTGCATAGAGCTGGCGCAGCGCGGCCTCGTCCTTCGCGCGCGCGGCGATCGCGACGCGCGCCGCCCATGTCGCCGCGGTTTGCGGGCCGTGCGCCAGCACCTGCAACGCCTCGCCGGACTTGCCCACGTTGCCGAGCAGCGTCGCGTAGCCGAGGCGCAGCCCGGCGTCCTTCGGGTGCGCGGCCACGCCCTTGCGATACAAGGCCAGCGCGCCGTCGCGATCGCCCGCCGAGACGCGCAAACCCGCCGCCCACGCGATGCCGTCGGGCGCGTCGAACTTCTGCACCGCGGCATCCGCGAGCTTGCGCGCGAACGCATGCCGGCCGAGATGCTCGCCCAACTGGCTCAACGCCACCCACACGTTTTCGTCGGCCGGCAGCTTGTCGGGTACCGCGAGATCTTCCAGCACGCGTCCCGCCAGCGCGCTGTCACGCGCGACCACCAGCGATGCGGCAAATTGCTTCCAGTCTTCGACCTTGCCTGCCGCGAGCGCGCTGCGGAACTGTTGCTCCGCCTCCGCACGATCGCCACGCAACAGCGCAAGCTGTCCGCGCGCCATGGCCAGATCGTGCGCGCTCGCGCCCAGCGCCTGATTGCGATCCAGCATCCGCTGCGCGGCGCCGGCGTCATGCGTCAGCAGCGCCAGTTGCAATGCGCGCTTCGCGATCGCCGGATCGCTGGAAATCTCCGCGGCCTCGGCATAGTCGGCGGTGGCCTTTGCGGCATCGCCATTCTGCAACGCGAACTCGGCCGCGATCAGCAACGCCGACGCCCTGCCGTTCGCGCTTTGCACCGGAAGATCGAGCGTCGCCAGCGGCTGCGCGGCGGCGGCCCGTGACGCGCTCCGCACCGGCGCCTGCGCACACCCCGCGGCCAGCGCCGCGACCGCGAGCACCAGGGCAAACGCGCTAAAATGAAGGCAGGAAGCCTTCATCCCGGCCAGCACACGGACATGCATCGCGCCGTGATCCAGTTTGTTGTACTCGTCAGGTTGAATCCGCACACTCCGCACCGGGTTCCGGTCCTCTTTCGTCCAGTCGCCATGCGACAGCTTAGCCTGTCGCCGCCCTCTCCCGTTAAGCCATGCCGCTGATCGCCCTTGGCCTCAACCACCTCACCGCGCCGGTCGCGCTGCGCGAACGGGTGGCCATCGACGCCGACGACACGCCGCCGGCGCTCATCGATCTGGCCGCGCAACCGGGCGTCGAGGAGGCCATGATCCTGTCAACCTGCAATCGCACGGAACTCTATTGCAGTGTCCATGAAGGCGCCGAGCATGCGCCGGAAAACTGGTTGCACGCCCGCAACCGAATGACCCCCGGACGGCTGGACGAGTTCCTGTACCGGCATACCGACGACGAAGCCGTTCGGCACGTGTTCCGGGTCGCGACCGGACTCGATTCGATGGTGCTTGGCGAACCGCAGATCCTCGGCCAGGTGAAGGATGCGTGGCGGGCCGCGCGCTCGGCGCACACGCTGCACGCGCCGATGGATCGCCTGCTGCAGAACGCGTTCGCAGTCGCCAAGCGCGTGCGCACCGAAACACGCATCGGCACCGGCCCCGTTTCGGTCGCGTTCACCGCGGTGCGACTGGTGGAACAGGCGTTCGCGGATCTGCGCGAATCCTGCGTGCTGCTGATCGGCGCCGGCGACACCATCGAATTGGCGGTGCGTCACTTGATCGAGCGCGGCGCGAAGCGCCTGATCGTCGCCAACCGCACCATAGAAACCGCACAGGCGCTGGTGAACCCCGTCGGCGGCTACGCGATCGCGCTGTCGGACCTGTCGAAACACCTCGCCGAGGCCGACATCGTGATTTCGGCGACTGCAAGCCGCGAGCCAATCCTCGACGTGCCGATGTTGCAGCACGCCTCGCAACAGCGCCGCCGTAAACCGATGCTGCTGATCGACCTCGCGGTGCCGCGCGACATCGACCCAGCCGTGGCCGAACTGCCGGACGTGTTCCTGTACACCATCGACGATTTGCAACAGGCCATCGAAAGTGGCCAGCGCTCGCGCGAAGCGTCGGTGCGCGAGGCCGAAGCCATCATCGACCTGCAGGTGGAACGCTACCTCGCCTGGCGGCGCGCCGCCGCGCTCGACCAGCCGCTGCGCATGTATCGCGCCAATGCCGAAGCGCAGCGCGACGAAGTGCTGGCGCGCGCACGCGAAATGCTGGCGGGCGGACGCGATCCCAACGAAGCGCTCGATTACCTCGCCAACACCCTCACCGGAAAATTGCTGCACGGTCCCAGCGTGCGGCTGCGCAAAGCCGCCGAGCACGGTGACCAGGTTCTGCTCGACGCCGCCACGCGTCTGTTCGACGCGGACGGGCGCGACGCGTGAACCCGCACCTGCAGCGCCGCCTCGAACAATTGCTGGAACGCCACCACGAGGTCGGCTTGCTGCTGGCCGAACCCGACGCGGCCGCCGATCCGAAACGCTTCCGCGAACTGTCGCGCGAGTACGCGCAGGCGCATGAACTTGCGGAAACCTTCGCGGCCTCGACGAAGAACGCCGACGAACTGGCACATGCGCGCGCGATGCTCACCGATCCCGACATGCGAGAACTGGCGCGCGAGGAAGTCGCGCGGCTGGAAGCGCAGGTGGCCGAACTCGACGAGCGTTTGCAGGCGTTGCTGATCCCGCGCGATCCGCTGGACGACGCCAACCTGTTCCTGGAAGTGCGCGCGGGCACCGGCGGCGACGAGGCCGCGCTGTTCGCGGGCGACCTGCTGCGCATGTACCTGCGCTACGCCGAGCGCCGCGGCTGGCGCACGGAAGTCTTGTCCGCGCATGAAGGCGAACACGGCGGCTACAAGGAAGCCGTCGCGCGCGTCGAGGGCGAAGGCGCGTACGCGGCGCTGAAGTTCGAATCCGGCACGCACCGCGTGCAGCGCGTACCGGTCACCGAAGCCTCGGGCCGCATCCACACTTCCGCCGCGACCGTCGCGATCCTGCCCGAGCAGGAAGACATCACCGATGTCGCATTGCGCGACGCGGATTTGAAGGTCGACACCTTTCGCGCGTCCGGCGCCGGCGGCCAGCACGTCAACAAGACCGACTCGGCCATCCGCATCACGCATCTTCCGACCGGCATCGTGGTCGAATGCCAGGACGAACGCAGCCAGCACAAGAACCGTGCGCGCGCGCTGTCGCTTTTGAAGGCGCGCCTGCTCGACATGCAGCGCGCCGAACAAGCGGCGACGCAGGCCGCCACGCGCAAGCTGCAGGTCGGGTCCGGCGATCGCAGCCAGCGCATCCGCACCTACAACTTCCCGCAGGGCCGCGTCACCGACCATCGCATCAACCTGACCTTGCACAAGCTTCCCGAAATCATCGACGGCGATCTCGATGATTTGATCGGTGCGCTGTCGCGCGAAGCTCACGCCGAGGCACTCAGCCAGCTCGCGGAACGCGCATGAGCAGCAAGACCGTCTCCGTGCTGGCGACGCGCATCATCGAACAACTGGAGCGCGGCGATGCGCTTGCCGCGGAAGCGCAAGCGCGCCAGTTGCGCGAAGCCGTTCCCGACGACGGCGAACTCGCACGCCTGCACGGCGTCGCCTTGTTGATGCTGGGCCGCGCCGCCGAAGCGCACGCGGCATTGGCCGACGCCGTGCGCCTTGCGCCCGACAATTTCCTCGCGCGCTGCAACTACGCGGCGGCGCTGATGGCGGCCGGCGACGCGGGCGCCGCGGTCGAAATCCTGCAGCAGATCGCGCAGGAGCATCCAGGCGACGCCGGCGTGCGCAACAACCTCGCCAACGCGCTGCGCGCCACCGGCGACGACGCGCGTGCCCGCGAACAGTACCTCGCCGCGATCGCCGCAGCGCCGGGACACCTCGGCGCCACGCTCAACCTCGCGGCGGTCGAGCTGTCGCTCGGCATGCTGTTCGACGCCGAGCGCCGGCTGCGCGTGCTGCTTGCCGCGCAAGCGCATCCGCAGGCGTGGTTGCTGCTCGGCAACGTGCTGCACCGGCGCGGCAAATTCGCCGATGCGCAGGCGGCCTACCTGCAAGCCGCCCACCTTGCCCCCGGCGCGGCCGAGTTCCCCTACCAGGCCGCACTGATGGCGGACGAACAGGGCCACTACGCCGAAGCGGTCGGCTATTACCGGCGCGCGTTGCAACTCGATCCCGCGCTGGACATCGCCGAGGGCCAGTTGCTGTTCGCGCTGCGGCGGCTGTACGCGTGGGACGAAGCCAAATTGCTGGGCGCCCGTTTGCGCGCGCGCGTCGCCGCGGGTGCGGACAACGTCGATCCGTTCACGCTGCTGGCGGAAGACTCGACGCCGTCCGAGCAACTGGCCTGCGCCCGCGCCGTCGCTACGCGCGTCGCGCGCGACCAGCAGCCGCTCAAGGATCGGCTGCGTTTCGAACACGTGCGGCACAAATCCGATGCGCCGCTGAAGGTCGGCTTCGTGTCGACAGGCTTCGGCGGACGCGCGGGTGTGGCGCACGCCACCGCGCTGCTGAGTGTGGCGATGTTCGAACACCTCGGCCGGATCGAGGACATTGAGCTGCACCTCATCGCCACAAGCCCGGACAGCGGCCACCCGATCCGCCAGCGCCTGCGCGAAGCCGCGCACGCGTTCCACGCCGTCGACGAACTGCCGGTGGCGGATCTCGCCGGATTGGTGCACACGTCGGGCATCGAGATCCTCATCGACGTGGATGGCTGGTGTGCGGGCAACGTGGCGGGCCTGTTCGCGCTGCGGCCGGCGCCGGTGCAGGCAAGCTGGCTGGCCTACCCCGGCACTTCCGGCGCGCCGTTCATCGATTACCTGATCGCCGACCGCTACGTCATTCCGGAAACGTCGCGGCGGTTTTATTCCGAAGCAATCGCCTGGCTGCCACGCTGCTACCAGCCTTCCGACCCCACCCGCCCGATCGGCGCTGCGCCGCAGCGCGAGGCGTTCTGGCTGCCCGATGACGCGGTGGTGTTCGCCAGCTTCAACAATGCGTGGAAGCTCAACGCGACGAGCTTCGCGCGCATGTGCGCCGTGCTGCGCGAAGTGCCGGACAGCGTGCTGTGGCTGCTGGACGCGAGCCGCGAAGCGAACGCGCGCCTGCGCGACGCCGCGCGCGCACACGGCATCGAACCGCGCCGGCTGGTGTTCTCGCCCGCGCTGCCGCACCTGCAACACCTCGCGCGCTACCAACTGGCCGACCTGTTCCTCGACACCAATCCCTACAACGCGCACACCACCGCGTCGGACGCGATCTGGGCCGGCTGCCCGGTGCTGACGCGTCCCGGCGAAACCTTCGCCTCGCGCGTCGCCGGCAGCCTCAACCACTACCTCGGTATGCCGGAACTGATCGCACGGGATGACGCCGCGTTCGTCGCGACCGCGGCACGCTTCGGCAACGACCGCTCGGTGCTGGAAGCGTTGCACCAGCGCCTCGACACCCAGCGCGCGACCTCCGGCCTGTTCGACATGGAGCTTTACGCCAACGACTTCGCGATGCTGCTGCGCCAGATGGCCGACCGCCACCGCCGCGGCCTGCCGCCGCAAGCCATCGCGCCACCGGAACCCGCGCGCAGCGGCTGGGGTAAGCTCGGCGAATGAGCGCCAAAGACCAATTCGTTTCGCAAGACTACCTCAGCCCAGCATGCTGCTCAAATAATGAAGTCATTTTCTGCAGCCTAGCCACAAGTCCTAATTGCCGTACCTCCTGTAGTCAAGGTAAAAACATAAATGGCTCCTTCTCTGGAATTACTTATAAACCCGAGACTACCGAGTATTCCATTTTTGCAAAGTTGCGATGAATGATCACTACCTTTCTCTGTACCAAGGTAATTCCATCCATTATTTTTCATTTCTTTTATATAGTAGCCTGTAAGTGTATCCGCGGACTGATCCGATGAAAAGCGCTCTGTCACGTAGTAAAAGGTCTTCCTATCAATCAGTTTCATATCGTCAATAGGTCGACTGCCATTTGGTATCGGAATAGATCTAAATTCCCTTACCAATTTATCTTTCGTAGTAAATTTGTATGTGGACGAATTATATATTTCAACAACTAATATGTAAGCCACTATAAATGCTGCCACAAATAGCACTATTCGCTTTAACGTACTATCAATTTTGAGTTGTCGCGACATTCTGGGTCAGTGACCAAAAATATTGCCGGTGTATTGATTATAACCAGTTCCGTAAGAAAATTGTCCAGCACCAACTCCTCCATAAAAGATTGTTCCGGAAGCGTTTTTGCTAAAACCCCCACCGACTCCATCATAGTAACTTGCGCCACCTGAGAATGAGGAGACTATGTTGTTAATTGTCTGACGACTATGATCACAACCTTTGACGTACCCTGCAGCGATTGCGACCCCACCAACTTGAAGACCCTTACCCTGGGCAATCTGTGTAGGATTTCCCGAAATCCCAACAAAAGCATCACCGTAACTCGTATAGGTCGCGCTGATACTTACTGGTCCTAAACCGATCTCAAAAAGATAAACATCTGGAAGTTGGAGTCCCGTTCCCGATAAGCTCATCTGATATTGTGGTTCTGTATAAAATACAGCACTGTCTAAACCCAACCCATCCACATTTATGATCGGATTATCGTTGCTATAAGCATATGTATTAACACCGCCCACCAACCCGATTGGGTCACTTTCCATGTAGCGACCCAAGGTCTCGTTGTAATCACGCGCGCCGTTGTACCAAAGATTGTCTTCCTGATCGTAGTACTGGCCCGGGAAGCCCAAGTTGAAGTTGCCCCAGTGGTTCGCCGTCACGTCGCGGTCGAACGGCAGGTTCTCCGATTCCCACAGGATCGCCTTGGTTGCCGGATGCGTCAGTGCCAGAGGACGACCCGTTTGGTCCGCCGCCACCGGATAAACCCCGCCATTCGCCATCACCGTCACCAGCCGCCCATTGAGCCACACGTAGTCCATCCAGGTGCCGTTTTGGTCTTCGGCCAGCAAAGGACCACTCGCGTCCGGGGCAAAATACGTGGTGCCATCCGCCGCGCTGGTCTTCTCCAGCCGCTGTCCTTCTGCACTGATCGTGAAAGCGGTGCCGGCGGTATTCACCAGTCGCTCGAATGGATCATACGTATAAGCGGCAAGCCCATTGACCGTGACCGTATCTCCATTGGCATTGTAGCCAAAGGTGCCATTCAGTCCTCCCGACACACTCGTCAGGCGATTACTGGTGGACGGATAAGCAAAGCTGCTCGCGACGCCGTTGATGACTTGCGAGGTACGGTTGCCGTCGGCGTCATATTGATAACTCTCGCTGTCCGCGGTCGAAACCGCGCTGTTCAGCCGATTCAACGCATCGTAACCCAGTGTTTCGCTCTGGGAGCCGTCCATGCCGTTAGTGATACCGGTGATCCGATTGGCCGTGTCATAGCTGAAAGTCAAGCTTTCCACGCCAGGTATCGTGATGCTGGTAGGCCGCAGATCACTGTCGTACACGATGGTGTTGGTTAGGCCGTTATTAGACGTCCAGCCCGACATCGCGAGATCCATGGGACGGTAGGTGATGTCATCGACTCCACCAATTAAATACGCGCCCACCTGGAGATTTACCTGCGACACAGCACCATCTGTGTAGTAGTACAGGGCTTGGTTGCCGTCGGGATAGTCCACGACCGAGAGGTGGCCCATGTTGTCATAGCTGTAGCCCAGCGAATAACTTGGGCTGCCACTGATATTGAAGGAGCGTCCCGTGATCCAGCCTTCGGGACTGTAGCTGTATCCGACACTGTCGGTCCCCGTCGTTGACACGCACAGCCTCCCGATACCGTGCGTGCAGCTGTCCCACGTGAAGCTTTGCGACCCGTACTCGCTGGTTCCCCTCGATACCATGCGATTCAGCGCGTCGTAGCCGAAATATTCCGGCATGCCGCTGGCAAGTTGTTTGTAAGACAACCGACCATAGGCATCGTATTGAAACGCGGTGGCGCCGGTATCGGGGCTGACCTGCCGCCACAATTGTCCAAGGCCGTCCCATGCGTACGTGGTGACCAAACCACGCGGATCTTCCACCCCAGTCACGTGATCGCCAGCGTCGTAGGTGTATGACGTTATGCCATTCGCGGCGTCGGTGATGCCGATCACCCGGTTCAGTGCGTCGTAGGTGTAACTGGTTTTATGGCCCTTCGCATCGATCACCGACAACACGTTGCCATTCCCGTCGTAGGCGTACGTCAGCGCCTGGCCGTTCGAACCTTTGACCTGATATACGCGCCCTAAGGAAGGTCTGAACTATTCGTTTGTTTGAAGTGCATTCTGTCCACGACATGGAGTCGGTGATGCGAATAGGTTATTTGGATATTGATAGTGGCCTTTCGGTGTGCTTGTGGAGCTCTGATCAACCCCTGTTTCCCGATTCACGGGCACACTTCACCCATCGTGGTCAGCAATCTCCGCCGCGCCATCCACAGATTCGTGAGCGCAAACAGGGTGACGACCTGCGCGGTGTTCTTGGCCAGTCCCTTGTAGCGCACGTTCCGATAACCGAACTGGCACTTCAGGACGCGGAACGGATGTTCCACCTTCGCACGCACCGAGGCCTTGAGGTGCTCGATCTGCTCGTGCAACTCGCGCAGTTCCCGGTCGACCACCGCCTTGACCTTGCCGCGCTTGGCCGCAATGAACCAATCGCGCCCGCGCTTGGGCTTCACGCGCTTTTCCGCACCTGTGTAGCCGGCATCGGCGTAGACGCTGGTCTCCTTGCCGTGCAACAACTTGTCCACCTCGGTGACGTCGCCGGCGTTGGCCGCGGTCGTAGTCACCGTGTGCACCAGCCCCGATGCGGCATCCACCCCAATGTGCGCCTTCATGCCGAAGTACCACTGGTTGCCCTTCTTGGTCTGGTGCATCTCGGGATCGCGCGATTTGGCTTGGTTCTTGGTCGAGGGCGAGGCCGCGATCAAGGTCGCATCCACGATCGTCCCTGCGCGCAACAGCAGCTTGTGCTCCCCGAGATGCGCGTTCACCACCGCCAGGATCTGCGTCGCGAAGCCGTGCCGTTCCAGCCAGCGCCGGAACTTCAGGATCGTCGTCTCGTCCGGAATCGCGTCCTCGTTCAACTCCAATCCTGCAAACCGCCGCATCGACTCGATCTCGTACAACGCATCTTCCATCGCAGGATCGGACAATGCGTACCACTGCTGCATGAAGTGGATGCGCAGCATGCTCGCAAGCGCCATCGGCGGTCGCCCGCGGCGGCCGCTGGTCGGATACGCGGGCGCCAGCAACGCCAGCAGTGCATCCCACGGCACCACCTTGTCCATCTCGGCCAGGAACACCTCGCGGCGCGTGCGTCGCTTCTTGGCATCGAAGTTCAACGATGCGAACGTGGCTTGCTTCATCGGTGGCAGTTCCGGTTCGGCGATGTGGCTATGATGCCTCAGACGGGGAATAAATCAGACGTTCCCTAACGCGTCGTAGACATGGCTCGTGGATTTGCCAACATCGCCTCCGCGCGTGATCACATCGGAAGTGATGTCATTGGCGGCGTCGTATGCGAAAGATTCGGTTGATGTGCCGTCTTTATCATTGTGGGTGATGGTCTTGACACGTTGTTCGGCATCTCGGGTCCATGTGGTCACTTCGCCATCCGGCGCACTAACCTTTGCCAACAATCCAAAGCCATCGTAGCCATAGGTCCACGTCGCCGTCGTACCGTTCGGATGTGTGGTCTTGCTGGCGACGCGGCCCCGCGCATCGTAGGTGTAATCGGTTTCGTCGCCATTGGGCCCAACGATCTTGCCGACCTCACCCAGCCCGTTGTAGCCAGAATAGGTCGTGGCATGACCCAGCCCGTCGGTGGCCGACGTCAAATTGCCATGCGTGTCGTAAGCATAGGCGGTGTGGTCCGAACCGCCAGGCGATGGCTGTGTCACCGTCATGGTTTCGACCATGCCATTGCCGTACAGAGTGTAAGCGTAGGTTGTCATCAACGACTGGTTGGCCGTGCCGACGCTCGTCAGGTTGGTCCGAGTAACCGAAGCAATGCGGTTTTGCGCGTTGTAGGCATAACTGGTCTTTGAGTAGCCAGTTATCGTGATGCTGGTCAGGCGGTTCAACTGAGCATTTGAATCCCAACCGTATTTCATCGTGCGAGCGATCGAAGTACCGTAGGCTTCCGTTTCTGACTGCAATTGGCCGTTGGCTGCGTAGGAGTAGGTGTGTGTGTTCCCATCCGCATCGACGGTCTTGCTCAGGTAACCATTTGCATCGTAAGCAATCGTGCTGAGCGTCGCGCCACAATCGGCAACAGCCGACTCGCTATTGGAAGTCAATAAAAATGGGTTGCCCTCGCCTGCCCAATAATATTGTTTGACTGTGCTGTGCCCGAGGGGATTGGTCAGCGTCGCCGTCAGCGTATGCCCGGTATAGCTGAAGCCGGAGTAGACAATCGAATTAGCTCCCGTTCCATCCGCAAGTCGTTCCCCCGTCGCACCATCAGGGAAGTAAGTGGCGTTCGCGGAATTGTACGTAGCATACGAGTAAGGCACCCCGTTGTAATCCATTTCGGAAACGAGGAAGCTGCTTGGCAGGTACTTCCACGTAATCGTCGTCGTCGGGGAACCCGGAAGCGTAAGACTGCTTATCTGCATCGGGTTTAGCAAGAATATTTTTGGATTCGATGTCGTGTAAGAATACTTATAAACGTTTCCAGCAGGATCTGTCACTGTGACGTTATGAACCGTAGTGCCGTTGACGGTAGTCACCTGACGCGCAATCGTGAACGAAGTTCCATTTGATGATGACACTGTTGTCAGGCTTCCTACGCCACCCGTAATCGTCCATCCGATACCTTGTGAATTAATGATCGAAGTGAGAAAACCTGCTGCATTGAATGTCTTTGTTGTTCCGTCTTCATCATGCAGCGTGTAGGTACCGTCAGCATTTCCGGTCAACGTGGCAAGATTTCCGCCGTCGTTTTCCGGATAATTTCCCGCCGTTCCGGCCTGTCCCGTGAAAGAAATGGTCGAACCGTCTCCACGCCAGTAACTTATATGGCCGCAAGTAGGTCCACTATCAGGCACTGGAGATCCACAGTTGAGGACCAGCCGGTATCCCAAATTGTCATACCAGCCGTTTGGTGACGTGTAATTGAGTGAGTAATTCAGTCCGCCCTCGCCCGGCTGTGAAAACAATGTGACAGTGTCAATTTTAGATTGCGTGCTGATTTCAATCGGATCACCTGCTATATCACCACTCGTACCCACCTTGGTGCAATCGGTAGGCGAGCGATCCTCAGCCCCTTTTTTAGTAGATTGAACGGTACTTACTGGAGTAAAGGGCTTGCCTGCACCAGCGCCGCCCATACCGCCCGCACCAGGACCCGAGCCGGGACCGCCGCCCACACTTAGTACGCCGTCTGCAGGCGGGTTCCACCAACACTCGGTTCCAGTTGTGGTTGTAGTTCCTCCTCCTGGGGCCGGATAGGTTATTTTATAGGGCGCACATTGAACCGATCCTAGCCCGGATGCTTTAGCCTGCGGGCTGAACGTTGTGATCACGATGAACCCGAACAACGCCAACGCGAATAGGCAAAAGATTTTCGGTTTCACTTTGCACCGCCTTTTCCAATCCTGCGATTTCGCATTGACGCTAATCCGCGTGCGATAATTGACTTCGCTAACAGGTACAGGAAGTGGGATACACACGATACGACTGCGAGCATCGCTCGCGAACAATCCGCGATATTCCGAGATTCATAAAAGGCTCCCCACAAACCCACTCGGTTCTGTTCCGCAACAGATCGGTTCAAAAAACCCTACATTGAAGACCTTTCAAAAAAGCTTTTCGCGGAGCGACACACGAAGACGCTCCAAAGCTCGTCATACGTTGACCTTTGTATAGTGCCTCGCCGTGATTTCTTCGCCGTTTGTGGATTGTGACGACGGGCACGGCTTGTTCAGCCGTTGACGGGGTTAAGCGTCAGGGGAAAACTGCTGCCCACGCGGAACTGGTTGCTCGTGACCATTGCAATGCCCCCCAGACATGTCTAGCCCACAACCACGCCGACTAACGCGCGTTCCCGGTGATCGCCACGTCAACAATGACAGCACTTTCTTCACCCCCGTACGCCGCCGATGCCGCACGCGTACCTTAGATTTGTTAATACATCGCCATCCTCGTTTGGCGATTCGTCCGCCCACCCCCTACGCTGCAACGGCTTAACTTTGCACCTGCAACCTTTCTCTAACCTTTCACTGAACTTTCGAATGACTTCCAAGAATCAATTCGTTTCGTTGAATCTGTGCGTACTGACAGTTTCGGATTCGCGCACGCTGGAGTCCGATACGTCCGGACAATTCCTCGTCGACGCTCTGACGGAAGCCGGGCACCGCCTGCACGAGCGCAAACTGTTGCGCGACGATCGTTACGCGATCCGCGCGCAGGTCGCAGCTTGGATCGCCGACGCCGCGGTGCATGGCGTGTTGATCACCGGCGGCACCGGTTTCACCGGGCGTGATTCGACGCCGGAAGCGGTGTTGCCGCTGCTGGACAAGGAGATGCCGGGTTTCGGCGAACTGTTCCGCGCGGTGAGCTTCGAGGAAATCGGCACGTCGTCGTTGCAGTCGCGCGCGTTGGCCGGATTGTCGAACCAGACATTCGTGTTCGCACTGCCGGGTTCGACATCGGCGTGCAGGACCGCGTGGGAAAAGTTGTTGCGCGCTCAGCTCGACGCGCGCACGCGGCCGTGCAATCTGGTGGGCTTGCTGCCGCGGCTCGCCGAATAACGGCGCCCGGCGTTCTCCTTCACCCCGATGTTTCCGACGGCGTTGTCGATCACCACGCGCTCGAGCTGGCTCACTGCGAGGTTCGTCGTGTTCTGCCCCGAGTGCAGGCACAACTCGACGACGGGAAGCGGCGGCAGGCCGTGCCTTCCATCGAGCCGCACGAGGGACGGCGGTATGCCGGCCGTCGTTCGCAACGTGATGCCAAGGCCGGCCTCCACGCCTGCCCACAAGCTCTGCAAACTTGACGTGATGTAGGCAGCCCGCCAGGGAATCGACGCCTTGTCGAGCGCCTCGATACCGGCACGACGAAAGAAACACGGCGGATTGAACAGCGCGAGATCGAGCGGGACGCCCGCTTTCACGCTCACGTCCACACCCGCCGGCCCGATCCACGCCATGGGCAGCGTGGCCACGCGCCTGGCGTCTGCGCGGCTGCCATGGCCCATCGCGAGCACGAGGTCGAATTCACCCTGGTCGAGGCGTTCCAGCAGGCGCCCGTTGCGTTCCACTTCGACATCCACCCGCACCGCCGGGTGGGCCCGCTTGAACTGGCCCAGCGCCGCAGGCAGCCAGGTCTCCGCGAAATCGCCCGGCAGGCCGAACCGCACGACGCCTTCCACCGCCATGCCGGCCACGCTGCGGACGGCTTCGTCGTTGAGCTCGAGGATGCGGCGCGCGTGCGAGTGCACAAGCTCGCCGGTTTCCGTCAGCACCATCCTGCGTCCCTGTTTGCGAAACAGGGGCTGGCCCAGTTGGCTTTCCAGCTTCCTGATCTGCTGGCTCGCCGCCGATTGCGAACGGCCAATCTTTTCCGCCGCGCGACCCAGGCTGCCCGATCGCAGGATCGCAACCAGCGTGCGCATGGCGGCCATGTCGAGGTTCGGCAAGGACATTGCTTTCGAATTTCCGATTGATTGATTTCAAATTATCAGATTTTCTTAAGCGTGTCCTGCGCCTATGATCCGGTGTGCCCTCCAGCTTCGGGACTCATCGCATGAACATTCGTACAGCAAATACCGGTCGCATCATGGCCTTGCTTCTTGCGGCATGTGCACTCTGCAGCTCCGCCGCCTTCGCCGCGTCGACTCGCATGGTGTCATCGCTGGCCGGCACCTGGACCCTGGTAGCTGCCGACGTGCAGCACCCCGATGGTTCGCGCGAATCCGACTACGGTGCGCACCCCAAGGGGCTGCTGTTGATCGACAAACGGGGAAACTACTCGTTGCAGATCTTCAGGGCCGAACGGCCGTTCTTCCACGCCGGTGACAAGGCGAAGGGAACAGCCGCCGAATACAAGGCGGCCGTGATGGGTTCGAGCACGCATTACGGCAGGCTCGTCGTCGAACCGGATCGCGGGGTGCTCGTCTTCCACATCATTGGAGCATCGTTCCCAAATTGGGAGGGACAGGAACAGCGCCGCCAGTACGAACTCAAAGGCGATGTGCTCAGCTACCGCGTGACGGCGCGCCCCAACGGCGATGTGCCGATCTCGATCTGGCGGAGGGTCGAGTAGGATCGACGAAGGGTGACGGTCCAGGGTTCAAGCAGCGATGTCGAATACGAAGGAGGTCGATGATGCATTCCGGTAGTTGTCTTTGCGGTGCCGTGCGTTACGAAGTGCATGGCGAGCTCGGTCCCATCACGGTGTGTCATTGCCGCAAATGCCGCAAGGCGAATGGCTCGGCGTTCAATGGCGTGGCACCAATCGCACGCGAACACCTGAAGCTGCTGTCCGGACAGGATGCGCTGGCGGAATTCGAATCCTCGCCGGGCGTGCATCGTGTGTTCTGCAAGGGCTGCGGTGCGCAGTTGTACAGCCGGCGCGACGCGATACCGGAAACGCTGCGATTGCGACTCGGCACGCTGGACACGCCCATTGAAGGCAAGCCGGCCATGCACATCTTCACCGCGTACAAGGCGGAGTGGTACGACATTTCCGGCGACGCGCCGCAACACCAGGAACACGCGCCGGCCTGAGCAAGACGTCAGGCTGTCGTGAACCCAATCAGATTGCGGGGCGACATTTCCTCGCGCTGCACGTGCGCCACGCGCGCGGCGGGCGGGCCGTGGTGCAGCCACGCAAACAATGCCGCCAGCGCTTCGGTGCTGCCCGATGCGACGACTTCGACGCTGCCGTCATCGCGGTTGTTCGCGTAGCCGGCCAAGCCCAATTGCAACGCGAAGTCGCGGGTCGAGGCGCGGAAGAACACGCCCTGCACCCTGCCCGTCACGATGAAGCGCGCGCAGGCCATCGCGTCAGTGCTTGGCCGCCGCGGCGATCGCCGCATCCAGCAGCCTGGCGTCGACCGGACCGATGAAACGCTTGGCCAGATGGCCATCCGGCGCGATCAGATCGGTCGTCGGCAACCCCGCGGGCATTTCCCATCCGGCCGGCGGATGCTGCATGTCGATGCGCGCCAGCGGATAGTCCACCGGATGCTTGTGCGCGAACTCCAACACGTCGGCCAGCGGTTCGGGCTGGTAGGCAAGCCCGACGGCGGTGACGTTCTTGTGCGCGGCGACGTATTTCGAGATTGCCGGCATCTCGGCGATGCACGGCGAGCACCACGTCGCCCAGAAATTGATGATGACCCACTTGCCACGCTCGGCGGCGAGGTCGAAGGTCTTGCCGTCCAGCGTGCGGACGGACAACTGCGGTTGCGGGTTCGCAGCTCGTGCCCGCGCATTGCCGGACACGGCCGGGCATGCCAGCAGCGCGACCAGCGAACCACCACACAACAGGGCACGCATCACGACGATCGATCCTCAGGTTGCACCGCTTCCGCGGGCGACGCCGGACAGAATAACTCGCGCAGAGGCACCCTGAGATTTTTTTTCAGCGCGGCTTCGGCGCGTTGCAGGGTCACCCGGGCCTCGGGCGCCAGTCCGGTGGCCGCGCGTTGCATCGCCACCGCATCCTGCGGAAGCCGGTAGCCGCCCGCATGGAAAAGATCGTCGGCACACACGCTGTCGAGGTCGCGCGCCACCAGCCAGCCGCCGCCCTCGGCGCGGCGGATCAGGCCGGCGCGCTGCAGGTCGGCGAGGTATCGCTGCAACAGGTCGGCCGTGAGGAAGCGTTCACGCGCGCGCAAGCCCGCGTCGTCCAGCGCCGCGCCCGCGCGCTGCGCTTCGGCGAAGCGCTGCACCACGCGCAACAGGCCGACGAATTCGCAACCGGGCGGAAGCAGTTCGTCGCTGTGGCGATATTCGAAAGCGTGCAATGCCGCGGCGAGGATCGCGCCCAGCAACACGATCACCCACGAAAGGTACACCCAGATCAGGAAGATCGGGATCGCCGCCAGCGCGCCGTAAACCTCCTTGTAGTTCGCGACGCCCTGCACGTACGCGGCGAAACCCTTGCGCGCGAACTCGAACAGCACGGCCGCCACCAGCGCGCCGGTGATCGCGTCACGCCAACGCACACGGCAATTGGGCACGGCCTGGTACAACACCGAAAGTCCGACCCAGGTAATCAGGAACGGCGCCAGCAGCCACAACCGGAAACCCGCGACACCGTGACCGGCGACGCCGCGCCACAATGGCTGCGCATAAACCCACGAACTGACGCCCACGCCCGCCGTCACCAGGATGGGACCCAGCGTCAACGCCGCCCAGTACAGCAGCAGTCGCGCGGTGCCCTTGCGCCTTGAGGCGACGCGCCAGATGCGATTGAAGCGATCCTCGATGCTGGCCATCATCATCAGCGCGCTGGCCAGCAGGAACAGCACGCCGAACAGCGTCAGCTTGCTGGCGTTGTCGGCGAACTGGAGCAGGTATCCTTGCACGGTTTCGCCGGCCGCCGGGACGAAGCTGCGGAAGATGAAACGGGTCACGCTGTCGCGCAGGCCGGCGAAGGCCGGGAACACCGACACGATCGCGATCACCGCCGCCAGCATCGGCACGATCGCGAACAGCGTGGTGTACGACAACGCGCCCGCGGTTTCGAAACACTTGTCGTCGAGGAAGCGTTGCCACAGGAATCGCGCGAACGCCTGCAGGCGATCGCGGCGCGTACCCTGTTGACTGCTGGGCGTGGCTCGCATGCTGCGAGGCTAGTGCAATCCCGCTGCAAAAGGAAACTCGAGGTTCATGGAAATCCTGGTGCTGTACTACAGCCGCAACGGCAGCGTCGCGCAGCTCGCACGCCTGATCGCGCGCGGCGTCGAAGAAGTCGATGGCGTACGCGCGCGCATCCGGCAGGTGCCGCCGGTGGGTCCGCTCACGCAAGCCGCGCAACCATCGGCTCCCGAAGAAGGTGCGCCGTACGTCGAATTGCGCGACCTGCACGAGTGCGCGGGCCTGATCCTGGGCAGCCCGACGCGCTTCGGCAACATGGCGGCGCCAATGAAACAGTTCATCGATTCGACGCCCGCCGAATGGGCATCGGGCGCGCTGGCCGGCAAGCCGGGCGCGGTGTTCACCTCGACTTCGACCATGCACGGCGGACAGGAATCCACGCTGCTGTCGATGATGATTCCGCTGCTGCACCACGGCATGCTGATCGTCGGCCTTCCGTTCACCGAACCGGCGCTCAACACCACCACGACCGGCGGCACGCCGTATGGCGCGAGCCACGTGTCGGGCGTCGATCGCGATCGTCCGATCAGCGACGACGAACGCGCGCTGGCACGCGCGCTGGGGCGACGCGTCGCCGAAATCGCGAAACGGTTGGCGGCGAAGCCATGAATGTCGTTCTGCAACGACGCATCGGTTTCACGGCGTGGGCTGCGCTGGCTCTGCTGCAAATCGCGTGGCACGCGTGGCTGCTGCCGCCGGCGCGAATGCCGATCGCGGCGGCGTTGCTGATCGCGCTGTTGCCACTCGTGATTCCGCTGCTGTACTGGCGCACACCCGCGCGCGCCCTGTTGCTGGCCGGCATGGTCTGCCTGTTCTATTTCTGCCACGGCGTCGCGGAGTTTTACGCGGCGCCGGCCGAGCGCGTGTTCGCCGGCATTGAAATCGTGCTGGCCGTCGTCGTGATCCTCGCCTGCGCGCGCGTGCCGAAGCGGCGCGGTAAGCTGCCCACATGAGCTTCGTGCAGTCCGCACCGCAGCTTGCCGACCCGTATCGCGGCGATCGCGTGCTGCAGTCGTGGCTGGCGCGCGTGTTGCCCGAGTCGCAACGGCGTGCCGCCGAACCGGACTTCATCGCACTGGCGGAGTACGCGCAGCGAACGTACGCGCGGCAACTCGCGACGACGCCCAGCGAGCCCGTGCTCACCAATTTCGACGTGTGGGGCAACCGTGTCGATCGCATCGAACTGACCGAAACCTGGCGCGAAGGTCCGGCGCTCGCGGCGAAACACGGGCTGGTCGCGGATGGACACGATCGGTCATTGGGCGAATTCGCGCGCGTGCAGCAGTTCGCGAAGGTGTACCTGTACCACGCCGCCAGCGCGTTCTATTCCTGCCCGCTGGCGATGAGCGACGGTGTCGCGACCACCTTGCGCGATGCGCCGAATGCGGCGTTGCGCGAACGCGTGCTGCCGCACCTGCTGAGCCGCAATCCCGCGACGTTCTGGATCAGCGGCCAGTGGATGACCGAAAACGCGGGCGGCTCGGACGTCGGCAACAGCGAAACCGTTGCGCGTCGCGAAGCCGATGGCATGTGGCGACTCAGCGGACGCAAATGGTTCACTTCGGCGATCAACGCCGAATTCGCACTTGCGTTGGCGCGGCCGGAAGGCAACCCCACGGGCGCGGATGGCCTGGCGTTGTTCGGCGTCGAAACCCGCAACCCTGATGGATCGTGGAACGGCATCACGATCGATCGCCTGAAGGACAAGCTCGGCACGCGCGAGCTGCCGACCGCTGAAATCCATTTGCACGACACGCGCGCCGAACTGGTCGGCGACACCGCGCACGGCGTGCGCGCGATCACGCCTGTGCTGCAGGTGACGCGCTTGTGGAACGCATTCGGTTCGCTGTCGACGATGGCGCGTTGCCTTGCGCTCGCGCGCGACTACGCGCACCGACGTGAAGTGTTCGGCAAGCCGCTGATCGAACAACCGCTGTTCGCCGATGCACTGGCCGGCTGGGAAGCCGAATTCGAAGCGGCATGCCACCTGGCGATGGAAGTCGCGCTGCTGCTCGGGCGCGTGGAATCCGGCGCAGGCGATGCGCGCGACGCCGCGTTGCAACGACTGCTGACGCCGCTGGCGAAACTGTGGATCTGCAAGCTCGGCGTACGCATTGCGTCGGAAACCGTCGAAGCCTTCGGTGGCATCGGCTACCTGGAAGACAGCGGCATCCCGCTGCTGCTGCGCGACGCGCAGGTGTTCCCGATCTGGGAAGGTTCAAGCAACGTACAGGCACTGGATTTCCTGCGTGCGCTGGACAAGCTCGGCATCGATCCGCTGGTCGACGCCATCGATGCGTGGCTTGAAGACGCCGACGGCGCCATCGCGAACACCGACGCCGAGGCCACGCACGACGCGATCCACCACGCCGACACCTGGCTGCGCGACCATGCGCGCGATCCCGATGCGCTGCAGGCGGGCGCCTTGCGCTTGGGCAGCACCTGCGCGCGCAGCGCCGCCGCAGCCTTGCTGGCGCGGCATGCTGCATGGGCGCAACGCAAACAAGACGATCCGACATCCGCCAACGCGCTGCAACGATTTTGCGCACACGGATTGGATCGCATCATCGAAACGCTGTAGTGCGTTGGAGAGCCATCCCCCTCGATCCCCCTTCCTTTGGAAGGGGGAAGAAGAGCTGCTCACCCCCTTCGGGACGAAGGGGGTCGCCGCGTAGCGGCGGGGGGATGCGCTCACGCTGCAGGCGTGGGGGGATGCACACTGCGCCGCGCGTAAAATCCCACGACGTAGCGATCCAGCGACTGTGATTCAATCGCCTCGCGCAATTCACGCATCAGCGCGAGGTAGTGGTGCAGGTTGTGGATCGTCGCGAGTTGCGAGCCCAGGATTTCGCCGCAGCGATCGAGATGGCGCAGGTAGGCGCGCGAGAACCCACCCGCGCAGGCGTAGCAGGCGCAGCCTTCCTCGATCGGACGCGTGTCGTTGGCGTACTTCGCGTTGCGGATGCGCAGCGTGCCTTCGCGCGTGAACAGGAAACCGTTGCGCGCGTGCCGGGTCGGCATCACGCAGTCGAACATGTCGATGCCGCGGCGCACCGCTTCCACGATGTCCTCGGGGCGGCCGACACCCATCAGGTAGCGCGGCTTGTCCATGGGCAGGCGCGGGCACGCCGATTCCAGCGTCGCATTGCGTTCGGCTTCGGGTTCGCCCACGGCGAGGCCGCCCAGCGCGTAGCCGTCGAAGCCGATTTCGAGCAGACCTTCCGACGAACGCGCGCGCAAGTCGTCATGGACGCCACCCTGCACGATCCCGAACAGCGCGTTGCGGTTGCCGAGTTCGTCGAACGCGCGCCGCGAGCGCGCGGCCCAGCGCAACGACAGCTCCATTGACTCGCGCACCACGCGCGCATCCACGGGCTTGCCCTCGATCGTGTACGGCGTGCATTCGTCGAACGCCATCACGATGTCGGAATCCAGCACCGTCTGGATGCGCATGGATTCTTCGGGTGAAAGGAATACGCGCGAACCATCCACCGGCGACGCGAATGTCACGCCTTCCTCGGTGAGCTTGCGGCGCTCGGCCAGCGAGAACACCTGGAAGCCGCCGGAGTCGGTGAGGATCGGTTTGTCCCAGCCGATGAAGCGGTGCAGGCCGCCGAATTCGCCGATCACATCCAGCCCCGGCCGCAACCAGAGATGAAATGTGTTGCCGAGGATGATCTGCGCACCGACGTCGTCGAGATCGCGCGGCGTCATCGCCTTCACCGAACCATACGTGCCAACCGGCATGAATGCCGGCGTCTCGATCACGCCGCGCGGCAGCGTGATGCGGCCGCGGCGGGCGGCGCCGTCGGTGGAGAGCAATTCGAAGTGCATGTTGCGATCCTTCACAGTTCGTCGTCATTCCGGCGAAAGCCGGAATCCATTTTGACTTTTGTCCGAATCAAGATGGATTCCGGATCGCCGCTGCGCGGCGTCCGGAATGACGGCAAAAACCAATCATCGCTTGTCCGAATCCCGAATCCCGAGTCCCGAGTCCCGGCTTCCCGGCCACACCAGCATCGCATCGCCGTACGAAAAGAACCGGTAGCGTTGCTCGACTGCATGTTTGTACGCCGACAGCACGAACTCGCGGCCGGCGAACGCGGACACCAGCATCAGCAGGGTCGATTCCGGCAAGTGGAAATTGGTGATGAGGCCGTCGATGCTGGTGATGCGGTAACCGGGGAAGATGAAGATGCGGGTTTCGCCCGCGAACGGTTCGACCTCGCCATTTTTTCCCCGCGCCGCTTCGAGCGATCGCACCACTGTCGTGCCGACCGCGATCACCCGCCCGCCTTGCGCGCGCGTGCGGCGGATTTTCTCGACCAGTTCCGCGCCGACGTTCAACCACTCGCGGTGCATCTGGTGGTCTTCGATCTTTTCCTCGCGCACCGGCTGGAACGTGCCCGCGCCCACGTGCAGCGTGACGTAGCCGAAATCCACGCCGCGTGCGCGCAGCGCATCCAGCAACGGCGCATCGAAATGCAGGCCCGCCGTCGGCGCCGCGACCGCGCCCGGCTGGCGCGCGTACACCGTCTGGTAGCGTTCGCTGTCGTGCGCGCCATCGGGCCGCACGATGTAGGGCGGCAGCGGCATGTGGCCGATGCGCAGCAGCAGCTTTTCCAGCGGCTCGGCGCATTCGAACCTGAGTTCGAAGAACTGGCCGTCACGCCCGAGCACGCGCACCGGCGTGCCGTCATCCAGTTCGATCAGGCTGCCCTCGCGAGGCTTCTTGCTGACACCCAGCATCGCCACCGCGGTGTGCGTGCCGGTGACGCGTTCGAGCATGATTTCGACCGCGCCGCCGCTGGGCTTGCGGCCGAACAGGCGCGCCGGCAGCACGCGCGTGTCGTTGAATACCAGCAGGTCGCCGTTGCGCAGCAGCTGCGGCAGGTCGTGAAACGTGCGATCGCTCAATGCCTGGTGCGCCGCATCCAGCACCAGCAGGCGGCTGGCGCTGCGCTCGGGCAACGGTTGCTGCGCGATCAGTTCGACCGGCAGGTCGTAATGGAAATCGGATTTCTTCAAGAGCAGGGTTTGGGGATTAGGATTGGGGACCAGGGAAGAGCGGAAGCATAACAACGCGTGGACATCGAACGCGTGGTCCAGCCTCTTCCTCGCCTCTCGCCCCTCATCCCTCGCCCCGCCCTACAGCCAGCCCTTCTGCCGCGCCAGCCGATACGCCTCGATGCGATTGGCGACGCCGAGTTTGCCGATTGCCTCGGAAAGGTAATTGCGCACGGTGCCGTGCGAGAGATTGAGTTTGGTCGCGATGTCACCGGCGCTTTGTCCCTCGCCCGCGAGACGCAGCACCTGCCGCTCACGATCGTTCAACGGATCGGCTTCCGTCCACGCTTCCAGCGCCAATTCCGGATCGATCGCGCGTCCGCCGCGGTGCACCAGCCGCAGCGAATCCGCGAGCTTTTCGGCCGGCGCATCCTTCAGCAGGTAACCCGACACGCCCGCGTCCAGCGCGCGGCGCAGGTAGCCCGAGCGCGCGAACGTCGTCACGATCACGACCTTGATCGGCAATTCGTGGCGCTGGATGCGCTGCGCCAATTCGAGGCCGGTGAGGCCCGGCATCTCGATGTCGGAAATCAGGATGTCGGGTTTCAGGCGCTGCATCTCGCGCCACGCGGTCTCGCCATCGGCCACCGAACCCAGCACTTCGATGTCGGGTTCCAGCGCCAGCAGCGCGGCCAGCGCGCCGCGCACCATCGCCTGGTCCTCCGCGAGCATCACGCGCATCATGCGTGGCCGCCCGCGTGTTGCACCAGCGGCACCACGTTGGCCGCGGCCGGTTTCGGCGGCGACGGGTTTTCCGCGGCTGCAACCGGCAACGGCAGCGCCACTTCGATGCTGGTGCCGCGCCCGCGCGGCGATTCGATCGCCAGCGTGCCACCGCGCGCCTCGATGCGCTCGCGCATGCCGGTGAGTCCATTGCCGCGTTCGTTGACGCCGCCGCGCCCGTCGTCGCGCACGCGCATCACCACGCGTTCGGCGCCAGCGATCACGGTGACCTCGACGCGGTTGGCGCGCGCGTGACGCTGGATGTTGGTGACGGCTTCGCGCAACACCAGCGCCAGGCAGGTCTCGACGTCGACGGGCAGCGCCTGCGGATCGTGCCAGTACTCCATCTGCACGCCGGCGGCCTCCAGCAGCAGGCGCGCGGACGCCAGTTCCGCCGCCATCGCCGCGGCGCGGATGCCGCTGACCGCGCTGCGCACTTGCGACAACGCGTCGCGCGCGACGCGCGCCACGTCGGCCATTTCGCGATGCGCGGCGGACGGATCGCGCTCGATCAATCTTCCTGCGAGTTCCGACTTCAACGCCACCATCGACAAGGTGTGCCCCAAGAGGTCGTGCAGGTCGCGGCCGATGCGTTCGCGTTCGGCACTGGCCGCAAGCCGGCGCACCTCTTCCATCGACAACCGCAGATCGGCGCGATGCCGCCGCTGGATGCGGTCGGTGATGATCAGGCCCGCGATGATCGGACAGAGGATCCAGACATTGACCAGCGACTGCCAGTTGTAGCCGAGCCAGAACCACTCGATGCTGTAAGCCAGGATCATCGCCAGCACCAGCGCGCCGGACTTGCGCGGGCTGCCCGACGCGGCCGCCACCGAACAAGCGTATATGAGGTAGGTGAGGGCGAAAGGGTTGAGCGGCGTCACCCCCATGCCGATGACGAGGATCGCCAGCGCGTACCAGACGATGTGCCGCCGCGGGCACAGATGCGCGCCGACATACGCCAGCATGAAAAGCGGCAGGCTGAGCGCGGTCGCCAGAAGCCAGTGCGGAAAATGCGCGAAATCCTTGGCGTCGAAAAAAAACGCCGGCCCGAACAGCCACACCAGCCAAACCAGCCAAATCCACGGCGTGATGCGCCCGTACCAGCCGCGCGCATCTTCCATGGCCATGCACAGCGTCGAATCGGGGGCTGCCTTGAATTTCATGCGCATCATTTCGTCACCATGGTACGCCGCGGATCATGGCGCTCACCATATGTACGGCACGAACCGCCGCGTGCGCAGCATATAGTCGCGGTACGGTCGGCCAATGCCCTCGCACAGCGCGCGTTCCTCGACGCGCACCCGGTATTCGTAGCCGATCAGCGTGCCCAGCAAGACCAGCACGAGGCTGAGCCAGTTGGTCATCGCCAGTCCCAAGCCCAGGATCGTCACCATCGCGCCGGTGTAGGAAGGGTGGCGTATCAGCCGGTACGGCCCCGTATCGACCACGTACTGCCCTTCGCGCGTCGCCACGCTGCGGGTGAAGAACCGGCCCAGCACCTTGATCGCGTACCAGCGGAACGCGGCGCCGGCCAGCATCAACACGATGCCCGTCCAGAACCACAACGGCTGCTGCCAGCGGATCGTGGTGGCCGGCACACCGAAGGCCACGAAAAACGCCAGGAATATCCCGGCGCACATCGACACCATGATCAGCGCGTACGAACCGCAGTCGCGCCTGACCGCGGTCTTCTCCGGATTCTGGAAGAACGTGCCGATCCATTCCGGCGCGTAGCAGATCACCATCGCCACGTAGAGCGTGATGAGGTGGAAGTGCGAATGTGCGATCAACGTCGGCATGGATGTTCCCCGCTCCGGACCGGATGGTAATCCTTCAACGATCGGTGATGCGGCGCCAGCCGCGCAGCGCGACGGCAGCGCACGCCGCGGTGAAGACGGCCAGATAAGCGACGTGCCCAGCGAACGTGCCGCGCGCATCCAGGTGCAGGATACCCAGCGCGAGTTGCGACAGGTGGTAGGTCGGCAGCACCACCGCGAACTGCTGCAACCAGTGCGGCAGCATCGCCGGCGGAATCCACAGTCCCGCGAGGAACGACATCGGCAGGTAGATCAGGTTGACGATCGCGGCGGAGGCCTGGCCGCCGACGTGCACCCCGACCACCAGGCCCAGCGCGCAGAACGGCAGCGCGCCCAGCACCAGCGCCACGGCCAGCCCGATCCACTCGCCGGGCGGCAGCACGACGCCGCCGAAGATCGCACCGAGCGCAAACAGCAGCAGCACGATGATGAGCGCGAACAGCATCGCCATCACCGCTTTCGCGAACAGGTAGGCCATCGGCGGCATCGGCGTGACGCGCTTCATCGCGAGGATGCCGCGCTCGCGTTCCATCGACACGCCCACGCCGAACCCGAACAACGCCGGCGCCATCACGCCGAAGGTGCCGTAGCTCGCAAGCACGTAGGTGGCGATGTGGCCATCGCCGCCCTTGCCGAACAGCAACCCGAAGAAAACGTAGAACATGGTCGGGAACAGCAGCGTCGGCAGCGCGAAGCCCGGCGTGCGCAACACGCGCAGGAATTCGGAACGCGCTTCGCGGACATACACGTCCAGCGTGTCGCGTCGGGTCCAGCCCCCAATAGTGGTGGTGTCGGCAACGGTGTTCATGCGGCCTTCCGCGTTTCGCCGGTCAACGCGAGGAACGCTTCTTCCAGCCGCGCGCCGGTCACTTCGAGATCGTGCAAGCCTGGATCGCGCGTCAACATTTCCCGCAGCACGCGTTCCGGTGCCGCCGCGACGACATCCAGCCGCGCGCCGTCTCGCGTCACCGAGGTGACGCCCGGCAGCCGCCGCAACACCCCTGCATCCAGCGCGGTGACGCAGCGGATGTGCCGCTGCGCGATCTTGCGCTTGATGGATTCGGGCGTGCCTTCGGCAATCACGCGGCCGCGGCCGATCACCACGATGCGGTCGGCCAGCGCATCGGCTTCCTCCAGGTAATGCGTGGTCAGCACGATGCTGCGGCCGCGTTGTTTCAGGCGGCGTACCGCGGCCCACAATCCCTGGCGCGATTCCACGTCCATGCCTGCGCTGGGCTCATCCAGGAACAGCAATTCCGGATCGCCGCAGATCGCCAGCGCAAACAGCAGGCGCCGCTTCTCGCCGCCGGAAAGTTTGCCCACCGCGCGGGCGCACAAACCATCGAGGCCGGCGATCGCGAGGGTTTCGGCCAGCGGCAACGGGTTCGGGTAATAGCCCGATTGCAGCGCGACCATTTCGCCGACGCGCGTCCGGCCTTCCAGTTGCGCATCCTGCAGCATTGCGCCGATGCGACGGCGCGCGGCGATGTCGCGCGGCGGGCGGCCGAACAGTTCCGCGCGCCCGGAGTCGGGCGTGCCCAGACCCAGCAGCAGCGAGATCGCGGTGGTCTTGCCCGCGCCGTTGGGGCCGAGCAGGGCCACGAGTTCGCCGGGACGCACTTCGAGATCGATGCCATCCAGCGCCACGACATTTCCGAAACGGCGCGTCGCGCTGCGCAATTGCGCCGGCATCGCGTGCGGTTCCACGGGCAACGCGCGATCCGGCCGTACCATCGTCGAAATTTCATCCAGCATCGCCTTCATGCAAGCGCCTCCCGAGTGCAGCACGAGTCTGCGCTCGCCGCGGACCCAACTGCAGTCGCGGCCGTCAAACGTCGCGCGTGACAGGCGTCATGCGGCGCCGCACGGGGTTACGCCGGGCCGGGCCGCCTGCTAGAATCACGGGACGTTTTCTTTTCCGCGTTAATCACTTACGTGCGCAGCCTTGCCGGCAGCGCCGCGCTGGAGACTTCCATGAAATCCATCGACATGCTGCGCGAGTTGCGCACCCACGGCGGCAAGGTCCGCACCCACGGGCTGGACGATGCCACCATCGAGCGCTTCGCCGGTCAGGATGCCGACCTCGCGGGCGCGATCGCGGATGCGCATGCGGCTTTCCTGCAACTGAAAGCCGATCACCCGGAAATGCTGGGCATGGACGAAGACAAGCAACTGCACGCGGTGCAGTCCGGCTTCGTCAACTTCTATCCCGATGACGCGGTCTGCCCGTTCGTCGCGCTGGCAGCACGCGGCACGTGGATCGTCACCCTGAAGGGCGCGGTGCTGTACGACTGCGGCGGCTACGGGATGATGGGTTTCGGCCACAATCCGCCGGCGGTGATGAAAGCCTTGGCCAAGCCGCAGGTGATGGCCAACGTGATGACGCCCTCGCTGTCGCAGCACGCGTTCACCGAGGCAACGCGCCGCGAAATCGGCCATCACAGGGGCAAGCACCCGTTTGCGAAATTCATGTGCCTCAACTCGGGTTCGGAAGCGGTGACGCTGGCCGCGCGCATCGCCGACGTCAACGCCAAACTGATGACGGATGCCGGCGCGAAATACGCGGGCCGCACCATCAAGCGTCTGGTCGTGAAGGGCGCGTTCCACGGCCGCACCGAGCGCCCGGCGCTGTATTCGGATTCCTCGCGCAAGGCCTACGTCAACAACCTGGCGAGCTTCCGCGACGAGCATTCGGTGATCGCGATCGAACCGTACGACGTGGCCGCGCTGCGCCGCGCGTTCGACGAAGCCGAGCAGAACGGCTGGTTCTTCGAAGCGATGTTCCTGGAACCGGTGATGGGCGAAGGCGATCCGGGCCGCGCCGTCAGCCCCGAGTTCTACGCCGCCGCGCGCGAACTGACCGAAGCGCACGGTTCGCTGCTGCTGGTCGATTCGATCCAGGCCGGCTTGCGCGCGCACGGCGTGCTCTCGGTCGTGGACTATCCCGGCTTCGAAAAGCTGCCGGCGCCCGACATGGAAACCTATTCCAAGGCGCTCAACGGCGGGCAGTTCCCGCTTTCGGTGCTGGCCGTCAACGATCGCGCCGCGAGTCTGTACAAGAAAGGCATCTACGGCAACACCATGACCGGCAACCCGCGCGCACTCGACATCGCCTGCGCGGTGCTGAAGGAGATCACGCCGGAATTGCGCGCCAACATCCGCGCGCGCGGTGCCGAACTGGTGAAGAAACTCTCCGCGCTCAAGGACGAACTGGGCGGCCTGATCACCAAGGTGCAGGGCACCGGACTGCTGCTGTCGTGCGAGCTGGCGCCGCAGTTCAAATGCTTCGGCGCGGATTCCATCGAGGAATACATGCGCGAGCGCGGCATCAACGTGATCCACGGCGGCACCAATTCGCTGCGCTTCACCCCGCACTTCAGCATCAACGAAGCCGAAGTTGACCTGCTGGTGGCGCACGTGCGCGAAGCGCTGAAGCACGGGCCGCGGCAGCAGGTCGAAGCCAAGCGCGCCGCGGCGTAGCGCGCCCGCCTAACGCACCGCTAACACGACGCCCACCGCCACCTGAATCGCTTGCGCGATTCGGGTTCCGGTGGGCGCGCGTTTATCCCGCGCCTCGAACCTGGGCGTATAGTTCGCAGCGCCGGCAACTGCCGGTAGCGATTTCCACCAGGAGAGAAATCATGCGGATCCGTACCTCGATGTTGGCGCTGGGCCTGAGCCTCGGCGCGCTGGCGGCTGCCCCGGCCTTCGCCGCGGGCACCACGGCTGCTTCGTCCGCCAAGCCCATGACCGCGCAGCAGCAGAAGATGGCCAGCTGCAGCCACGAGTCCAAGGGCATGAAGGGCGACGCGCACAAGAAGTTCATGAGCGACTGCCTGCACGGCAAGACCGACACGGCGGCCACCACCGCCAAGCCGACCCAGCAGGACAAGATGAAGACCTGCAACGCCGACGCCAAGGCCAAGGCGCTCAAGGGCGACGCGCGCAAGAGCTTCATGAGCACCTGCCTCAAGGGCAGCTGATCACGCGATCGATCGCTGCCAAAACGCCCGGCTTTGCCGGGCGTTTTTTATTGCGCGCTGCAAGCAACCGGTCAGCGCAGCCACCACCACAGCAGCAGCGCGGCGACGATCGCGACGATCACCCAGCCGATGATCTCGATGTATTTGTGCAACAGCTTTTCGGCGCGCTCGCCGCCCAGCCGGATCACGCCCGCGACCAGGAACACGCGCTTGCCGCGCCCCACCGCTATGCCGCCGAGGAACGGCAGGATCGGCATGCCGACGATGCCGCAGGCCCAGCTCGCGACCTTCATCGGGATCGGCACGAAACCGGCCGCGACCAGCAGCCAGAACGCCTTCCACGGATGCGCTTTCGCGTCCGCGCCCAGCGTGTGCACCAAAGAGTCGAGGTGCGGCAGCAAGCCGAGATGCGCAAGCAGCGGCTTCAACGCGTCGAATGCGTAGTGGCCCAGCGCGTAGCCGACCAGCGAACCCAGCAGCGAGAAGAACAAGCTCAGCGAAGCGAACTGCCACCACCGGCGCGGCCGCGCCAGCGTCATCGGCGCCAGCATGATTTCCGGCGCGACCGGGAAGATGAAAGCCTCGACGAAACTCAACAGCGCAAGACCGACGTCGGCGCGCGGCTTCGCAGCCCACTCGATGGCTTTTTCGTAGAGCGGACGGAAGAGGCGCATCAGGCGGTCAGCCCAGACCGCCCAGCAACGGCACGAAGCTCACCGGCTCCAGCTCCTCCTCGTGCCATTCATCGCCCTCGCGACGCAATCGCACCAGCCGCTGCGCGCCGGCCGGCCCCAGCGGCGCGACCAGCACGCCGCCATCGGACAGTTGATCCTTCAATGCGCGCGGCAACGATTCGCCGGCGGCCGTCAGCACGATCGCGTCGAACGGCGCCTCGGCCGGCCAGCCGATGTTGCCGTCGTCGTGGCGCGAGCGGATGTTCTCGATCTTCATGTTGCGGAACAGGCGCCGCGCCTTGCGCAGCAGTTCCTCGATGCGTTCGACGGTGTAAACCGTCTCCACCAGTTGCGCCAGCACCGCGGCCTGGTAACCGGAGCCGGTGCCGATTTCCAAAACGCGTTTGGGCGTGCCGTGCTCGATCAGCAGTTCGGTCATGCGCGCCACCACCCACGGCTGCGAGATGGTCTGGCCCAGCCCGATCGGCAGCGCGTTGTTCTCGTATGCGCGCGCCGACAGCGCCTCGTCGAGGAAAAGATGCCGCGGCATGGTGCGGATCACGTCCAGCACGCACGCATCCTTGATGCCTTCCGCGCGCAACGTCGCGACCAGCCGGTCGCGCGCGCGTTGCGAAGTCATGCCGTGGCCGCGCGCGGAGGTCGCCGCGACGCCGAACAGATGCGTCATGCCGCCTGCTCTCCCTGCAACTGCGCCGTCAAGCCGCCGATCCACTTCGATACGTTTTCCAGCGCCTGGAAGCGCGTCAGGTCGACGTGGATGGGCGTCACCGAAACGAAGCCGCGGCGCACCGCGTCGAAGTCGGTGCCGGGACCGGCATCGTCGGCATCGCCCGCGGCGCCGATCCACCACACCGTGCGTCCGCGCGGATCACGCTGCGCGATGCACGGCGAGGCGCGATGGCGGCTGCCGAGGCGCGTCACTTCGAAGCCCGTGATTTCCACCCACGGCCGGTCCGGCACGTTGACGTTGAGGATGGTGTCGGCGGGCAGTGGATCGACGAGCAGGCGCCGCATCAGCAGCGAAACGGCGCGCGCGGCGGAACCGAAATGATGGCCGCGGCCGTCGTGCTGTTCGCCGATGCCGGCCAGTGACACCGCGATGGCGGGCAGGCCGAGGAAGCGGCCTTCCATCGCCGCCGACACGGTGCCGGAATAGATCACGTCGTCGCCGAGGTTGGCGGAATTGTTGATGCCCGAGACCACGATGTCGGGTTCGTCGTCCAACAAACCCGAAAGCGCAAGGTGCACGCAATCGGTGGGCGTGCCGGCGACGCGATAGCGGCCGTCTTCCATTTGCGCCACGCGCACCGGCTGGTCGAGCGTGAGCGAGTTGCTGGCGCCGGAACGGTCGCGGTCGGGCGCGACGACGATGACTTCCCCGAGTTCCGCCAGATGTTCGGCGAGCACGAGGATGCCCGGCGCATCCACGCCATCGTCATTGCTCAACAGCACCCGCATCGTCGCCGAACCCCGAAAGTCATCGCTTCGCAGCGAACAAGTTTAGCGGAACGCGTTCGCCACACCGCCCGATCAATTGCTCGACGCCGGCGCCGGTGCAACGGTCGAAGCCGAAGATGGTCCGGCGCTCGCCGCGCGCGCAGGTCCGTTGACGACCTGGTAGAAAACCTCGCCCGGCTTGATCAGCCCCAGCTGCGAGCGCGCCCGCGCCTCGGCCGCGTCCTGGCCGTGCTTCAGGTCCTCGACGTCGGCGTGCAGCGCGTCGTTGCGCTGCTTCAGCTTGGCGTTCTCTGCCTGCTGTTCGGCGACGCGTGCGCGGATCGCGCGCAGGTCGCGCATGCCGCCGTCGCCGACCCACAACTTGACCTGCAAGCCGATCAGCAGGGCAATCAGGATTAGCGCAAGCCATTTGAGCAAGGGAGCCTCTGATTTTGCTCGTCATCCCGGAATCGCGAAGCGATATCCGGGATCCAGTGCCTCTATCCAGAGGCACATCATAAAGACACTGGATTCCCGGCTTCGCGGGAATGACGAAGTTCGAGATTGATCAGAGGTTCCACAACGGAACTCAGACTGGAAGTGCGGCCAGATTGGGATAGGCATCGCGGCCAGCATACTTCGCCTCAGGCCCGAGTTGTTCCTCGATCCGCAGCAACTGGTTGTACTTGGCGATGCGGTCGGAGCGGCACAGCGAACCGGTCTTGATCTGCGTGGACGTGGTCGCGACCGCGAGGTCGGCGATCGTGGTGTCCTCGGTTTCGCCCGAACGGTGCGACATCACCGCCGCGTACTTCGCCTGGTCCGCCATCGCCACGGCTTCCAGTGTTTCCGAAAGCGTGCCGATCTGGTTGACCTTGATCAGGATCGCGTTGGCGATGTGGTTGGCGATGCCGTCGCGGAAAATTGCGGGATTGGTGACGAACAAGTCATCGCCGACCAGCTGGATCTGCTTGCCGAGTTTTTCGGTAATCAGTTTCCAGCCGGCCTGGTCGCCTTCGGCGAGACCGTCCTCGATGCTGATGATCGGATACTTGCCGCACCAGTCCGAATACAACTCGACCATGCCTGCGGCATCGAGCTTGCGGTTCTCACCCTTCAGGTCGTACACGCCATTCTCGAAAAATTCCGACGATGCGGGATCGAGCGCGATCCAGATCTGCTTGCCTGCCTTGTAACCGGCTGCATTGACGGCTTCGAGGATCACCTCGATCGCTTCTTCGTGCGTGCGCAGCGCCGGTGCGAAGCCGCCCTCGTCGCCCACCGCGGTGTTCATGCCGCGCTTTTTCAGTTGCGTCTTCAACGCATGAAAAACTTCGACGCCCGCGCGCAGCGCGTCGGAGAACCGATCGAAGCCCGCGGGCATCACCATGAATTCCTGCATGTCGAGCGGATTGTCGGCGTGCACCCCGCCGTTGATCACGTTCATCATGGGCACGGGCAGCACCGGCGCGCGATCGCCCGCCAAGTATTTCCACAGCGGCTGCTTGCGCGAGGCGGCGACCGCGTGCGCGGCGGCCAGCGACACGCCGAGTGTGGCGTTTGCACCCAGCCGCGACTTGTTCGGCGTGCCATCCAGCGCGATCAGCTTGTCGTCGAGACCTTTCTGGTCGGCCGCATCGAAGCCGGCCAGCGCCTTGACGATTTCGCCATTGACGTTCGCGACCGCCCTGGTCACACCCTTGCCGAGATAGCGCGACTTGTCGCCGTCGCGCAGTTCGACTGCTTCGCGGGTGCCGGTGGATGCGCCCGAGGGCACGATCGCGCGGCCGAATGCGCCGTCGCTCAACGTCACTTCGGCTTCGAGGGTTGGATTGCCGCGGCTGTCGAGGACTTCGCGGGCGTGGATGGATTGGATTTGGGTGCTCATTGGGGGGTCCGGGATTCCTGTTCCTGCTTTTCGCTCATACCGGCGGGATTGGGGGCGGGAAGCGGGGGGCGCAAAGACGATCGATCACGCGAACATGCAGCCACCCACGCGCGAAAGCGTCGAGGGTACGCGCCCCCGCTACCCATCCCCCATCCCCGAATTCTTTGCCACCGCATCCAGTTCTTTCAGCGTTTCCAGCAACGCTTCCATCTTGCCCAGCGGCCACGCATTCGGACCGTCGGACAATGCCTTGTCCGGATCGGGGTGCGTCTCCATGAACACGCCAGCGACGCCCACCGCGACCGCGGCGCGTGCCAGCACCGGCACGAATTCGCGCTGGCCGCCGGACTTCGTGCCCTGCCCGCCCGGCAATTGCACCGAGTGCGTGGCGTCGAACACCACCGGGCAATTCGTCTCGCGCATAACGCTGAGCGAACGCATGTCGGAGACGAGGTTGTTGTAGCCGAAGCTCGCGCCGCGCTCGCAGACAAGGATTTGATCGTTGCCGACCGCGCGCGCCTTCTCGACCACGTTCTGCATGTCCCACGGCGACAGGAACTGGCCCTTCTTGATGTTGACCGGCTTGCCGACGCGCGCGACCTTCTGGATGAAATCGGTCTGGCGGCACAGGAACGCCGGCGTCTGCAGCACGTCCACGACCTCGGCGACTTCGTCGAATGGCGTGTATTCGTGCACGTCGGTGAGCACCGGCACGCCGACCTGCTTCTTCACTTCGCCGAGGATGCGCAGGCCTTCGTCCATTCCGAGCCCGCGGAAGCTCTGCGATGAGGTGCGGTTGGCCTTGTCGAAGCTGGACTTGAAGATGAAGTGGATGCCGAGCTTGCCTGTGATTTCCTTCAGCGTGCCGGCGGTGTCGAGCTGCAGTTGCTCGGACTCGACCACGCACGGGCCGGCGATCAGGAAAAACGGGCGGTCGAGGCCGGCTTCGAAGCCACAGAGGTTCATGCGGATTGTCCCTCATCCGCCCTTCGGGCACCTTCCCCCGCAAGCGGGGGAAGGAAGAATTCATCGCGCTTCATCCCGCCGCTTCCTTCGCCAGCCGCGGTGCATCGCGCATCGCCTTGTACTCGCGCGCGGCCTGCACGAAGCCGTTGAACAGCGGATGACCGTCGCGCGGCGTCGAGGTGAATTCCGGATGGAACTGGCAGGCCAGGAACCACGGGTGCTTCTGCGCCGGCAGTTCGATGATCTCGACCAGATCATCCACCGACACGCCGGAGACCACCAGCCCGGCTTTCTCCAGCCGTTCGCGGTAGCGGTTGTTGAATTCGTAGCGGTGGCGATGGCGTTCGCGGATGGTGTCGGCGCCATACAGCTCGCGCGCGATCGTGCCCGCCTTCAGCAGGCACTCCTGCGCGCCGAGGCGCATGGTGCCGCCGAGGTCGGAGGCCTCGTCACGCTTTTGCACTTCACCCGAACCCTGCGTCCATTCCGTGATCAGCGCGATCACCGGGTCGGCGCAATCGCGATCGTTTTCCGTGGAACCCGCGCCGGCGATGCCCGCTGCATCGCGCGCGAATTCCACCACCGCGGCGTGCATGCCGTAGCAGATGCCGAAGTACGGAATGCCGCGCTCGCGCGCGTACTTCACGGTCTGGATCTTGCCCTCGAAGCCGCGCTTGCCGAAACCGCCGGGCACCAGGATCGCGTCGGCGTCGCGCAACACCGCGTCCGGGCCGCGCGTTTCGATGTCTTCGGAATCGACCCACTCGAGCTGCACGCGTGTCGCGTTGTGGATGCCGCCGTGGCGCAGCGCCTCGCCCAGCGATTTGTAAGCGTCCTTGTGTTCGACGTACTTGCCGATGATGAAGATGCGCACTTCGTCTTTGGGATTCTCGACTGCATCCACGGTGCGCTGCCACTGCGACAGGTCGGTCGGCTTTGCATCGAGGTGCAGGCGATCGATGACGATGTCGTCCAGTCCTTCCTTGTGCAGCCACAGCGGCAGCTTGTAGATCGTGTCGGCGTCGGCCGCGCTGATCACCGCGTTCTCCGGCACGTTGGTGAACAGCGCGATCTTGCGGCGCTCGTTCTCCGGCAGCGGTTCCTCGCAGCGGCACACCAGGATGTCGGGCTGGATGCCGAGCGCACGCAGTTCCTTCACCGAATGCTGCGTGGGCTTGGTCTTGATCTCGCCCGCGGCCTGGATGTACGGCACCAGCGTCAGGTGCATGAACAGCACCTTGTCGGCGCCGCGTTCGATGCGCAACTGGCGCGCGGCCTCGAGGAACGGCTGCGATTCGATGTCGCCCACCGTGCCGCCGATCTCGACCAGCGCCACGTCGAAACCGCGGGTGGCCTCGTCGATCGCGTGCTTGATCTGGTTGGTGATGTGCGGAATCACCTGCACGGTCGCGCCGAGATAATCACCGCGGCGTTCCTTGCGGATCACCGCCTCGTAGATCTTGCCGGTGGTGATCGAGTTCTTGCCCGACAGACGCGTGCGCACGAAGCGCTCGTAGTGGCCGAGGTCCAGGTCGGTTTCGGCGCCATCGTCGGTGACGTACACCTCGCCGTGCTGGAACGGGCTCATTGTGCCGGGATCGACGTTGATGTAGGGATCGAGCTTCATCAACGTCACGTTGAGGCCGCGGGCCTCGAGGATGGACGCCAGCGACGCCGACGCGATGCCCTTGCCAAGCGAGGACACCACGCCGCCGGTGACGAAAATCAGGGAGGTCATGGTCGGACCGTGTGTGGAAAGCGTCATTCTAGCGGCACGTCTCCGTGCATGCGAGCAGCACTCGCCCCCTTCGCCGGCGAGGAGGTCGCCGTGCAGCGGCGGGGGATGGTGTGCGGGACGCGCGTAACAAGAACCATCCCGCACTACGCGCGCGTTCGCTTCGCTCCGCCCCTTCGCAAGCGAAGGGGAAGAATCTTCATGCGCTAAGCTTGCGCGATGGAAACGCCAATCCTCACCACTGTTCCCGAACGCATCACGGCCTTGCGCGCCGCGATGCGCGAGCGCCACATCGCCGCCTGCATCGTGCCCACCGCCGATCCGCATCTTTCCGAATACCTGCCCGCGCACTGGCAGGTGCGCGAATGGCTGTCGGGCTTCACCGGTTCGGCCGGCACGCTGGTGGTGACCCCGGACTTTGCCGGCTTGTGGACGGACTCGCGCTATTTCTCGCAGGCCGAGCGGCAACTCGCCGGCAGCGGCGTGGAACTGGTGAAGTTGAACGTGCCGCACACACCCGAGCATGTGGAATGGCTGTGCGCGCGCCTGCACGCCGGCGACAAGGTGGCCTGCGCGGCGGACATGCTGTCGCTCGCGACCGAACGCGCGCTGCGCAGGCACTTGGCGCAACACGGTGCGGAACTGGTCGAGGACGACCTGCCCGCGGCGATCTGGAACGACCGTGCATCGCTGCCGCATGCGCCGGTGTACGAGCATCCGCTCGAGTTCGCCATCCGCGGTCGCGCCGAAAAGCTCGGCGATGTGCGCAAGAGCGTGCAGCAGGCTGGCGCCACGCACCATATCGTTTCGGCACTGGATGAAATCGCCTGGGTGCTGAACCTGCGCGGCAGCGACGTCGAATACAACCCCGTATTCCTCGCGCACCTGTTAATCGATGCAAGCGGTGCGACGTTGTTCGTCGACGTGAACAAACTCGAACAACAATCCCCTCCCCCGCTTGCGGGGGAGGGTCAGGGTGGGGGGAAGAACACCTCAAGCCAATATGAAAATAGCTCGCAAGTCTTTCCCCCATCCGCCCTCCGGGCACCTTCCCCCGCAAGCGGGGGAAGGGATTTACTTGAACGTCTGCGTGCCGAAGGAGTCCGCGCCGCGCCATACGAATCCATCGCAGACGCGCTGGGCAGATTGCCGCAAGGCACGAAACTGCTGATCGCGCCCGGCGCAATCTCCGCCGCCGTCGCCCACGCGATTCCCGACCATGTTGCGCTGATCGAGGCTGCCGGTCCGATCATGTCCGCCAAGGCGCGCAAGACCGCGCAGGAAATGGACCACGTCCGCGAAGCGATGCGCCGCGATGGCGTGGCGCTGGTGCGCGGCGCGCGCTGGATCGAGGAATCGCTGAAGCACGGCAAGCGCCTTACCGAACTCGACATCGACGAAAAACTGCGCGAACTGCGCGCCGAACAACCGGGCTTCGTCAGCGAAAGCTTTTCCACCATCGCCGGCTACGAAGCCAACGCGGCGCTGCCGCACTACCGCGCGATGCCCGGCTCGCACGCCGAATTGCACGCCAAAGGCATGCTGTTGATCGACTCCGGCGCGCAATACCTCGGCGGCACCACCGACATCACGCGCATGTGGGCGCTGGGCGAGACCACGCCCGAGCAACGCCGCGACGTGACGCTGGTGCTGAAAGGCGTGATCGCGCTGTCGCGCGCGAAGTTTCCGCGTGGGACTTCAGGACAGCAACTCGATGCGTTGGCGCGCGCGCCGATCTGGGCCGCGGGCGTGGATTACGGCCACGGCACAGGGCACGGCGTCGGCTATTGCCTGAACGTGCACGAAGGCCCGCAGTCGATCCGGCCGCCGCGCTCGGGCCAGCATCTCGAAGCGATGGACGTCGGCATGATCACCTCGATCGAACCCGGCATCTACAAGCCCGGCCGGCACGGCGTGCGCATCGAGAACCTCGCCGCAACCATTCCGGCGGGCGATGGCGAATTCGGCGAGTTCCTCGCTTTCGAGACATTGACGCTGTGCCCCATCGACACGCGCCTACTCGATCTTTCGCTGCTCGACGCAAGCGAAACCGCGTGGCTCGATGGCTACCACGCGACCGTGCGTGAACGGCTGACGCCGCTGCTCGACGACGCAGCCGACCGCGCCTGGCTGGATGCGCGCTGCGCGCCGCTCGCCCGGGCGAAAGCGGCCTGACCGCTGAATGCGGCGCGCGCCAAGCTCAACAGAACGAGTGCGTTCTGCTAGCTTACGCGGGTTATTCACTCGAGGATCCACCGTGTCGCGCCGAACGATGCCGCTGACCCCGCGTGCACTGGCTTTCGCGATCACGCTGGCGGTCGCGCCCGGCATGGCGCTGGCCCAGAACAGTGCGGCCGTCTGCCCGCTCGGCGCGTTCACCTGCCCGGTGGTGAAGAACGATTTCGCGCTGTGCAAGAAGAACGATCTGCTGGATTTCTACGTGCCCGGCTTGCCGGCCGGCGGCAACCGCGCGGCCAGCCCCGCGCAGGTTCGTGGCGACACCATCACCAGTCCCGACAGCGTCGTTTACCACGTGAACGGTAACGCCTGGCTGCAGCGCCTCGACCAGCTGCTGCGCGCCAACACCGTCACCTACAACCAGGACACCACTGCCTACGAGGCCGAAGGCAATGTCCGCTACCAGGAACAGGACATGCTGCTGTCGGCCGACAACATGGCCGGCACCACCGATCCCGAGTACGGCGTCGCCAACCACGTGCGCTACCAGATGCTGACTTCGCGCGGCAACGGCGTGGCGAGCCAGGCGATCATGCTGGACGAGAACCGCAGCAAGTATCACGACGTCACCTACTCGACCTGCGACATCGACAGCCGGCTGTGGACGATCCAGGCCAAGACGATGGCGATGGACGAGAACAAGGGCCGCGGCGTCGCGCATGATGTCACCATGCGCGTCAAGGGCGTGCCGATCCTGTGGCTGCCCTGGATGAGTTTCCCGATCGACAACCAGCGCCAGACCGGTTTCCTGTATCCCTCGTTCGGCCAGCGCAGCCGCGCCGGCTTCTTCGCGTCGATCCCGTTCTACTGGAACATCGCGCCGAACTACGACGCCACGTTCACGCCGGTGTGGTACGCCGACCGCGGCGGCATGCTGGACAGCCAGTTCCGCTATCTCACGCCGGTCACCAAGGGCGAGATCGATTTCGATTACATGCCCGACGACAAGACCACCGGCACCAATCGTTGGTATCTGACCCTGGGTAACCAGACCCGGCTGCCCTGGAACCTCACGTGGACCACCGCCATCAGGCGTGCGAGCGACAAGGAGTGGTTCCAGGACTACGGCGAAAACCTCACCACGTCCACCGTGACCCTGTTGAGTTCCTCGTCCTACGTGACCGGCGCGGGCGACTGGTGGAATGCCGGCGTGGGCGCCGACTGGTACCAGATCGTCACGCCCGGAATCTCCGATCTCGCCGCGCCTTACCGGCGCATGCCGCGGCTGTTCTTCAACGCCGATCGCCCGATCGGCGGCCCCGGCGGTCCCGAGTGGGGCATCAATGCCGAGGCGGTGCGCTTCGTGAAGCCAGAAGCGATCGGCGGAGACCGCTTCGATCTCTATCCCTACCTCGCGTGGCCGCTGCAGGGCGCGGCGTGGTTCCTGCGACCGGAAGTCGGCGTGCGCTACACCGCCTACAACCTGCCGCAGCCCGTCGCGCCGGGCGACCCGACGCATCCCACGCGCACCACGCCGATCCTCGACGTCGACGCGGGCCTGATCTTCGAGCGCGACGTGCACCTGTTCGGCAGCGACTACACGCAGACGCTGGAGCCGCGCGTCTATTACCTGTACGTGCCGTACCGCAACCAGGACGACATCCCGCTGTTCGACACCCAGCCGCTCACCTTCGATTTCTGGCAGCTGTTCACCACCAACAGTTTCAGCGGCGCCGACCGCCAGATGAATGCGAACGACTTGTCGCTGGCACTGACCACGCGGTTCCTGGATTCCGACGGCGTGGAACGCGTGTCGGCCAGCATCGGCCAGATCCGCTATTTCGATCCGCAGAAGGTCACGCTGTTTCCCGGCGGCAAGGCGGTGGACTACTCGGGTTCCAACTACGTCGCCAACCTCACTGTTTCGTTGAACGACAACTGGCGCCTCACCTCGTCGCAGCAGTGGAACCCCAACACGGATGAAACCGACGTTTCCACCGTGGGCCTGCAGCGGCGCCTGTGGGGCGACGGCATCGTCAACTTCGATTATCGCTACCGACGCGGGCTGCTGGAGCAGGCCGACGTGTCGGCGGAGGTCCCGGTGGGCGCGGCCTGGAAGCTGGTCGGCGGCTACACCTATTCGCTGCGCGACAAGCGCGCCGTGGATTCCTTCGCCGGCGTCGAATGGGACAGCTGCTGCACCGCGGTGCGCCTGCTCACCCGCCACTACGTGTATGACTATCAGGGCGATTCGAACAGCGCCATCATGTTCGAAATCGAGTTCAAGGGCCTGGGCGCCTACGGCCAGCGCACCGGCACGTTCCTGCGCAATGCTATTCTTGGGTATCAATGATCGTGCGATCATCCATGATCGCTGCACCTGGATAATGTCCAGCAAGCGTGTTCCCCAAGTCACAGACACCAAAACGGCCATCCGTGGCCCGACTTTCACAACAGCTACTTTGACCAAGCCATCTTGGTTCCACCAAACCAACTTTTTCGCTGCCGGGCTGTCCAAGCCGGCGGCCGCGCGGGAATCCGCTCCGCCATCCGAATACGGTCACACATCACGAACATGAAACCATCGCACCTTGCCAGCCTGGCCCTGACGTTCACGGCTGCGGCGTTCGCCCTGCCCGCTTCCGCGCAACTGCTCAGCCCCAACGCCCCGCCGTCCAGCAGCGCGCAACCGAGCGTGCTCGGCACGCCCGCGTCGAACGACGTCCAGCCGCTGGACCGGATCGTCGCGGTGGTCAACGACGGCGTGATCCTGCAGAGCCAGCTCAACCAGACCATGGGCACGGTGGCGCACCAGATCCAGCAATCGGGCGGCCAGCTGCCGCCCACCGACGTGCTGGCCAAGCAGGTGCTGCAGCGACTGATCCTCAACCAGGTGCTGGTGCAGAAGGCGCGCGACAACGGCATCCGCATCTCGGATGACCAGGTCGACGCCGCGGTCGCCAACATCGCGCAGCAGAACAAGATGAGCGTGCCGCAGATGCAGGCGGCGATGCAGCAGGAGGGCGTCGATTACACCTCGTTCCGCGAACAGCTGCGCGACCAGTTGCTGGTGCAGGCGCTGCAGCAGCAGGTGATGCAGCAATCCGCGCAGGTTTCCGACGCGGAAATCGACAACCTGATCGCCAGCCCGGCGTTCCGCCAAGGCGAGGTGCACCTCGCGCGCATCCTGATCGGCCTGCCCGAAGGCGCGGACGCCAAGCAGATCGCGGCGGCGCAGGCCAAGGCCGACCAGATCGAGGGCGAACTGAAGGCCGGCAAGGATTTCGCCGCCCTGGCGGTCAGCAATTCCAGCGCGCCGGAAGCGCTGGACGGCGGCGACCTCGGCTGGCGGCGCGTCGATGAATTGCCGCCCGCGGTCCAGCAGATCGTCGACTCGCTGCAGCCGAACGGCATCACCGAACCGCTGCGCGATGCGTCGGGCTTCACCATCCTGAAACTGGAAGGCAAGCGCGAACCCGGCGACAAGCAGATCGTCACCGAATACCACGCGCTGCACCTGATGATCAAACCGACCGCCGTGCTGAGCGAGCAAGGCGCCCACGACAAGATCGAGAAGCTCTACAACGAAATCGTCAACCAGCAGGCCGACTTCGCCAGCCTGGCCAAGCAGGATTCCGACGATCCCACCACCGCCAACGCCGGCGGTGACATGGGCTGGTTCACGCAGGACGACTGGGGCTCGCAGGTCGGCAAGATGGTCGCCGCCATGCAGCCGGGCCAGGTGACGCAGCCGTTCGAAAGCCCGGACGGTTCGTGGCACATCATCAAGCTGCTGGGCACGCGCCAGGCCGACAAGGCCAAGGACATCGAACGCGCGCAGGCGCGCCAGGCGATCGCCGAACGCAAGGGCCGCCAGGCTTACGAACAATTCCTGCGCGACATCGAATCGTCGGCCTACATCAGCATCCGCGTTCCGGAACTGGCCGACGCGAATCCCTATTCGAGCAGCGCCGCCCAATGAGCGGCGGGCCGGACATGCACCGGCCCGCTCATCTTCCGCGCCTCGCCATCACCAGTGGTGACCCCGCGGGGGTCGGCCCGGAACTGGTCGCGCGGCTGGCGGCCTCGCCGCTCGCCGCCGACCTCGTCGCGATCAGCGACAGCGGCCTGCTGCAACGCGCCGCGCAGCGCTGCGGCATCGCGCTGAAACTCGAGCCCGACGACGGCGAGCCACGCAACTTGCGCGCGGCGGGAAGCCTGCGCGTCGTGGAAGTGCCGCTGCGGGTCGAAGAAGCGCCCGGCCGGCTCGATCCGCGCAACGCCTTCCACGTATTGAACATGCTGGCGCAGGTCGCGGACGGTTGCATGAGCGGCGCGTTCGACGCCGTGGTCACGGCGCCGGTGCAGAAATCCGTGATCAACGACGCGGGCGAACGCTTTACCGGACACACCGAACTCTTCGCGGACCGCGCGGGCTGCGAGGTGGTGATGATGCTGGCATCGCCCGAACTGCGCGTCGCGCTCGCGACCACGCATCTGCCGCTGGCGAAGGTTCCGGCCTCGATCACGCGCGGATCATTGACGCGCACGCTGCGCATCGTGCACGCCGAACTCATCGCGAAGTTCGGCATCGCCGAACCGCGCATCGCGGTGCTGGGCCTCAATCCCCACGCCGGCGAAGGCGGCCACCTCGGGCGCGAGGAAATCGACACGATCATTCCCGCGCTCGATGCGCTGCGGGGCGAAGGCATGCAACTGATCGGGCCGCTGCCCGCCGACACCGCGTTCGTGCCGGCGATGCGCGCGCGCTATGACGCGGTGCTGGCGATGTACCACGACCAGGCGCTGCCGGTGCTGAAGGCCGAAGCGTTCGACCGTACCGTCAACATCACGCTGGGACTGCCGTTCGTGCGCACCTCGGTCGACCACGGCACCGCGCTCGATCTCGCGGGCACCAGCCGCGCCGATCCTTCCAGCATGTTCGCCGCAGCGGAAATGGCGTTGCACCTCGCGACGCGCAAGCACGCCTGAACGTCGATGCCAGCGCGCCCCAAGAAGCATTACGGCCAGCACTTCCTGCACGAGCGCAGCGTGATCGAGCGCATCGTCACGGCGATCGCACCCAAGGCCGGCGATCGCATCGTCGAAATCGGCCCCGGCGAAGGCGCGCTCACGCTGCCGCTGCTGAAGGCGGCCGGACACCTGGCGGCGATCGAACTGGACGCCGAATTGATCGAACCGCTGCGTGCGCGCGCCGCGGCCGTCGGCGAACTCGACATCATCCACGCCGACGTGCTGAAGGTGGACCTCACCGTGCTCGCGGACGGCGGCAAGCTGCGCCTTGCGGGCAACCTGCCCTACTACGTTTCCAGTCCGATCCTGTTCCACTGCCTCGCGCACGCCGCTGCGATCGCCGACATGCACTTCATGCTGCAGAAGGAAGTGGTGGACCGCATGGCCGCGGCGCCCGGCAGCAAGGTTTACGGCCGCCTGTCTGTGATGCTGCAGCTGGTCTGCAAGGTCGAACCCCTGCTGCGGGTCGCGCCGGGTGCGTTCCGGCCGCCGCCCAAGGTCGAATCCGCGGTCGTGCGGCTGACGCCGCTGCCGCCCGCGCAATGTCCCGATCCCGCGCTTTCCGGGAAGATCGCCGCGGTGGTCCGCGCCGCTTTCAATCAGCGGCGCAAGACACTCTCCAACGCACTGCGCGGACTGCTCGATGCGGATGCGATCCGCACCGCCGGCATCGATCCGCGCGCACGCGCCGAAGACATCGCGCCCGCGGGTTTCGTGGCGTTGGCGCGCCATGTGACTTCCGGCGGCTTGCAGGTTGGGCAGGAACTCGCACACAATGACGACCAATGAGTCCCCGGCCCACCACTCCCGACAAATCCAGCAAGCCGCGTGAACCCGAGCCGCACGTGATCGAGGTCGGCGTGGACGCGCGCTACGTGGCCGAGCAATCCAAGCCGGAAACCAACCGCTACGTGTTCGCGTACGAAATCACCCTGCGCAATCTCGGGATGATGCCGGCGCGTTTGCAAACGAGGCATTGGGTGATCACCGATGCCAACGGCAAGGTCGAGGAAGTGCGCGGCGAGGGCGTGGTGGGCGAACAGCCGCGCCTGCAGCCAGGCGAAAGCTACAGCTACACCTCCGGCGCGATCCTGGAAACGCAGGTCGGCACCATGCGTGGCACGTACCTGTTCCATGCCGATGACGGCACCGACTTCGAGGCACCGATTCCCGAGTTCGTGCTGTCGGTGCCGCGAACCCTGCACTGATCGCCCCGGAATCGCGCATGGCCATCTACGCGATCGGCGATGTGCAAGGTTGCTATCCGGAACTGCAGCGCTTGCTGGAACGCCTGCGTTTCGATCCTTCGACCGATCGCCTGTGGTTCTGCGGCGACCTGGTCAACCGCGGCGGTGAATCCCTGGAAGTGCTGCGGCTGATCCACGGCCTGCGCGAACACTGCGTCGTCACGCTCGGCAACCACGACTTGAGCCTGCTCGCGATCGCCGTGCGCGAGCCGGAAGCGCGCGCGCGCACCAATCCCGATTTGCGCCGCGTCCTCGAAGCCGAGGATTCGGCCACGCTGGTCGACTGGCTGCGCGCGCAATCCATGCTGCACCACGATCCTGCGCTCGGCTTCACGCTGGTGCACGCGGGGCTGGCGCCGTCGTGGACGCTGAAGCAGGCGCTGCACATCGCCCACGAAGTCGAACGCACGCTGCGCGGCCCCGCCCACCGCGGCCTGCTGCAGCGCATGTTCGGCAACCGTCCGGCGCGCTGGTCCTCGAAATTGCACGGCCAGGACCGCCTGCGCGCCGCGATCAACATCTTCACGCGCATGCGCTATTGCGACGCGACCGGGCGCATCGACTTCGATGCCAAGGGCGCGCCCGGCTCGCAACGCGCGGGCCTGTACCCGTGGTACGAAGTGCCTGGCGTGAAATCGCGCGGCACCCGCATCGTGTGCGGCCACTGGTCCGCGCTCGGCCGCTTCGCGGGTCTCGGCGTCTACGCGATCGACACCGGCTGCGTGTGGGGCGGCAAGTTGACCGCCCTGCGGCTGGACGGCGAGGAACCGCAGTTCATCGCGGTGGATGCCGAGCCGCATCGCAAGCGCGCCTGATCCATGTTCGTCATTCTCGCGAAGGCGGATTGCGTTTGCAGGATTGCAAACGCGAACGCCAAAGACGGCGCGTAGCGCGAGCGCCATGGATGGCGCGAGTAGTCCATTTTCCGTTCCTCGCCAGGACGAAACCTACGTATTTTGGTTTCGCTCGCCTCAGCGGCGAGCGAGTTACTTTCCTTACGGGGAAAGTAACCAAAGCCATGCGCCCGGCACGACGGTTTCGGAACCTCCTGTTGCCGAAACTTCCCTGCGATGCTCGCCGATCGCGCGCCGGCGCGAACTCGGCCATCCATGGCCTCAAACATGCGCGCCTTGCTCGCGCAATCGGCTGCGCTTCTCGGCGTCGTGCAAGGGCGCAAAAAGCTCTGCTTCGATGACGGCCCTCCACGGCCTCGCTCGAAGCAAGCATCAGCGATTTGCTTCGCGCTGCCACGCGCGCAGGACGCGCGCCGAACGGGGCCCCTCGAACACGGCGAGCGGGCGACGGAAAAGTCCGAAGGCTGGCCCGCAGGATGCGGGCCAGTTCGCCGCAGGCACACGGATGTGCCTTCGGCGAACCCCGGCGGCTGCTCGCGAATCCTGAGCACACGGATGTGCTCAGGACGTGTTCGCGGGGTGGCCTTTCTCTTGGTGACTTCTCTTTGGCCAAACAAAGAGAAGTTACCCGCGCCCCGGACTAAATCGGCAGGATTGCCGATTTGAACGCCGCAGGCGGCCCGAAGGGCGAGCGCCATGGATGGCGCGAGTCAGGGGCGCGGAAAAAGACAGGGATGTCGAAAATCGACAGGCACCGGGCCTCGGCTTGCGCCGGTATGACGAGCGGCGACGCGTCAGCGCAACCCCGTCTCGTTGCGCGCGATCACCATGCGCTGGATCTCCGACGTGCCCTCGTAGATTTCGGTGATCTTGGCGTCGCGGAAGTAACGCTCCAGCGGCATCTCCTTGGAATAACCCATGCCGCCGTGGATCTGCACGGCCTGGTGGGTGATCCACATCGCGGCTTCGGACGCGGTGAGTTTCGCCACCGCCGCTTCGGTCGAGAAACGCGCGCCGGTTTTCGCGGATTCCTGTTTCAGCCAAGCCGCGCGCAGCGTGAGCAACTGCGCAGCATCGAGCTTGCACTTCATGTCGGCGATCTTGGCCTGGGTCATCTGGAACGAGCCGATCGACTGCCCGAACGCCTTGCGATCGCGCGAATACTCCAGCGTGGCCTCGTACGCCGCGCGCGCAAGCCCGACCGCCTGGGACGCGATGCCGATGCGGCCCGCATCCAGCACGCCCATTGCAATCTTGAACCCGTGGCCTTCCTCGCCGATCACTTCGTCGGGCTGGGCGCGGTAATCGACGAACTCGATTTCACACGTGGCCGATGCGCGGATGCCGAGCTTGGGTTCGGTCTTGCCGCGGCTGAAACCCTCGCGCGAGGTGTCGATCATGAAGGCGGTGATGCCGCGCGCGTGCTTCTCCGGCTCGGTCATCGCGAACAGCAGGATGTATTTCGCGACCGGGCCCGAGGTGATCCAGCTCTTCTTGCCGTTGATGACGAACGAACCATCGGCCTGCTTCACCGCGCGGCAACGCATCGCGGTCGCGTCGGAGCCCGACTGTGGTTCCGTGAGCGCGAACGCACCGATTGCCTCGCCCGACGCGATCGGCGTCACGTACTTGTGCTTCTGTTCCTCGCTGCCGAACTTCAGGAGGCCGTTGCAGTAGAGCGTGTTGTTGACGCTCATGATGGTCGAATGCGCGCAATCGGCCGCGGCGATCTCGATCATCGCCAGCACGTAGCTGATCGAGTCCATGCCGGCACCGCCGTATTCCGTCGGCACCTCGATGCCCATCAGGCCGAGCTTGCCCATCTCGCGGATGTTGTCGAGCGGAAACTCGCCGGACTTGTCGAAATCCGCCGCCACCGGCGCGATGCGCTTCTGCGCAAAATCGCGCGCGATCGACTGGATCTGCAACTGCTCTTCGGAAAAATGGAAATCCATCGCGACACCTCTGTGCGTGCGCCGCACCCATGGTTTGGCGCGGCAATCCAACTCCGCATGATACCGCCGTCCGGCGCGCGGCTTTAATTTATCTTTCCATCCTGATATAAAGATGGAATGCTCGACCTGGTTTCCGCCACCGCGTTGTTGCGCGTGCTGTCCGACCCGACGCGGGTGCGGCTGCTGGCGCTGCTGCGACGCGAGGAGCTGACGGTCGCGGAACTGTCGTCGGTGCTGCGGCTGGCGCAGCCGCGCGTTTCCACCCACCTCGCCAAGCTCAAGGAGACCGGCCTGGTGCGTGACCGCCGCGCCGGCGTGTCGGCGTACTACCGCTTCAACGAGAGCGGTTTCGACGGCGCGGTCGACCTGCTGCGCGCGCTGGAAGACGGCGTCGACGACGCAATGCTGGATGCCGACGCGCAACGCCTGCCATCGGTGCTGGCGTCGCGCGCGCGCGACCGCGGCTGGGCCGACAGCGTGGCCGGCGACATGGAACGCCATTATTCGCCCGGCCGCACGTGGGAAACCCTGGCGCGCACCTTGCTGCAATTGCTCGAAACCGGTGACGTGCTGGACATCGCCTCGGGCGACGGCGTGCTGGCCGAACTGCTGGCGCCGCACGCGCATTCGATCGTGTGCGTGGATTCCAGCCCCAACGTGGTCGCCGCCGCGCGCAAGCGCCTCAAGACATTCCGCAACGTCGAAGTGGTCGAGGGCGACATGCACGCGCTCGACCTCGGCAACCGCCGCTTCGACCTCGTGCTGATGATGCACGCGCTCACCTACAGCGAGCGGCCACAACAGGCCATCGCCGAAGCGGCGCGCGTGCTGAAACCGGGTGGCCGATTGCTGGCGGCGACGCTGGCGAGGCACGCGCACCGCGCGGCAGTGGCGCCATTCGATCACAAGAACCTCGGCTTCAAACGCGAGGAACTGACCGGCTTCGCGCGCAAGGCCGGGCTTGAAGTCCTGCACTGCGAACGAATTTCGCGCGAAGCGCGTTCGCCGCATTTCGAAGTATTGAGCCTGCTGGCCAGAAAGCAGGAGCAAGCAACAGTCCGCAAATGACGCGAATAAACGCAAATTAAAAAAGAAAGCTAATTGATGCATCCCTGACGGGTTTGCAAGCTCTATTTGCGTTCTTTGCGTGCATTTGCGGATAAAAGATTTCTTGGAGATACCCATGACACACAACCTGCCTTGGCTCCATCCCGACCGTGTCGAAAAACTCGAAGCCGCACTCGCCAGACGCATCCTGATCCTCGACGGCGCGATGGGCACGATGCTTCAGCGGCACGAACTGGATGAAGCCGGCTATCGCGGCGAACGCTTCGGCCGCGGTTGCGATGCACGGCACGACCACGCACACGCCGGTGAACACGCCGACGCCGATGGCTGCCAGCGCGACCTCAAGGGCGACAACGACCTGTTATCGTTGACCCAGTCGCAGCTGATCCGCGACATCCACGCCGCGTACCTCGACGCCGGCGCGGATTTCGTCGAAACCAATACCTTCAATTCGACCTCGATCAGCCAGGCCGACTACGCGCTGCAGCATCTGGTGCACGAACTGAATCGCGAGGGCGCGAAGCTGGCGCGCGAAGCCTGTGACGCAGCCGAGCGCAAGGCGCCGGACCATCCGCGCTTCGCGATCGGGGTGCTGGGCCCCACCAGTCGCACCGCATCGCTGTCGCCCGACGTCAACAATCCCGGCTTCCGCAACGTCGATTTCGACGAACTGGAAAATGCCTACGCCGATGCGACGCATGGCCTCATCGAAGGCGGCGCGGACATCGTGATGGTGGAAACCATCTTCGACACCTTGAATGCGAAGGCGGCGCTGGCCGGCGTCGCGCGGGTGTTCGACGAAATCGGCGGCCGGCTGCCCGTGATGATTTCGGGCACGATTACCGACCGTTCCGGCCGCACGCTTTCCGGCCAGACCGCCGAAGCGTTCTGGTATTCGGTCGCGCACGCGCGGCCGCTTTCCGTGGGACTCAATTGCGCGCTGGGCGCCAAGGATTTGCGCCAGCACGTCGAGGCGCTGGCGCGCGTGGCCGATTGCGCCGTCAGCGCGCATCCCAACGCGGGGCTGCCGAACGCGCTGGGCGGTTACGACGAGACACCCGAAGAAATGGCGAAGACGCTGGGCGAGTTCGCGCGCGACGGCCTGCTCAACATCGTCGGCGGCTGCTGCGGCACCACGCCCGAACACATCGCGGCGATCGCCGAGGCCGTGCGTGGTGTTGCGCCGCGTGCATTGCCCTCGCATGCCGAAGCCGCATAAGCCATGGAGCAAAGCTTTCGACACGGATAAAAGCGGATAAGAGCGGATAGGGCAAACGTTCGAGCCTTTATCCGATTTGATCCGCTTTTATCCGTGTCAGAGGCTTCTGCTCTTCCGCGTCAAGAAAAGCCAACTGAAATGAACGAACAACCCCGCTACACCCGCCTCTCCGGCCTCGAACCGCTGGTCATCACGCCGGAGACGCTGTTCGTCAACATCGGCGAGCGCACCAATGTCACCGGTTCGGCCAAGTTCAAGAAGCTGATCAAGGAAGACCGTTACGACGAGGCGGTGGAAGTCGCGCGCCAGCAGGTCGAGAATGGCGCGCAGATCCTCGACGTCAACATGGACGAGGGCCTGCTCGATTCCGAAGCGGCGATGGTGAAGTTCCTGCGCCTGATCGCGGCCGAACCCGACATCGCGCGCATCCCGGTGATGGTCGATTCGTCGAAGTGGAGCGTGATCGAGGCCGGCCTGAAATGCCTGCAGGGCAAGGGCGTCGTCAATTCGATCTCGCTGAAGGAAGGCGAAGAGAAATTCCTGGACGAAGCACGCAAGATCCTGCGCTACGGCGCCGCCACCGTGGTGATGGCCTTCGACGAACAAGGCCAGGCCGACACGGTCGAGCGCCGCCTGGAAATCTGCACGCGCTCGTACAAGTTGCTGACGGAGAAGATCGGCTTCCCGCCCGAAGACATCATCTTCGATTCCAACATCTTCCCGATCGCTACGGGCATCGAGGAACACGCCGACAACGCGGTGAATTTCATCGAAGCGGCCAAGGAACTGAAGAAGCGCTTCCCGCATTCGCACGTCTCGGGCGGCGTTTCCAACGTGTCGTTCTCGTTCCGCGGCAACAACGCGGTGCGCGAGGCGATCCACTCGGTGTTCCTGTACCACGCGATCAAGGCCGGCATGGACATGGGCATCGTCAACGCCGGCGCGATGCCGATCTACGACGACCTCGATCCGCAATTGCGCGAACGTGTCGAGGACGTGGTGCTGAACCGGCGGCCGGATGCGACCGAGCGGTTGATGGAGATTGCGGAGAAGCTGAAGAGCGGGACCGGGGACCGGGGACTGGGGACTGAAAGCCAAAAGCTCGCGTGGCGCGAACTGCCGGTCGCGAAACGGCTGGAGCACGCGCTGGTGCATGGCATCGATCAGTTCGTGGTCGAAGATACCGAGGAAGTGCGCAAGACCGTCACGCGCACGCTGGACGTGATCGAAGGCCCGCTGATGGACGGCATGAACGTGGTCGGCGACCTGTTCGGTGCCGGCAAGATGTTCCTGCCGCAGGTAGTGAAATCCGCGCGCGTGATGAAAAAGGCCGTCGCCTACCTTTTGCCTTTCATGGAAGAAGAAAAGAAGCGGAGCGGCGACGTCGGCAAGTCGAACGGCAAGATCGTGATGGCGACCGTCAAGGGCGACGTGCACGACATCGGCAAGAACATCGTGGGCGTGGTGCTGGCCTGCAACAACTTCGACGTGGTGGACCTCGGCGTGATGGTGCCTGCGCAGAAGATCCTCGACACCGCGATCGCGGAAAACGCCGACATGATCGGCGTGTCCGGCCTGATCACGCCGTCGCTGGAAGAGATGGCGCACGTCGCCAAGGAAATGAAGCGGCAGAACTTCAAGATTCCGCTGTTGATCGGCGGTGCGACCACTTCGCGCGCGCACACTGCGATCAAGATCGAACCCAATTACGAAACCGCCTGCGTGTGGGTGAAGGATGCTTCGCGCGCGGTGGGCGTGGCGCAGACGCTGGTCAGCAAGGCGCTGGTCGATGACTTCCTCGCCAAGGTGCGCGCCGAATACGCGGAAGTGCGCGAGCGCCACAAGAACCGCGGGCCGGCCAAGCGGCTGGTGTCATTGAAGGACGCGCGCGCGAACGCCTCGAAGTTCGACTGGAAGGATTACACCCCGCCGACGCCGAAGAAAATCGGCCTTACGGTATTCGACAACATCCCGCTTGCCGATCTGCTGCCGGTGATCGACTGGACGCCGTTCTTCCAGGCTTGGGAATTGCACGGCCATTATCCGGCGATCCTCAGCGATCCCGTGGTCGGCACGCAGGCCACGGAGTTGTTCAACGACGCGCAGAAGATCCTGAAGAAGATCGTCGACGAGAAGTGGCTGCGTGCGAAGGCGGTGATCGGGTTCTGGCCGGCGGCGCGCGTGGGTGATGACATCGAACTGACGCTGCCCTCTCTCACCGGGAGATGGGCTGGGGGTGAGGGTACGGGCAATGCGAGTGCTCCCGGCACATTCGTACCCTCATCCGCCCCTGACGGGGCACCTTCTCCCGGGGGGAGAAGGAAAGAGCATGTCGTGCTTCACCACCTCCGCCAACAGGCCGACAAACCTGTCGAACGCCCCAACCTGTGCCTCGCGGATTTCATCGCGCCGAAGGAAACCGGCATTGAGGACTGGGTCGGCGGCTTCGCCGTCACAGCAGGCCTCGGCATAGAGGAACACCTGAATCGCTTCCACAAGGACAACGACGACTATTCGGCGATCATCCTGAAGGCGCTGGCCGACCGCCTTGCCGAAGCGCTTGCGGAATGGATGCACCGCGAGGTGCGCACGAAACACTGGAGCTACGCGCCGGATGAGTCGCTCGACAACGAAGCGCTGATCGCGGAAAAGTACCGCGGCATCCGTCCCGCGCCGGGTTATCCCGCCTGTCCCGACCATACCGAGAAGGCCACGCTGTTCGAGTTGCTGGACGCAACGAACAACGCCGGCATCGAACTCACCGAAGGTTTTTCGATGTACCCCGCCGCCGCGGTGTCAGGCTGGTATTTCAGCCATCCCGACAGCCAATATTTCGTCGTCGGCAAGCTGACGAAGGACCAGGTCGAGGATTACGCGGAACGCAAGGGCTGGACGCTCGGCGAGGCCGAGCGCTGGCTGTCGGCCAACCTCGATTACGACCCGGACTGACGGCGCGTCCGCGTACGCTGCGGACGCGCCGAACCTTCAGAGTGTTGCGCCCGAGCGTGCAGCGTGCAGGAACGCCACGCCGACCGTCATCGCGAGCAGGAAATACAGGACGAACGCCACCGCCATGAAAATCAGCGCGGCCCGGCAATAGTTCCGCTTGCTCGGCTGGGTTCCGCTGGAAAAGCCCCAGACGAACAACATCACGATGTTCACGATCGGAATGCAAAGCACGATGAGGGTGATGATCCAGTCTCCCAGCGAAACCGGCGAGGAATCACGTTCGGCAAGTTGTGCGTTCATGTGTGCTCCTGAGCGTCATCGATCCACCGGGCGGACACCCTGGGCGGGTCCGGCCGGAATCAGGTTGCGTTGCCCCCGGGCGCGACTGGCCCGCGCCGATCCTAGCCGACCCGCATCCCCGCCGCACCTGAGATCGGCGTACGCTTACGCCGCGATGTCGCCGGTCGCGGTGTTCTTCTGATGCCGCAAATGCATCACCAGGTTGTAGACCGATACCACCACGGGGAAAAGATTGGAGAGGATACCCACCGAGTCGTTCTTGCCCAGCACGAAATACGCGAGCAGCAGGACGCTGCCGCCCACGGACAGCACCCAGAACGAAAGCGGCATCACCACGCGCTTGTGTTTGCGGGTCGCGTAGACCTGCACGAACCAGCGGCTGGTGAACATGGCCATGCCGAGATAGCCCACCACTTTCCATGGCGTGATCTGATAGTTGGCGAGCGCGTGCAGGATGTGTTCCACGGCGAGGGTCCGGCTTCGATTGAAGCGCGGATTGTAGCAATCAGCCGCGCCGCCGATTGACCGCAAAATCCGCCGCCCGTACACTTGCTGGTCGCGTGGGCGGTTAGCTCAGCGGTAGAGCACTGCCTTCACACGGCAGGTGTCACAGGTTCGATCCCTGTACCGCCCACCATAGAATCAATGACTTGGCGCATCGCCCAAGTTCAAGTACGGCAACCGTACGGCAAACCGCGCTGCGAAAGGGCGTTGTTTTGTCGTTTCTGGGCGCGTTGGGGTTACGCCACAGGTCCGTGGGATACGCGCTACTACCCGAGCGTTGCCAGCTCGCGGATTGAGGTTCCTTCGCGCGTGACCTCGGCCAGCAGCAGTCTGCCACCAATCGGGTAGCCCGGACGTTCCCGCCGCACCTTGCGCACCTGGACATACGCCAGTGCCTCCATGGTGCGAATGGCGTCGGGCACCTGCATGACAGTCAGGTCAGGCGGTGGGTAATCGGGGACGGGTCCGACGCTGCAATTAGTCGTCTCGATCTCGAACGGTTCGCTCGCCGATTCGCGCTCGGCTTTATGGCACACGGGTCGCCCGCAAGCGCGTGACCACCCAAGTAGCGCGACAAAACACCCTACGGGATCGGCGCCGGGCGCCGGCTGCCTGACTTGTTGCAGGTAAGGTTCTGTGGCCGCGGCTAACCGGCGTGGCCACGATTCCAGCAGCGCATCAAAGTCCGTTGGCGGCTCAATCCCAAGGCCGGCAAATAGGAAGACCAGGAAATGGATGTCACCCCGGCATGCCACGACACCATTGATGTGCCCCAAGTGCAGCATCTTGCTTCGCTCGCAATAGCTACCGTCCTCACTCTGCGTCGTTGTGTCGACGCAAAGCAAGCCAACCTCCTTCTGCACCGCCAAGTTCAGGAGACTCATGATGCGCCACTCCTTGAATGACCGCCCACGACTCTACCGGTGTGCAGCGTCACTCATGCCGATGCTTCGGCAGTAGGAATCGCCCTACACGATCGTGCGGCGTGAGCCGATACCGCGCGATCTGCGGTGACGCGATGATGTGCGTGCGCCGGGCCGTCAGGGACGCCAAGGATGGTGGGCTACCGATGTAAGCCCCGGCGCTTTTAGTTCGTCCGATCACAGACACAAAACTCCGCTGTAGCGGAGTTCAGAAGTGGGACCTATGGCCTATCAATGCGACGGTTTAGGCTCTTGGTGAATAACCGAAGGCGGGGTACTCCCGCTGGCTGGTATCCACTTATCACCCGGCTGAAACGCGCCGATGTTCGCCTTTGGTGGCTGTGCAGGATAAGCGGGTATCTGGATCACCACTGGTGCTACAGATTGCTGCGGCGCGGCGGCAGACTTCCAGAGCGTGTTCAGGCCAATCACTGCTGCGACCACAACACCAATGATGGTCAGCACCGTTCCGAGCGTCCATCGATTGATATCGCTGCGCACGCCTTCGATGTCTGTCTTCGTCGCTAACGTCGGCAGAATCGTATCGAGCCTTGTTTCGAGCGCGGTCACACGATGTTCCATGCCCCCATCATGGGGTGGATCACCGCCGCCTGCAAGCGGCGCAGAGGCATCGTTCACCGGAGAGACACCCTTGCGTATGTTGGAAACGTTATTGGTCATTTTGCGCGCGCTCTTTCTTCCAATCCTCAACGACGCCCCAGGCGAACTGGCGTAAATAGCCGCAGTTCAAGCAGAGGAGCGCCAACATCGGTATGTAGCTATGCACGGATAGAACGGACCTGTCATCGATCATGGGGAGTCCCACGCCGACGGCGTTATCAATGCTTTTTGTCTCTGGCGTCATCGGAGCGCGCGCCCAATTATCCTGGCCGCATTGGGGGCATTCCGCAGCCACGTGACGATCGGCCATGAATTCCATGAGCGTGGCCATCGTGATTGGCTCTCGGTCCGCTGGCGGCGGGGCGGCAGGCGTCTCGGCGGCCGGCTTTTCTTCTGACATGGAATCCCCTAGTTCATTCATGCGGGCAGCATTCCAGCGCCCTTGCCCGCAACTTGACGGGTCGTTCAGCCTAACACGCCAAACGGCTTTCTATTGCAATCTACCTGTCACCACAAGCATCGCTCATGCCGCCGTGGATTTGGTGATCGAACCGCCTATCGAACTGCCAGCACAAGCACGACACCCAGCAGCAAGCCCGCCATGGCAATCCAAGTGACGCGTGCGTAGCTCGCCGGAGCGTAGGTGATGCTATGTGGTACAGCTTGACCTGGTGGCACGTGCCTCAAGACGTTCCACTGCGCGCTCTAGCCGCTTGCGCCCGTGGTACTCGTGAACCCCGAACATCGCCCAGATTGCCGCCAGTGGCCACGCAAGCAACGTGCATTGCAGGATCAGGCACACAATCGCCGAGAAGGGCTTCCCCACCGTCAGGAACGCCAGCCACGGCAGTAGCAACGCGATCAGGTATCTCACTGTTCGATCCTCTGCAATAACGGATGCATCCCGCGTGCCAGTCGTTTCCTGACCTCTTTAGGGACTCCAGAAACTCCCTTCGCGGTATGCTCACTGAACAGCCCTTGCTCGGGATTCCCCATGTCTCCTTCGACGACGACGCACCGCGGGATCGAAATCAGATACGACTACGACATAAAAACCGACGTCTACTGGGCGCACTTCGATTTGCCCGAGAAGCCGCGTAAGCAAGCAACGTTCCAGAGCCGTGTGGACGTCATGCTTTCCAACCCAATCGAGCCCGGTAAACACCACGTTGACGGCCCGATCGAGAGCGAAGTCCTAGCACAAGCCAGATCCACGATCGACGCCTACTTGGGCGAAGAGTAGCCAGGAACCTAGCCGCTTTACGCAATCGTGACCATCACGCGTTCCACGCTCGGTCTTCCACCATGACCGCGCCGCAGCAGCCGACAGTGAATCGATCGTCCCCTGGGCGGCGGTGCGGCCATGCGCGGCGCTCGTTCGACTATCTGACCTTGAACGCCTGACACGCCACCAATTGGCCATGGAAGCTGAATTCCCGCATGACGCCATTGACGGTGCCGATATCAAGCTCGCAGGCGGTTCCAACGGGAGTCATGCCCATTGTTCCCGTTGTGGCAGAGAATGGTGTTGCCCCAACATTCCCGTACGTCGTGCTCGTGTTGTACGTGGTGACGGGGATCACTCGATTCGAGTACCAGCGGTAAACAACCTGGTCGCCCATTTGCATCTGGCTCGCTGGATACCCGAACTGCTGGATTGCCACGTCGAGAGGCTGCCCCATCAGGCCCTGCAGTGAATCACGAATCTGACCGAACGTTGCGCAGGCCGCCAGCAAAAGCGAAAACGCCGCCGAGACTGCTATCTGTACACGTTTCATGATCTTCCCCCTTCTGAAAGCTACCAAGCATCAGCCGTGCCAGTCATTCGGGCTGTGCCAATCAGGCACGCAGCGCCCGCGCCAGGTCAGCCGGCGTCGGGTTTCTGGCGACTCGCGGTTACGAGCTGTTCGATGCCGAGGCGCCCACTGTGCTCGACCTGCTGTCGCTCGCCGTACTGCTTGGGGTTGATCTTGCTCGCTCGCCAGCGGTAGTGGTGCGCCAACTCCCGCGCTTTCGCCAGCGCCAACGGATTTTTGGCTTTTGCGAGTACTTGCTCGGCCTTCTCGTCCCATGCGCCCGCAGCGCTAACTCTCGCGCGCGCGGAACGTTCCCGGCGGTCATCGTCTGCCTGCAGCCACTCGGTGAGCTTCGACCTTGCACGGCCCACCGATGTCGCGATGGCCACCAAGGTCTCGCCGTCCTCGATGCGGCGGATGATTTCGTCTTCGCTGACCCCAGCGAAATTTGGTTTGCTCTCGCTGCTGCGTTTCATGGTGCGCCTCCTTTCGTCGTGTGGCGCTCGTCGAATTCGCAAGCCCGCCGAATCACACGCTGCACGCGCCGAACAAGCTTGACCCTCAACCTTCCCTCCCTCCACTGCGCTGTCTTGGGGCCGGGTATGCCACCGTGTGTCACGCAGTGCGTGCCGCCGGGAACCTTGAGTGCCCTGCACGGCCTGCCGCTCAATGTCCGCGCATTGCAGAGTCGCGGATCGCTCCCGTCGTAGTCGACGTCGATGCCTCGCTTGGTGGTGTCGCGGCTCAAGGTGCACCTCCGTTGCTGTTGATGTTCGCCATCACCTGGGCGCCGAGCGTCATGGGCCCGGTTGATTGGTTTGGCTGCGATGGTTTCGCCTTGTCCGCGGTAGCTTCGCCAGGCACGCCGGCCGGATACGCGATGCGCAGCACCACCGGCTTGCCATCCTTGTCGCGCACCGGCGCCCCGGCGCTGCTCAAGGTGTAGGTGTTGGGGCCGAGCCGGTCGAGGTTGAACGCGCCGGCCTCCTCGCCATCGGCGCCCGGCACGTTCGCGCGCACGCCTTGCCAAGCCTTGTTCACGGCATCGGTGAACGCGCCCTCGTCCATGCCGTAGGGCGGGATCACGTTGTGGCCATCCCAGTCGACGACGTTGCCGAGCGTCGCGCGCGCGGCCTCCTGCGCGATGTTGGTGTCGAGCACGCCGTTGACCTTGCCCTGCTTCGCGGCGAGCCCGGCATACATCGCCCGGTACGCCTGATACGCCTGCATCTCGGCCGCACCATCGCCGCGGAAGGCATCCCCAGCCATGTCGTTCCACGTCGCGCGCAGGCCGTTGGCGGCGGTATCGGGCGGCATGGCGAACTTGGGCGTCTTGGGAATCTGCGCGTCCTTGTCGCCCTTGGGCGGCGCGAACAGCGGCGTGCCGGTGATCAGCGCCTCGCCCGTCAGCATGGTCTCGGCGACATCCTGCGCGCTCATGGTGGTTGGCTGCTTCCACCAAAGCGAACCCGTGGTGCCGGTCTGGATCGCGTGACCCGCGCCCATGATCGTGCCCGCGGTCGCTGCCACGGGTGAGTTCGCGCCGAGGGCGGACAGCACCTGCTGGTATGCCGGTCCCTGCATCCTGGTCGAGAGCGCCCCCAGGAATGTCGCCTTCTGCATCGCCGGCATGCCGTTCAGTGTTTGCGACAGCGCCGACTTCTCGGTATCGGTGAGGATGCGGTTCGGCATCTGGAACTGCTGCGCGAGCGATTGCATCGGCGCGACGCGTGCTACGATCGAGTCGGCGAGCTTGTCGGGATCGGAGAGGTCCAGTTGCTTCAAGCCGCCGACGCCGGCCTGCATCGCCCACTGCACCGGGTCCTTGACACGCGCGACGAGTGTCTGGTGCATCGCGCGGTCCAGAATCTCGGCGTCCTGCTCCTTCACCGCGAAGTTCTGGCCCGGCTGCGGGGTGCGCGCCTGCTGCAGGGCCTGCATCTGCTGCGGGGTGAGCGTCGAAACCGTTTGCAGGTCCTTGCCGAGTTGCTGATCGGCCGCGTAGGCGCCATACGCGATGACGCCTTGCTTGTCGCCGTAGGCCTGCGTGAACTCGGTCAAGGTGAGCGGCTGCTGCACCGTCTGGCCTGATCGGAACGCCGCGGTGTCATCGCGCACGCGTTGCTCGATGTTGGTCCGCATCCCGACCTGGTCCTTGTTGACGAGGTCCAGCGCGCGGTTGTGCAGTTCGACCAGTTGCTGCGGTTTCAGGTTGTCGACCAGCGGGTTGCCGGATTTGCCGAGTTGTCCGATCGCAGGCGCGGGCTGGTCGCCGCCGGTCGCTGGCACGATCATCCCGCTGCCGTTGGTCGCGAGCGGCACGTGCGTCGGCGGAATCTTGCCCTTGCCCATCGCCGCCATCACGCCGGCCTGCACCTGCTCCGGCGAGTAGGGGTTCTGGCCATTTTCGTGCGTGATGATCGCGTTGGTGAGGGCGGTGAGTTGCTTGGGGTCCTGAAGGTCGATCGGTGTTGAAGGATCGATGCCCATCTGCTTCGACACCGCGCCGATGTAGGCCTGCGTGTCGTTGTGGTCCGACTCCGGCGCCCACTTCGAAATCAGGTCGCCCACGGTCTGCGCACCGTCGCGCTCCTGCAGGTGCTGCGCGTTCAGCGCCAGCGCGCGGATGCCGGCCTCGGGACTCGAAAACGAGACGTACGACGGATCGGTGCCGGGCACTTCGCCATTCCACGCGATGCCGGTTTGCTTGATGTTGCCGGGGTTGTTGTTGCGGATGCCGCGCGGCGCGTTCGGGTCGCCGCTTACGGCCTGCGCGTCGGGGCTGTACTTGCCGAGTCCGAGCCGCGCGTTGCTGTCGGCGAGGAACCCCTGCGGATCCTGCGTCATCGCAACCTCGGCTTTCGACAGGTTCGCGGCGTCGATTGCTCCTTGCACGGTCTTCGTGAATTTGCCGACGCTGTACTGGGTGTATTCGGGCGCCCATCCGTTGACCTCGCCGTACTGCCTGATGGTGGCGATGCCATCGGTCATGGCCTGCTGCGCGCCAGTGGTATCGCCCGCGCCCGCTTTCGATACCGCGCCTTGCATTGAAACACCGACGGACCCTTCCATCGATTGGCGCAAGTAGTCGTCCTTCTGCTGTTCCGCGTAGCTGTTGGCGCGATCGGACACCGAGAGGTAATGCTCGGCTACGAGTCGATCGAACATTTCCTTCTGCACGGGATTGGTAAGGTTCTGGCGGTACTGCGACGCGAACGTCGAAAGGTCGCTCTGCAGCAGCCCGGGCACCTGCAGCGCATCCTTGCCCTTGTACGCCAGCGCTCCGCTCGGGTTGTTCGGATCGAAGAACGTGGACTCGTGCTGCGCCAGCGCAATGCGTGCCTGGTTGAGCGCGGCAAGGTTCGCCTTCTGTTCTTCGACGCGGCCGATCTCGCCAAGGCGATCGCCGAAACCCACCAACGCTTCGCCGACGTTGGCGCCCATGCCCTCCGCGCTGACCTGCATGGGGTTGCGGACGGCGGGCATGCCGGTCGGCTGGATGTCGGGAAGCCCGACCGTGGGGACGCGGATCATGGGGTTGTCTCCTGGCTGGCCATCGCCTGCCGTTTGCGGGTGACGTGGTACGGGGTCAACAACACGGATTGCCGTTGCTGGCGGTACGCGCTTCGGGATCGGCTGCCAGCTTGCCGGTAAGCAGTGCGTCAATCATGGCTCGATCCGTTCGCTCGGAGCGCCTTCACCCTGCGCTTGATGTCGGGATCCGCGTTCGCCAGCCAGTCGGATGGCTGCGCCAATGCGCCAATCTGCGCCGATGCTGCGCCAATGCTGTCAGCCATGATCGGCGCATGCGCACCCCGTGCGCCAATGCACGAGGGGGGTATGGGGGGATATATCGGCGCGGATATTGGCGCACCCTCGACAGTCGCGTTTTGCGCCAATGCAAACCCCTCCCGGCTTTTTCGATTGGCGCAGTATTCGACCCGAACGACGCGCCCGGAGCGTTCAAGGTTCACCAGCGCATGCTTGGTTCGGTCCTTCCCGAGTGCTGCAATTTCCGGGACCGTAGCCAGGACGTGCCACGCCGTGTAGCCCCCCGTCGCGGCGGTCGGGACGTTCATCCCCTCGGCGACGAGTTTCGCCAATGCGGCGGCGACACTATCGGCATCGGCCGCGATTTGGCTATCCGCAGCCCGCTGGCTTGCCTGGGCATCGACCGGCACCAACACGCCGTGATCGACGAATGCCAACCGCATCGCCTCGGCCGTCTTGCTGAACTGCGCCTTCTCGTGCGTCAGCGAGATTCCGCTCTCTTCCGAAAGCAGCGCGAGCCGGGAGCGCACCGAGTTATGCCATGCGGTGCTGCCGCTGTAGCTGTTGCCGTTGGCTCCGTTCCTCGCCGCGCTCTTGTCGATGTGGGCCAGCAGCAGCACTCCGGCGTCGGTCGCGCGGGCGAGTTGTGTCAGCGCACGGATGAAGGTGCGCACCTGGCGCCGATCGTTCTCATTGCCGCCGTACGCATCGCTGGCGTTGTCGATCACGATCAACCCGGCGCCCTTGCAGACGTTCGCCACGCGCTCCATGGCGGCCGTCTGCGCCACCCGATGGATACCTTCGAAGGCAACTTCCATCGCAAGCGTCGCGTCGACGTCGCTGCCATCGAGAACCTGCAGCGCATCGAGCACATTCGCCGCTGGCAGGTTGTACACCTCGATGATGCGGCGCAACCGATAGCGCACCGTGTCAGCATCGTCTTCCAGGCTCACGTAGAGGGCGTGGCACTGCACCGCGGCGAAGGATCCCCACTGTCGTCCGCATGCAGCGTGCGCCGCCAGGATGAGCGCCAGTACGGATTTGCCCATGCCTCCGTGCCCGCCGAGCAACGTGGTCACGCGTCGCGGAATGATCGGCTCGAACACATAGCGCGCAGATGGCGGATCACGCTGCATCAGGTCGTGCAGGTCGACCAGCGCCAGTTCGCCGCACGCCTCGGATGGCGCCTCGACTTCCAGCGTCGACGTCATGGCGCGCTCCGTTTGCGGATCACCCGCAGGTTGCGCTCGGGGTGATCGCGATCGAGCAGATACCCAAGGACCAGCCCATCGCGCACCAGCGCGCGTGCAAGGGCATGCAGCGTGCCGCCGGGGAGTCCGGTGATGTCGCCCACCAGGTTTCGCACCGGCGGCCAGCGGATCAGTTCAGGGCTCGCGTCGACCGGGAACACGATCGCGGTGCCCGGGCCGAATGCTTCCCGATGCCGACGTGCAAGCGTCCAAGGATCCGGGCGGCAGGCGTAGAGTCGGACGTTTGGCTGCTGGCCGGCCGCGATCGCTTCCATGACCTCGCGCGCGTACGGCGCAACCCGGACGCCTATCGCTGGGCTGCAGGACGCGAGCGCACTCACGGCAACACCCGTTGCCGCAACTCGACGACAAGGCGACCGCACCCGGTGATGACGCGATCGGCGTCGGCCAGCACTTCCCAGGTCGGCCCTGTCATCGCCATGCCGCCGGCGATCGTGCCAAGCCGCGCAGCGGCGGCGAGAAGGTCGGTTGCGATGGCCGCGGCATTCCGCGGTGCGGGTGCAGCGCCTGGCGCGAAGGTGCCGCGATAACCGGCTCGTGCGCTGATGGAGTCGGCGCCGGTTCCGCCGTACAATTCGCTGGCAAATTTGATCTGGTTTTCGACCTCGCGCCCGGTGCCTGCCAGCTCCGGGCGTGGTCGTTTCTGGGGCGCGCTCACACGGCCGCCTGCTCGGCAGTGTGGCGTTCGATCAGCGCATGCAATCCGGCGACCGGGACGAGCGTGCGGCGTCCAATCTTGATGGATGGGAGTTCGCGCGTCCGGATCAGTTCGAAAGTCTTGGTGCGCCCAAGCCCGAGCATTTGCGCGGCATCCTCGGGCGAGACGGAGATTGGTGCAGGCAGGGAATTGCCGGGCTGGTTCATGGCGCCACTCCTGTGTGAGTGACACCTACTGTCATCGCATGAACGCTGACGTTCTACAACAGAACGTCAGATTTTCCGGGACGTTCTGTTCTTTTTGCTCGGAGCGTTGGGGTACAACGCCGCCGACAGTTTCTTGCGCTGCTTGCTGGCAGCGGTCGCGTACCTCGCGACCGCCAGCGATGGATCGCTCGTGCCCGCGGCTTCGTAGCAGATTTCGGCGATCTTCCCGAATGCGCTCATCTTCGCGCCGGACGGCCAAAGGCGTTTCGGATAAGGGTTGCGGTGACGCGTTCCGGACTCCAGTCCATGGGCCTCTGTCCACCCTCTGCGCAGCGCGCTGTCAATTTCCTTGATCGGCGCCACGGTTGCAGTGCGGTGGCGTCGCGGAGTGTTCCCGAGATCATCGATACCGCGGCGCGCGGCCTGCGCCAACGACGTCAATGGCGGGATCAGGTAATGCGCGGGGCTGTTGTCCTCGTTCTTCCGATCAAGTGCATGCGATGCGGCCGGTCCGCGGCGCGTATTCCGCCAGGCGGTTGCGATTCGAACCGATGCTTCCGCGCGCGCCTCGTTGTTCGGTGCATCGATTTTCCCGAGCGCACACGCCAATGCTTCCGCATGATCCAGCACCTCCGCGAGCGCATTCCTGACATCGGCCAACGGTGGGTGAGGATGCAGTGCCAGCCGGATCTCGAACAGGATCGCGCGCAAGGCCTCAACCTGCTCTGCAATCACGCCGAGGCGTTTCAACCGATCGCGCTGCGACGCGGTGAAATCCAGACGTGTCGGCATTCGCTCACCCTCGCGCCCTGGAAGTGGAACCGCGCCAGCCCGGCAGGGTGACCGGATGTTCGGGGATCAGCCTAGGCGCGGTGTTCGGTTGGACGTATCAGCTCTCGTCCCAGCAGTCGACGATCAACCACTCATCGCCTTTGCACTCGTCAATTCCCGCGGAATTCGTGAACGTCTTGCTGCCCCAGGGCCCGCGTGGGAAGTCCTCTTCATCGTGCGTCCACTGCGTCTTGCGATTCAGCAGGAACACCAGCAGTTCCTTCACGGTGATCGTGAAGCGCCACGGGTAACCGCTGCCGCCGAGGTCGATTGCCTTTCCGGCTTTGGCCAAATCCGTGAGCCAGTCAACCCCATTAAACCCGCTTGCCCACAGCGAGAGCTTGACCCCGAGCGCAGAATCACTCGTTGCCGGTTTGTCGCCGCCATCTTTTTGCCGGTGAACCTCAACGAAAAAGCCGAGCATGGCTGCTCTCCTTCGATCGGTCAGACTGCACGCTCCGGACCTGGGCGCGGCTCTAGCCATACCTCCACCTCGTCATGCCAGGCCGGATGCTCGCGGCCGAGCGTTACCAACCCCCAAAGCAGCCGGGCCTCATCGGCATCGCTCATGCGCAGAGATTTGCGTTGCTGGCGCGCCCGTTGGAGCGGAAACGGAATGATCTGCGCGCTCATTGTTCGACGCTCTCAATCAGCGCATGGATCGCATCGACTGTGAACCCAACGAGGTAGTTGGATTGGCCGTCTAGCGTGTCATTCTCGACGGAGAGTTTTCTTATGCAGTCCGCCAGGCATCGCGCTTGCTCAAGCGCGAAGTGCGCAGGCACTCCGGCCCGCACTTCGAACAAACCATCTGGCAGCGCGGGACTCCTGTCGAACGCCGTCGCCTGTGTCTGAAGGTTGCCCCGAGATTGTTTGCTTTCTTGCTGTACGCTCTGCAGTGCCATGATTCGACCTCCTATCGGTCGGTTGTGGAAGGCCCGCCGGTGTGGGCAAACACGCCGGCAGGCCGCTTGAAACATCCCGGCAGAACGTCAACAAATGCAAACCGACCGCCGGTGGTCGATTGCATCACGTCATCCATGTAATTCCTTCTCCTATCGTCCGTGCCTCCACGGGTGCAATCGGGATTCAGTCTCTCTGGCTTGTACACGTGGAAGGGCGGTCAGGCCCCCCAGATTTGTAACCCCGGCCTGGCCGTCCTTTTCTACACCACCAGCTTCGCCAGCGCCGCGGTGGCCTGCTCTTGCAATAGGTGCCCGTAGTGGCGTTCGATCATCGCCACGCTGGTGCCTGCGAGTTGCGCCACGGTCAACAGCGGCACCCCGTCCACGATCAAATCTGTGATCGTCGAATGCCGCAAAGCGTAGGCCGTCACGTTGTCCGCCAAGCCTGCCTCGTGCACCGCGTCCTTGATCGGCCCCTTCCAAGAATCCTTGTTCCATGCCACGCCGTCATCGCGCGCGAACAGTGGCGCCGCGGGCAGCTTGCTTCGTGCCTGCTCTTTGAACAGTTCGACGGTTGCGGGCGGTAGCTTGATCCTGCGATCCTTTCCGCTCTTGTCCTTGCCGATCTTGAGCGTGCCCGTGCGCTTGTCGAAGGCGCCGACGGTCAGGTGCGCCAGCGCGCCCGGCCGTAGCGGCAACGCGCACAGCCCGCGCGCGAAGGCCGCTGCATCGTCCGGCAGCGCCTTGATCAGCGCCTTGCGTTCCTTGCGGTCGAGATACACGTCGCGGGCCTTGTCGGCGTGCTTGATCGGTTTCAGGGCCACGCGCCAGGCGTGATCGTTCAGCACGTCGCCCTGCTCGAATGCTTGGTTCAATGCCGCGCGCAGCGCCGTCATGTCGCGGTTGAGGCTCGAATCCGTGCGCGGCCGCGTCTTGGGCTTGCCGTCCTTGCTACGCGATATTGGCGCCGGGGTGGCAGCCAGATCCTCGCGCCACGCGCGCACCTGTCGGGATGTCAGCTTCGCCAGCTTCACCTTGGCAATCGGCTTGTCGTACACGTAGCGTCGAAACCGCGCAGCGGCATCCGGGCGCTTCGCGGCATAGCGTTCGCACGCCTGCCTCACCGTAATCGGCTTGCCAGTCGCGCCACCACCAGAAACGTGCTCCAGCCATTCGCGTGCAGCCTTCAGCGCGGCTCCGTAGCGATCCGATGGCGTGAGGTCACCGAACTCGCCCAGCGCGCTGTAGCGCTTCGTGCGCGTCGCCGCGTCGTACCACTTGGCGATCCAGGTGCCGGCAGGAGCGCGGAAGCCCAGGTATTGCCCGGCATCGATCCGCTGCCAGTAAGGCTCGCGCCGGGCCTTCAACCGATCCCGGTTGCGTACGGTGGAAAGGTCCACAACGTTGCCTCTTTCGAAACGGCGATTTGCCCCGTACGGCAACGGTACGGCAAACCTTGGCGCATGTCAACGAACGCGCGCGAACAGGAAACGGCGTACCTATGCGGTTTCTTTGTTCGCCAAAGTCCGCGAAAGTACCGTTTCCCTGCCTTCACACGGCAGGTGTCACAGGTTCGATCCCTGTACCGCCCACCAGAATCATGCTATCGAAGGCCGGCTGGCAAAGCTGGCCTTTTTGTTTCTGCCGCCTTCTTCGGATAACCACCGGCGACTGGATGTCGTCGGTCTCAACCCAGGACGGGCGTGATGCTCCCGCCCAGCACTTCGGCGACATGGTCGAGCGCGCGGCGGTTGCGCCTGGGCGTAATGGATGCCGTGGCGTCTTCCGGCACCCACAGGCCGAAGTCGCGGATGTGCGCATCGATCGCGGTGGTCAAGACGCACTGGTCGCCGGCGACACCCGCCAGCACCAGGTTCGAAACCTTCAAGTGCCGCAGCAGCGTCGGCAATGGTGTCTGGTAGAAGCCCGACTGACCCGGTTTCAGCACGAAGTAATCGGTGCCGCGCGGCTTGAGCTGCCCGGCGATCGCTGCACCGGGCGCGCCCTCGCGCCGGCAATACTCGATGACCTGTTCGAAGTTGGAACGCCAGCGCCCGAAATTGTCGTTGACGTGGATGACCGGCCGCTGCGCTGCATCGGCGCGCCGGCGCAGTGCATCGATCGCGCGCACCACCCGCGGCATCTGCTGCAGCAATTGATCACTGCCGGGAAAGGCGAAGTCGTTGATGACATCGATGATCAACACCGCGCTGTCGGCGAGCGGCTTGTCGGCATCCATGCTGCGGTTCATCCACGGAGATCGGAAGCATCATTCCGTTGCGCGCGTGCAGGCGGTGTGAATCGCGCGCATGCACCCGCGCCGCCGCGTCAGCGCTCGAACAGCGCGATCGATTCCACGTGCGCGGTGTGCGGAAACATGTCCATCACGCCGGCGGCCTGCAGCTTGAAACCGTGCGTGCGTACCAGCGCGCCGGCATCGCGCGCCAACGAAGCGGGATGGCACGAAACGTAGACGACACGCCGCACCGATTTGCCGGGAAGCTGCTGCAGCAAGCCTTCCGCGCCGCTGCGGGGCGGATCGAGCAGCATCAGGTCCCACTCCGCGCGCGCCCACGCGCTGCCGCGCACGTCGCCTGCAAGATCGCCGACGTGGAACTCCGCATTGCCGATGCCGTTGGCGGCCGCATTGCCACGCGCCCGCTCGACCAGGCCGGTGTCGCCTTCGACGCCGCACACGCGCGCGGCCTGCCGCGCGATCGGCAGGCTGAAATTGCCGAGCCCGCAGAACAGGTCGAGCACGCGATCCTGCGCGCGCGGCTGCAACAAAGCCAACGCGTGCGCGATCATTTTCTGGTTGATGCGCGCGTTGACCTGCACGAAATCCAGCGGCGCGAACGCCAGCTTCAATCCGTAGTCCGGCAGCGTGTAATGCAGCTCGATGTCGGCCGGCTGCAATGCGTGCACGCTGTCGGTGCCGCCGGGTTGCAGCAGGATCGCGAAACCATGCTCGCGACCGAACGCGGCGAGCTTTTCGCGGTCCGCATCGGGCAGCGGTTGCAGGTGACGGAACACCAGCACGCGTGCCGTATCGCCTGCCGAGAATTCGATCTGCGGAATCGAGGCCGCGCCTTGCATGTCGTTCAACAACGCGCCGAGCGCGCCGAGTTTTTCGCCCAGCGCCGGATCCAGCACGTCGCAATGCGCGAGGTCCGCGACGAAGCGCGGATCGCGTTCGCGGAATCCGACCAGCGTCTTGCCCTTCTTCGGTACGTGCTTGACCGACAGGCGCGCGCGTCTCCGGTAACCCCACTCGTCCGCGGTCAGCGGCGCCAGCCAGCGCGCGGGTTCGACGTGGCCGATACGCGTGAAGTTCTGCGCCAGCACGTTCTGCTTGGCCGCGATCTGCACCGTCGGCGCGAGGTGTTGCAGCACGCAGCCGCCGCACACGCCGAAATGCGCGCAGCGCGGCGGCACGCGATCGGGCGAGGCCTCGAGGATTTCCTCTGCCTGCGCCTCGTCGAAATTCCGGTGCTTGCGCACCCGCTTCGCGCGCACGCGCTCGCCCGGCAGCGCACCGGCCACGAAAACGGTCTTGCCCTCGACGTGCGCGACACCGCGCCCGTCGTGGGAAAGGTCATCGATGGAAGCTTCGAAAACGATATCGCGCGGATTATTCATCCGCGCATCTTGCCAGACCCGTCAAGTCAGAACGCGGCATCGTCGGCCGCCGCCGCGTAGCCCAAGGCGAGCGCGCCGGTGCCGACGTTGACCATGCCGGTGATGCTCATGATGCTGCGGTAGAGCGTGACGTCCGCTTCGTTGCACGCGTCGGCCAGGCTTGCGTAGCCGGGCAACGTTTCCAGTTCCGCCAGGTTCCCGCCGTAGCTGACGCACAGCGCCGGAACCAGCAATCCGCGTTTCACCGCGCGCGCCGCATGCGCGAACAGCACTTCGGCGCCGTGATCGAAACCGCGCGCCTTGGCCACGGGCCGCGTTTCGCCCTGGAAACATTGCAGGATGGGTTTGATGTCGAGGGCCGTACCGAGCGTGGCGCTGAGCAGCCCGACGCTGCGGTCGCCCTTCCTGCGCGCACGCGCGCGCAGGTAGTGCAGGTCGCGCGGCAGCATGTAGGCATAGGTTTGCGCGGCGACTTCGGCGAGCCGTTCGCGGATCGGCCCGGGGCTGGCGTCCGCCGCGATCAGCCGCGTGGCCTCGATGGCGCTGATGCCCTGCCCCGCGAACAGGCTCTTGCTGTCGATCACGCGCATCAGGAAAGGCGAATTGTTGCCAGCGGCCTGGCGAATCGGCCGGTAAGCGCCGAGGATCGCGAAGCTGGCTTGCGTCGCATTGGCGAAGATCGGACTGCGCGTTGACGTGACGGTGAGGCAGAACACCGCGTCGTAATCCAGCACCAGCTTGCCGAGGAACAGTTCGCGGATTTCGTCGACGGAAAGCGGCGCGGTCTCGGCGGCGTGCCCGCGCTTGCCGAGTTCGCTTCGGCAATAGCTCTCCGTCGCCTCGAGATCGTGCACATCGACGAAGGTGTGCGCGTCGATCCTGATCGTGATCGGCATGATGATGATCTGGTGGTCGTCGATGAACTTGCGTGGAAGGTCGCAAGTGGCATCCACCATGAGGCCGATTCGCATGTAATCCCCCGCAGCGTCATCGGATGATGCGCTGCGACGGCGGCGAATAACGTGAACCGGTGCACTTCTGCGCCAGCGACGGGATTCAACCCGCTGACGCGTGAACGCAACCGCAGCTATTTCCGCTGCCAGTTCCCGGATGCGTCCTGGTAATACCAGCCGCCCTGCGCGCGGTTGATCCATTGCTGGGCGAAGGCCTCGCGCATGCGCTGCGCCCATTCCGGATGGCCATTGGCAATCGCGATCTGTTTGTACAGATCCGCCCTGTCGCTGTTCTCGGCAGCCACCGCCTGGGTCGCCTGGGAACGCTGCGCCAGCGGAATCTTCGAGGCGTCATGCACTGCCACGTCGCCGTTGTGGGTCAGGCCGATGGCGCCGGATTCGAACAGGCCCTTGAGCGTGGAATGGAACCGGCTGCGCATGCGCGCTTCGATCGCCTCGATCGCGGGCGTCTGGACGTCCAGGTTCGCGGCCGGCTCCGCGGCGTTCGCGGCTGGAATTACGGCGTCCAGCATGCGCATCGCCAGCGGCTCGCGCTGCGACGGATTGCCGGCGCCCGAAGATGGCGGCTGCGTGCTGCCCGCGGGTGCGGGCGCGGAACTTCCGCTGGCCGGTCCCATGATGTTGCTGATGACCTGGTCCGCAGCCTTCTGCGCGGCCGCGGCCGGGAAGTACACGTTGATGGTCACGCATCCGGCCAGCAAGGCGAGCATGGCGGCGACTGCGAACAGGGGCTTGCGCATCAGGAATCTCCGGGTGCAAAGCGGGGGCCGGGACGGCCGTTTTCGGGAGTCTACACGACGGTGCGGCAGCGCAGTTTCTCCGGGCGATTGCATGCAAATCGTGAAGCCGCACCGCGTCAGTCGATCACCGGCGCGTTGCCTTCCGTGACCGACTTCAGGCGGCTGACCAGCGTCACCCAGTCCACCGAACGCTCGTGCCCGATCACCGTGATCCGCGGCAAGCCGCTGCCTTCCACGATCGTGTAGCCGTTGCCGTCCGCATCCGGGTCGGGCGAAATCCCGCCCATGCTGCACACGCCGTTCGCCAGTTTGCAGCTGAGGCCGATCCGCGAATAACCGAAGGTCTTGAACAGGCGCAGCGCCATGCCCTGCAAGCCGGCGGCGATGCCGCCGCCGCCGACTTCGGTGAGGCTCTTGATGGCGTTCTGGCTGATCTTGCCGCCGCCGTTCGCGGTGAGGTCGGCGTCGAACGTCACCGGTTTCCAGCCGACCAACTTGAGGCCGTGGATGTCGCCGTCCATCCGCCCGGTGATCTGCCCGAAGCCGAACACGCTGGTGAGCTGGGCCAGGTCGAGCTGGTCCATGTCGATGTCGGCGGCGAGTTCGGGCGCAGGGCCGAACGGATGCTGCATGCTGAGGTTGGTGACGCTCACCGAGCCGCCGAAGGCATTGAGCGAAAGGCCGCCGCCGAAGACAAGATTGTCGCCGCGATAAACCAGGTCCGGCACCGCACCGCCGAGCTTGCCGCCGAACGCGGGCCAACCGAGCGCCGTGCACAACTGGTTGACGTCGACGTTGCTGACCGAGAACGCCGCGGACAGGCGCTGCGACTTCGCTTCGTCGGGCCGCCACTCGAACCGCGCCACCTGGAAGGTGCCGCCGAACAACGCCACGTCGACGGGCGCGCGCAAGGACAAGGCGCCGCCCTCGTCCTTCAGGCCGAAACTGGCGGAACCGAAGGCCAGCCGATAAAGCGAAAGCGCATTCCACTTCAACTGCGTCGCGGGCCGCGTGGCACCCGCGCGCCAATCGATGCCGCCGTCGAATCCGTCCACGTCGAGGCCCGCGCCATGGCTGTCGAGCGTGACGTCCTTCGCCACCAGATCGATGACGTGCGGTCCCTTGGCATCCATGTCCAGCGAACCGCTGAAGCTCCCCGACGTCGTGAGTGATTCGAATCCCGTCAGGCTACGCACCAGGGTGGTGCCGTAGCGCGTGTAGGCGGCAGGCAGCGTCGCCGCGAAATGGCTCAACGCGAGTTTGTCGAGGCTGCCGCGGCGGTCGAAGCCGATGCTGCCCGACAGGCGCAGCGCCTCGGGATCGTCGAAATCCAGCGAATCCAGGGCGATGCCCGTGGGTCCCAGGCTGCCCGCGACATGCAGCGCGACCGGGCTTTGCGGCAGTTGCGCGAACAGCGGGCCAAGCAGCAGTTGCCCGCCGCGCAACTGGCCGTCCCACATCACGGTCGTCGCGGCCAGCCCGGTATCGATCCTGAAGTTGCCCTCGGCGCCGAGCTTCTGCGCCGCCATCGTGCCGCTCTTGCTGTCGAGGTCGGCGCCGCTGACCGCGACGCGGCCGGATGCGCGCGTGCCGTCCTGGGCCAGGTCCAGCGCCACGTTGCCGGCCAGCGTTCCGCCGTTGAGCCGCCCGTCCGGCCACGCCGCGGCAAGCACGCCCTTCAGCCACGCCAACGGGATCGCGGCCAGTTTCACCTGCAGGTGCGAAGGCTGGTCGAGCGGCAATTGCGCATCGAGGCTGCTCTTGCCCTGCACCACATCCACCTCCATGGTGCCGCCCTCGCGGTCGTAGAGGATGGTGAGGCCGGCGTCGGCCAAGGCATTGCCAGGCGCCCTCTGCGTGGTGACGCGGCCAACGAATTTCCAGGCGCTGCCGTCGGCCCGCTGCGGTTCGCCCTGCAGGCTGAGGGCGACATCGCGCCAACCCAGCGACGGGATCGAGACCTTGGCCGCGTCGATGTGCAGCACCGGCCTGCCGTCGGGACCGAGCGTTGCTTGCGCGTTGACCTTGGCCAGTTGCACGCCGGGCAGCGTGAGCGTCTCCGCCTGCAGCTGCACGGCGGCCTGCGCGCACGCGCAAGCCAGCATCAGGCACGCAGCCACGAGGCACGAGCGCCAACTTGCCACGACGGTCCTTTTCGATAAACTGAACCGGATTGTGCCAGCGCGTGGCCGAACGGAAGCTAAGGGAACCCGGCGGCCCGCAGCAGGCAGCTGTCGTGGATTCGCCAATGGGACAAGCCATGGACAAGGAGGCGGCCCGCTTCCGGGTACTCCTGGCCGAGGACGACGCGGTCAGCCGGGAGTTCCTCTGCGAAGCCATCCGCGCCTGCGGGGGCGAGCCCACCGCCTGCGCCGACGGCCTTGGCGCCCTCGCGCGGGCGCGCGCAGGTCACTGGAACCTGCTGATCCTCGATCACCACCTGCCCGGCATGAACGGCGAAGCGGTGCTCGCGGCGCTGCGTGGCGATGCCGCGGCGCCCTTTCCGCCGGCGCTCGCCACCACCGCCGAACCCGACGGCGTCAGGACGATGTTGCTGGCGGCCGGCTTCGCGCAGGTGCTGCCCAAGCCTGTTGCATTCGAAGAACTGCGGAGCGTGCTGGCGCAATTCGGCTGCGAGGCGAACGCGCTCGACGACGACAACGCCTTGCGCGCCTGCGGTTCGCATTCGGCCGTCGAACGCCTGCGGCGCCTGTTCGCCGAACAGGAACTGCCGCGCATCCAGGACGAGTTCGAGCGCAGCGCCGGTGATCCGCACGCGTTGCGTCCGACCCTGCACCGGCTGCTGGCCTCGTGCGGCTTTTGCGGCGCCACCGCGCTCGCGCGCGCATGCGGCGCCCTGCACGATGCCTTGGCTCCCGGCACCGATGGCGGCCGCGTCAATGCGGCCATGGACGGATTCGCCAAGGCCCTGCGGAAAACCCGCGAAACGCTCCACGCGAAATTGAACGGGGATTGAGCGGTCAGGGGCGATCGCCCGAACGCAGTCCGCCAAGCACGCGCCACGACTGCAAGCCGCGCTCGCCGACCTGCGCGCCGATCAGGGTGCGCATCAGGCGGCGCAGCGCGGCGAGGTCTTCCGCATCCGGCGGCGCCGCATCCGCCGCCAGCGCCAGCAGCGCGCTGCCGCGTACGCGCGTGCCGCTGCCGGTGGAACCCAGCGCCGCGACCGGGCCCACTTCCGGCACATAGTCGTAGGCCAGCGCAGGCTCGACGGGCGCGCCGGTTCCGGCTTCGGTTTCGAGTTGCAACGCGTAGCCCGTCTCCGCCAGCAGGTCGCGCTCGAAGCGGCGCAGGCTCCACGCCAGCGGGCGGGTCGATGCCAGTTCGTCCAGCAAACCGGCGTAGCGCCGGAACAACGCCGGATGCGGATCGTCGCGCGCGGTCAGCCGCACCATCAACTCATTGACGTACATCGCCGACATCAACGCCTCGCCCCGCAGCGCGGGCGGATTCCGCACGGGTTCCGCCGCCGTCAGGGTTTGCAACTCGCCGCGCCCCGACCAGTCCAGTTGCAAGGCCTGCAGGGGCTCCAGCGCGGAGCGCGGCAAGCGCGCGCGCGCGCTGCGCACGCCACGCGCGACCAAACCGACGCGGCCGTGGTCGCGCGTGAAGGCTTCCAGCAGCAGGCTGGTTTCGCGCCACGCGCGGGAGTGCAGCACGTAGGCGGGTTGCTGGGTGATGCGCATGGTAGCGAGGGACGAGGGACGAGTAGTGAGGGCGCGCCATGAGGCCTTCGGAAATTGTCGCTTTGCGAGGTCATTCGAAACACACCCTCGCTACTCACCCCTCGACCCTTTTCTATTCGTAGCCGAACTGCCTCAACGCCGCCTCGTCATTCGACCAGCCGGCGCGCACGCGCACCCACAACTTGAGGAAGACCTTGCGGTCGAGCAAGGCTTCGATGGCGCGCCGCGCCGCGCTGCCGATGGCCTTGGCGCGACGCCCGCCGGCGCCGATCACGATCGCCTTCTGGCCCTCGCGTTCCACCCACACCACTGCGGCGATCTCGGTGACACCGTCGGGACGATCCTCGAAGCGTTCGATCTCGACAGTGGTCGCGTAGGGCAATTCCTCGCCGAGTTGGCGCATCAATTGTTCGCGCACCAGTTCGGCGACGAGAAAACGTTCGCTGCGGTCGGTGTAGGTGTCGGTGTCGTAGCTCGGCTCGCCCCCCGGCAAGCGCGCAAGGATCGCGCGCTCCAGTTCGCCAAGCCCGGAACGCTTCTCGGCACTGATCAGGAACACCTCGTCCCAGCTGCGGTCGCGCGTGAGCCCTTCCACGAATGGCAGCAGCTTCGACTTGTCCGCGATGCGGTCGACCTTGTTCACCGCCAGCAGGCGGGGGATCGCGCGCTCCGCCAGCGCCGCGTACACGGCGGCGTCCTCGTCGTCCCAATGCCCCGCCGCGACCACCTGCACCGCCAGATCGGCATCGGCAATGGCGGCGTGCACCGCGCGATTCAAACTGCGATTGATCGCGCGTTTTGCCTCGCGATGCAGCCCGGGCGTATCGAGGTAGACGATTTGCCCGCCCGCCGGATTGGCAATGCCAAGGATACGCTGGCGCGTGGTGTGCGCGCGCGGCGTCACGATGGAGAGATGCGCATCGATCAGCGCATTCAGCAGCGTGGATTTGCCGACATTCGGCCGCCCGACGATCGCCGTGCTTCCACAACGGAAGGATTCACTCATGCCAGCGCCTGTTCCAGATATTCGAGGGCTGCGTCTGCTGCAATCTGCTCCGCCGCACGCCGGCTGGCGCCGCGGCCCTCGAAGCGTGCGGCCTGCGGTTGTTCGACCACGCAGGCGACGTCGAATTGTCGCGCATGTTCCTCGCCGTGCTCTGCCAGCAATTCGTAATGCGGCAGCGGCAGGCCGCGCGCCTGCAACCATTCCTGCAAGCGCGTTTTCGGATCCTTTTGCGGCGGCCCGGCCGCGGCAACCGTCTCGGCGAACACCTGGCGCAACCAGTTGCGGCTGGCGTGGAATCCACCATCACGGTAGATGGCTGCGACCAGTGCTTCGAAAGCATCGGCGAGGATGGAATCGCGCCGGAAGCCGCCGCTCTTGAGTTCGCCCGAGCCGAGCTTCAATGCGTCGCCCAGTTGCAGTTCGCGCGCGCGCGCAGCCAGGGCGGGTTCGCTCACGAGCTGCGCGCGCAACCGCGAAAGCTCGCCTTCGTTGGCGCGCGGACGCGTATCGAACAACATCTCGGCGACGACGAGATTGACCAGCGCGTCGCCCAGGAATTCCAGCCGCTCGTTGTTGGGGCGCCCCGCGCTGCGATGCGTCAGCGCGAGATTCAGCAGGGCCTCGTCGGCGAAGCGGTAGCCGAGTTTCACGTCACTCCTGCGCTGTTTGCTGCGTCTTCAACGGTACCGACTTCTCGAAGTGCACCAGGAAATCGATGTTGTAGATCCACGGAATCTTCTTGTCGTAGCTCAGCTTCAGCGACGTGCCGCCGTTCGGCATGCTGACCACGGAAATGTTCTTGTCCGCGATGTCCTCGTCGGCGAAATATTGCGAGAGCTGCTGCGTGTCGAGTTGCCGGTGCACGTCTTCCACGCTCATGTTGCCCGAGCTGGATTGCGTGGCAACCGTGTTCAGCGCCTTGGACACGTTCAGGTAGTCCATGTAGGCAGGCACGAGTTTCATCGCGGTGTACGCGAAGAACGCCGCGATGATGAGAATGATCACGAACCCGATCAGGGTAATGCCCGATTGACGTTTCATTGAGCCGCCCCCAGCAGTTGGTTGAAAGTCCACCGTCGCCGGCGCGCCGAAGCACGCGGCAGCCTGCGCCCTTGCAGGCCGGACGCCGGAAGCTTAATGCAACACGGTGCCGATGCGGTGCCAGTCGGCGAGGCTGAACCAGATGAAGAACGCCTTGCCGGCCAGGTTCTTTTCCGGCACGAAGCCCCAGAAGCGGCTGTCGGCGCTGTCGTCGCGGTTGTCGCCCATCGCGAAGTAGGCGCCCTGCGGCACCTTCCACTCGCAACCGCCGTCCGGCGTCAGCATGCCGCCCGCACCGATGCAGTTGTAGGTTTCGGTGTAGCGGAAGTGCAACGTCGAGTGCCTGATCCCCTCTAGATCCTCGCTGTAAAGCTGGACCGGCGACATGTTGGGGTTTTCTTCCATCTGCAGGCTGATCTTGTCGGTGCCGTGATATTCCCCGACCAGCGTCTGCGGCACGCGCTTGCCGTCAACGAAAACCTCCTCGCCGACGACCTTGATGGTGTCGCCCGGTACGCCGATGATGCGCTTTATGTAATCCTCTTTCGGATTTTCCGGGTAGCGGAACACCGCGATGTCGCCGCGCTTCGGCTCGCCTGTGTCGAGAATCTTGGTGTTGCTGACCGGCAGGCGCAGGCCGTAGGCGAACTTGTTGACCAGCACGAAATCGCCGACCAGCAGGGTCGGCATCATCGAACCCGAGGGAATCCGGAAAGGCTCCAGCAGGAAGGTGCGGAACAGCAGCACTGCAAGGATCACCGGAAAGAACGACCGCGCGTAATCGACCAGCATCGGCTCGTGCGGCTTCTGCCCTTCCGCCGCGGCTTGTTCCCGGCGGCGGCGCGCGAACGCGACGCGATCGACCACCCAGATCACGAAGAACGCCGCGGTGATCAGCACCAGCGCCAGCGCGAAGTCGGAAGTCTTGTACCAGACGTACAGGCAGATCGCGACGATCGCCACCAGCACCACGGTACCCAATGCGTCTTTTTTCACTACCTGTTCCTTGTTCGTCGCCACGCGTCGATGCCTATGCTTGATTCGTCATTCCGAAGCCGCTGCCAGCTTTATCGGCAACGGAATCCGTGATCCAGTGCCTTTCGTCATTCCGGCAAAAGCCGACGCCTCATTGTTCCCTTCCCCCGCTTGCGGGGGGGAAGGTGCCGAAGGCGGATGGGGAAAACCTCGCGAAGACTTCCCCTCACCCGGCGCTCCGCGCCACCCTCTCCCGCAAGCGGGAGAGGGGAAATCATTTGTCAGTCCTGAGCACCGCCAGGAACGCTTCCTGCGGAATCTCCACGCGGCCGACCTGCTTCATCCGCTTCTTGCCTTCCTTCTGTTTCTCCAGCAGCTTCTTCTTGCGCGAAACGTCGCCGCCGTAGCACTTGGCCAGCACGTTCTTGCGCAGCGCCTTCACCGTCGAACGCGCGATCACCTGTCCGCCGATCGCGGCCTGGATCGCCACGTCGAACATTTGCCGCGGGATCAATTCGCGCATCCGTTCGACCAGTTCGCGCCCGCGCCGGTCGGCCTGCGCACGATGCACGATCAGCGAAAGCGCGTCCACCCGGTCGCCGTTGATCAGCACGTCCACCCGCACGAACGGGCCGGCTTCGAAGCGGTCGAAGTGGTAGTCCATCGACGCATAGCCGCGGCTGACCGATTTCAGCCGATCGAAGAAATCCAGCACCACTTCGGCCAGCGGCATTTCGTAGGAGATGCGCACTTGCGAGGCGAGGTACTGGATCGAACGCTGCACGCCGCGTTTTTCCTCGCACAACGTGATGACCGCACCGACGTGCTCGGGCGGCGTCAGGATATCGGCCACGATGATCGGCTCGCGGATTTCCTCGACCAGCGGCGACGCCGGCAGCTTGGCCGGATTGTCCAGCAGCATCGTCTCGCCGTCGGTCTTCATTACCTCGTAGACAACGGTCGGCGCGGTGGTGACGAGGTTGAGGTCGTATTCACGCTCGAGGCGCTCCTGCACGATTTCCATGTGCAGCATGCCGAGGAAGCCGCAGCGGAAACCGAAACCCATCGCTTCCGATGACTCGGGTTCGAAGAACAGCGCGGCGTCGTTGAGGCGCAATTTGTCGAGCGCTTCGCGCAGCGCCGGGAAATCGTCCGCCGACACCGGGAACAAACCCGCGAACACGCGCGGCTGCATGTGCTGGAAACCGGGCAGCGGTTTCGTCGCCGCATCGCTGGCCAGCGTCAGCGTGTCGCCGACTGGCGCGCCGTGCACGTCCTTGATCGACGCGCACACGAAACCGACTTCGCCCGCTCCGAGTTTTTCGGTGCGCGTGCGCTTGGGCGTGAACACGCCGACCTGATCCACTTCGTGCGTGCGTCCGGTCGACATCACCAGAAGCTTGTCGCGCGGCTTGATCTCGCCCTGCATCACGCGCACCAGCGAAACCACGCCCAGGTAATTGTCGAACCACGAATCGATGATCAGCGCCTGCAGCTTGTCGGTGTCGCGCGGCTTCGGCGGCGGAATGCGTGCGACGATCGCCTCCAGCACGTCGCGCACGTTCTCGCCAGTCTTGGCGCTGATCGCGACCGCGTCGTCGGCGTGGATGCCGATCACCGCCTCGATTTCCTCCTTGACTTTCGGGATGTCGGCCGTGGGCAGGTCGATCTTGTTCAGCACCGGCACCACTTCCAGGCCCATCTCGACCGCCGTGTAGCAATTGGCGACCGACTGCGCCTCGACACCTTGCGCCGCGTCCACCACCAGCAGCGCGCCCTCGCACGCCGCCAGCGAACGCGAGACTTCGTAGGAGAAATCCACGTGCCCCGGCGTGTCGATGAAGTTCAATTCATACACCTGCCCGTCGCGCGCGGTGTACGGCAGCGACACCGAACGCGCCTTGATGGTGATGCCGCGCTCGCGCTCGATCGGGTTGTCGTCCAGCACCTGTGCTTCCATTTCGCGCTCGCTGAGGCCGCCACAAATCTGGATGATGCGGTCGGCCAGCGTGGACTTGCCGTGATCGATGTGAGCGATGATGGAGAAGTTGCGGATCTGCTGCATGGCGCGCGGATGTCGGCGCCTGACGGCGCAAAACCGCGATTATCGCATGATGGAGCTCGGGACCGGGGACCCCGGACCGGAGATCATGAGAGACCGGAGCCGAGACGAAGCCATCCGGCTTGGCCGCTCGGCTCGAAGAAACAAATGCGAGAGGATCAGTGTCACCCGCGCCAATGTGCGGCGCAGCCCAAGAGCGCCGACGAAGCCGCGCTTGCTGGTCCCCGGTCCCGAGTCCCGGCTCTTCGTTACATCTGCGCGAACTTGAACGTCGCGCCGCTCGGATCGATCGCCGCCTTAACCGCGGCCTCGTCGGCCTTGTCACCGACGAACAGCACCACCACGCCCTTGAAGGATCCCGGCGAGGCATTCTTGAACGCCGTTTCCAGAACCTGCGCGGTGGTCGCGGAATCCGGACCGCCGACCGCGACCATGTTGCCCGGCAGCACCGTGGCACCGACCGTGCCATTGAGGCTGTCCTGCACGCGCGAGATCGCGTCCTGGTTGTCCGGATACTTGCCGGACGGCACGAAGTACGCGTACGGCGGGTTGGTGATGTCGCCCATGTTCGCTTCGACGACCTGCTGCATGTACGCCTGCCAGGTTGCGGCCGAAACGTTCGCGCGGGAACAGCTGTCCTGGTCGGACGTATCCGCAGCGGCGGCGGTTCCCGATGCGGCCGGAGCCGCCTTGGGATGTTTGGCTTGGCACGCCTTGATCGCCGCGTCGACATCGGCTTCGGTGGGCCGCGTGGCTTTCGCCTGGGCGGTGGTTTCGCCCTGGTCGCTCTTCTGGCAGGCGCTGAGGCCCAGCGTGCCCAGTAGCGTGATGGCGGCAATGAAAAGGAATTTGCGCATGACGATCACCTCGATGACTTGCGTGAAACAACGGGACTGCCGACCCCCCTCCCCGGCTTGCGCCAACGTTGACGCAGTGCCTTCTGGACAGCCGGATGGACGAATTTTGAAACATCGCCGCCGAGGCTGGCGATTTCGCGCACCAGCGACGATGAAATGAAACCCCATTCCTCCGCCGGCGTCAGGAACAGGGTTTCGGCCTGCGGAATCAGGTGCCGATTCATGCTGGCCAACTGGAACTCGTATTCGAAATCCGATACGGCGCGCAGGCCGCGCAGGATCACGCCGGCGCCGCATTCGCTGACGAAACGCGCCAGCAAGGTATCGAAGCCGCGCACTTCGACGTTCGGGATGCCGTGCAGCGCGGCGCGCGCAAGTTCGACGCGCTCATCCATTTCGAACCGCGGCGCCTTGCCGCTCGACTTCGCAACCGCGACGATCAAGCGATCGAACAAGGGTGCCGCGCGCGAGACCAGGTCGCCATGGCCATTGGTGATCGGGTCGAACGTGCCCGGATACACCGCGATGCGTGGATTCGAACGAGATGGCTGGCGCTTCCCCATGCGCCCATTGTGCCATCTTGCGATGCGGCGTGGCAGCGCGGGATTGCGGCAAGCATCACGCCGCGCCGGCGCGATACAGCGTTCCGCGCACCGCGCCGGCATCGCGCTGCCGATGCAGCCGCCAGTGCGCGGGCGCAGTCCATTCGTCGGTGTTGCCCGACTCCACATAGACCCACGCCTGTGGCGCGAGCCAGCCATTCGTGTCCAGCAACGTCGCGGCCTCGCCCCAGAGGCCCAGGTCGAACGGTGGATCGACGAACACGACGTCGAACGCCGCGCTCGCCGGTTCCGCGAGGATCCGCAGCGCATCTCCGCAACGCACGTCGGCATTGGTCTGGTGCAGGCGCGCAAGATCCGCTTCGATCGCGCGTGCCTGCGCGCCGTCGCGTTCGATGAACGTAGCGCTGCGCGCGCCGCGCGACAGCGCTTCGATGCCCAGCGCGCCGCTGCCGGCGAAAGCATCCAGCACGTTCGCGCCCACGATCACCGGCGCCAGCCAGTCGAACAAGGTCTGCCGCAAACGCTGCGGCGTCGGCCGCAAGCCCGCCAGCACCGGCACCGCCAGCCGCGAGCCCCGCAGGCTGCCGCCGATGATGTGGATGCGCCCCGGTGGCGTGGCGCCACGATGATGCTTGTTCATGCGGCTTTCGTGATAAGTCAGGCCATGGATGGCCGAGGTAGACTCGAAGATTGCGTCGCCCTGGAGTCTCGCGCGGCAATGAACGAAGCTGCGATCAAGGAGGATCGCATTAATACACCCGGTGTTAGCATTCCGCACACTCTAACCCACGACCTGCCCATGCCGAACCTGTGGAACAAGCTCGCGGGCCGCAAGCCGCGCCCCGATCCGGCATCCGCGTTGCCCGATGAATCGAGGACCGCGCCCGACTTTCCGCATCCCGGATCATCCACCGGCCAGCCGCCGCGCCGCCACGTCGGGCCCGCGACGCTGCCCGAAGCACCGCTGCCGAACGTGGCGTCCGGACCGAACGATTTGATGGCCAGCGAATCGCAGCCGCGGCGCGGCTGGCGCGAGCGGCTTTCCGGCAGCGGGTTCGCGCGCGGCCTGACGTCGCTGTTCTCGCGCAATCCCGTGCTGTCTGATGAACTGCTGGACGAACTCGAAATCACCCTGTTGTCTGCCGATGTCGGTGTCTCCGCGACCGGCGAGTTGATCGACGATCTACGCCGGCGCATGCACAAGCGCGAATTCGCAGACGCGACCGCGCTGCGCGAAGCGTTGCGCGCCCGGCTGGTCGCAATGCTGGAACCGGTCGCGCGCCGTCTCGACGTGGGTGGCCGCAAACCTTTCATGCTGCTGGTCGTCGGCGTCAACGGCGTCGGCAAGACCACGACCATCGGCAAGCTGGCGCGGCGTTTCCAGAACGAGCAGCGCGACGTGCTGCTCGCCGCCGGCGACACCTTCCGCGCCGCCGCGGTCGCGCAATTGCAGGAGTGGGCGGGCCGGCTCGGCATTCCGGTGTGTGCGCAAGGCCAGGGCGCGGATTCCGCCAGCGTGATTTTCGACGCGCTGCAGATGGGCATCGCGCACGGCAACGACGTGCTGATCGCCGACACCGCCGGCCGCCTGCACACGCGCTCCGGATTGATGGACGAACTGGCCAAGGTCAAGCGCGTGGTCGGCAAGCTGGACGCCGATGCGCCGCACGAAATCCTGATGGTGATCGACGGCACTACCGGCCAGAATGCGATCAACCAGGTGCGCCAGTTCATCGACACCGTCGGCGTGACGGGACTGGTCGTCACCAAGCTCGACGGCACCGCCAAGGGCGGCGTGGTGTTCGCGCTGGCGCGCGAATTCGCGCTGCCGATCCGTTACGTGGGACTCGGCGAACGCGCCGAGGACCTGCGCATTTTCGATCCGCGCGCGTTCGTCGACGGACTGCTTCCGGGCGCGGCCTGAGACCGGGATGCAAGCGCCCGCCACATGGCAGCGACACCGCATGCGCTGGGTCGCGCTGGGCATCGGCGTGGTCGTGCTGGCGTTGCTGGCGGCACTCGCGATCCACGTGCAGGCACTGCTGCAACCGCAGCGCTTCACCGACCTGCTGGAACGCGAGCTGGCCAGCGTCGGCATCAAGCTGGACATGCAATCCGCGGCCGAACCGACGCTGTTCCCGCGCCCGGCCGTGCGGATGCGGAGCTTCAGCCTCACCAACTCCGGTTCCGCGACGCCGTTCCTGCAGGCGAATGGCGCGACCATCGTGGTGCCATGGCGCGCGCTGCTGCACGGCGACGTCGCGATCGAACGCGTCGAGGTGGAGGACCCGCGCATCGATCTCGCCGAATTGAAGGCGCTGCTGATGCGCCTGCCAAGCCACAAGGGGCCGCCGCGGTTGCCGACCATCGCGGCCGGCGTGCACATGACCGGCGGCACGCTGACCAACGGCGGCGCGCCCTTGCTGTTCGAACTCGGCGTCGATACCGGCGAGCTGGTGCCGGGACGGCCATTCCGGATGGACGCGTCGGCGCGCAGCGGCGACGGCCGCCAGATCATCGGCAGCCTCGAGACCGTGCCGTCTTCTCCGCACGACGGCACGATCGACTTCAATCCGATCCGGATAGCATTCGGCAAGCAAGGCGGCGCTTCCCTGCAACTGGAAGGCCAGGGGCAGTGGAGTGGCGGCGAGGCCGTCGCCCTGCATCTGCACGGCGACTTGCATTATCCGTCGCTCGCCCCGCCGGCCGCGCCGGGCAGCGCTCCCGCCAGCGGATCGGCGCCTGCGCCCGCACCGCGCGAAGACGCAATGACCGTCGACAAGATTGCGCTGGAAGTGCTGCCGCCTTCCGGAAGCACACCGCTCGGCATCGCGGTGAACATCCACGGCGACAATTCGCGCGCCAGCTTCCACCTGCAACCGACCGAATTCGGCGATTGGTGGCAGCGGCTGCTCGCCGCGTCGCCGCAGCATCCGCCCGGGCCGCTGCCGTTCACCGGCGAGGCCGAGGTGCAGAAACTCGATCTCGGTTGGTTGAAAGCCACGGGTCTGAGTTTCAGCGCAGGACCCGACCTTGAACCGGCATCGGCCGCCAGCGCCGCGTCCGCGGGTTCACCCGCCGCCGCATCGTCCACCGCACATTGAATGGACGGATTCGCGCAGCGGCTGTTGCACTGGTACGACCGCCACGGCCGCCACGACCTGCCGTGGCAACATCCCCGCACGCCATACCGCGTCTGGATTTCGGAAGTGATGCTGCAGCAGACGCAGGTCGCGACCGTCATTGCGTATTTCGAACGCTTCGTGCAGGCGCTTCCGGACATTGCCGCGCTGGCTGCGGCGCCCGAAGACCAGGTGATGGCGCTGTGGTCGGGGCTCGGTTACTACCGCCGCGCGCGGCATTTGCATGCGGCGGCCAGGCAGTGCGTCGCGCAGCATGGCGGCGAGTTGCCGCGCGATTTCGAATCGCTTGCGGCGTTGCCGGGCATCGGGCGGTCCACCGCCGCGGCGATCCTGGCGCTCAGCGCAGGGCAACGCCACGCGATCCTGGACGGCAACGTCAAGCGCGTGCTGGCGCGTTTCCATGGCATCCGCGGCTGGCCCGGCGAACGCCGCGTCGAGCAGGCCCTGTGGTCGCACGCCGAAGCGCACACGCCGGCGGCGCGCGCCGCGGATTACACGCAGGCGATCATGGATCTCGGCGCGACCGTGTGCACGCGCACCAATCCGCGTTGCGCGGAATGTCCGCAATCACGCGACTGCATCGCGCACCGCGAGAATCTCACCGGCGTGATTCCCGCACCCCGGCCGGCGCGCGCATTGCCGGAAAAGCACATCGTATTCGTGGTGCTGCGCGACGAACGCGATCGCGTGTTGCTGCAGCGCCGCCCCGCGCAAGGCGTGTGGCCGCGCCTGTGGAGCTTCCCGGAAGCGAACGACGCGGACGCGGCCAATCCGCTGGCGTCGCGCCTCGCGCGGCTGGATGCCGCGATCGCCGCGACGCTGCCCGGCATCACACACACGTTCACGCACTTCCGTCTGCTTGCGTTGCCGCTCGAGTGGCGCGGCGTGCGCGCACCTGCGCGCGTCGCGGACGATCCTGATTCGCGCTGGTGCTCGGCGGCGGAAATCGCCACACTGGGCGTTCCCGCACCCGTACTCAAATTTTTGCGATCGTCCATGATCGCCGCACCATGAACTGCTCCACGAACGTGAAACATACGTGCAAAGCAATCTCCACCACGGCCATCCATGGCCTGACTTTCCACCAAAGCTCATGACCAGGACCGTGTTCTGCCAAAAAACGCAACAGGAAACCGAAGGCTTGGACCGGCCGCCGTGGCCGGGCGAACTCGGTCAGCGCATCTACGAACACATCGGGCGCGAAGCGTGGCAGCAGTGGCTCGCGTACCAGACGATGCTGATCAACGAGCACCGGCTGTCGCCACGCGATCCGGCGACGCGCGCGATGCTGGCCAACGAAATGCAGCGCTTCCTGTTCGGCGAATCGGACGGCTAGCCGCTCGAAGCCGGCGCGCCGGCCTGCTTCTCCTTCGCGCGATCCTGCTTCATCTTCAGTTCGTTCACCGGCTCGATCCTGGTGATCTTGCAGCGCTGGTGGTCGAACGTGATGAAGTCGAAATCCTTGTAGAGCGTGTTGTTCTTTGCCGTCAGCCCGATGCCGTTCGCAAACGCGAGATTGATGCACGGGGTCTGCACGGTCAGCAGGTACAACTTGTTGACGCCGAACCAGATCGCCACCTTGTCCGGCGCGAGATACTGGAAACCGTTGATCTGGAAATACTTGACATTGTCCACCGGCGCGCCGGCGTACTTCTGGTAGCGCGCCAGGTCGGCGCGTTCCGAGTCGGTTTGCTGCGCGATCGCGGGCGCCGCCGCGGCAGCCGCCAGCAACATCGCCAAGCCCACGACTTTCGGGAACTTTTTCATGTCGAGCCACCTCGCGCCGCTGTTGGGGTTTCTCACTATACTTGTCGCGCGGTGCGGCGGCTGATCAGGCGCTGACCGCCGGTCACTCGCGACCGCCCCTATCCGAAGGAGCTGGCCCTGACCGTGTCGACCCACCAGGCTACCGCCAACCCGAACGCATCCTCCAAGCCGGCGAGGCGATTGCCCGCGCCGCTGGAATGGATCGCGCGTCCGTTGGCGCGCCTTTCCACCAGCCACTTCAACCTGCGCGCCGGACTCCTCAGCGATGCGCTGATCAGCGTGGCGCTGATCGTGGCCGGCATCTGGTACGGCGGCATGCACCTGCTGCCCGCAGCCGTGACGGTGCTCTGCGGCCTGTTCGCGTTCACCTTCATCGAATACGCCGCGCACCGCTGGCTGTTCCACGGCAACACCGGTCCGTTCGAAGCCGGACACACGCGCCACCACGTGGACCCGCTCGGCTACGACGCGCTGCCGTTCTTCATGCCGCCGCTTTTCATGTGCGCGCTGGGCGCGTTGTTCGCGCTGGTCATTCCGGCCGGCTACGCGTTGCTGTTGGCGGGCGTCATCGCCGCCGGCTACGCGGCATACGGCTCCAGCCACGTCGTGATCCACGTGCACCGCTTCAAGAGTCCGTCGATGCGCCGCTGGGCCGGCTTCCACAACATCCATCATTACCATCCCGACGCGAACTTCGGCGTGACCACCGGGCTGTGGGATTTCATCCTCGGCACCCGATATCGCCGCCAGCCGCGTCCGGCCGCGAAAGCCTGACCTTTCCCTCTCGTTTTGACGCCATGCCGCGCCGTCATCGCGCCGCGTCGCCGCCATTCCGCTTTGCCGTAATCGCGTATAATTCTCATTTGCGTTGTCAGCGGAACGCCCATGGATCGTCGTGATTTCCTGAAGACCGCCAGCCTGTCCGCGCTTGCTGCCGGAATGTTGCCAGCCGCCGCCGGCGCCGTGGCAGCCGACATGGGCCACGCGATGTCGCCCGCGCCATCCGCGCCCCTCGACGGCAAGGCCGACTACACGCTTCGCATTGCCACCGGCGTGCTGGAGCTGGCGCCCGAGCGGTTCGTCTCGACCACGATGTACAACGGCGATTTCCCCGGCCCGTTGCTGCGCCTGAAGCAAGGGCAGCAGACCTCGGTCGACGTGTTCAACGACACCGACCACCACGAGCAAGTGCATTTCCACGGCCAATATCTGCCCGACAGCGTGGATGGCGCCGACGAGGAACGCACGCCGCCCGTACCCGCGCGCGGCCATCGCCGCATCGTGTTCACGCCCAGACCCGCGGGCCTGCGCTTCTATCACACGCACATCCGCGCGGGCGCGGACCTTTCGCTCGGCCTTTACAACGGACTCGCAGGACCGGTGTACATCGATCCGCGACACGATCCCGGCGCGTACGACCGCGAGGTATTCCTGACGCTGAAGGAATTCATGCCCTACCTCACGCGCATCGACATGGACATGGCGTTCATGGAGCCTTCCGGCATGGAACTCGATCTCGTCACCATCGCCGCGCATGCCGATCCGAACGCCGGCAAGGTACCGCCCGGCTACGAGCTCGCCTATGACGCGTTCGCGATCAACGGCAAATCGCTGGGCCATGGCGAACCGATCCGGGTGAAGCGCGGCGAACGCGTGATGCTGCACGTCGTCAACGCCAGCGCCACGGAAAACCGCAGCCTCTCGCTGCCCGGACACACCTTCAAGGTCGTCGCGCTGGACGGCAATCCCGTGCCGCATCCGGCCGAAGTGCCGGTGCTGTGGATCGGCACCGCCGAACGCATCTCCGCGATCGTCGAGATGAACCGCCCCGGCGTGTGGGTGCTCGGCGACACCACCGATGCCGACCGCGAAGCCGGCATGGGCATCGTGGTCGAATACGCAGGTGCAACCGGCAAGCCGCAGTGGCAGGCACCGCCGAAATTCATGTGGGACTATCGCCTGTTCGCCGATCCGAAGCGCAAGCCGCCGCAGCCCGACGAAGTGATCGACATGCTGATCACCGCGCGCCAGAGCGGCGCGGAAGGTTTCGACGTGTACGCGATCAACGGCGTGCCGTTCGACATGCAAACCATGCCGGTGATGCGCACGTTGAAACTCGGGCGCCGCTACCGCCTGCGCTTCCGCAACGCCAGCGGCGACATCCATCCGCTGCACCTGCACCGCCACAGCTTCGAATTGACGAAGCTGCACGGCCAACCGACCGCGGGCGTGATGAAGGACGTGGTGCTGGTGCCGCCGTTCCAGACCGCCGAAGTCGATTTCACCGCCGACATGCCGGGCCTCACGCTGTTCCATTGCCACATGCAGCAGCACATGGATTACGGTTTCATGGCGCTGTTCGACACGGTCTGAGCCGCCGCGCCCACTACACGCGCTGCTTACACTTTTGCGCGTACGATTCGCCTTCCACACACACGGCTGGAGGCAGCGATGAACAGGTTGCTCATTATCGGCATCACCCTGGCGCTCGGCGCGTCCGCATGCGCCGCGCACGCCCAAACCTCATCCGCGCAAAACGAGATCAGCACCGCGCACGCCCACGCGCTGATGGCGCAGAACGCCAGCTCGGTCGCGATGGCGCACACGCACCTGCACCACGTCATCAACTGCCTCGTCGGTCCCGGCGGCAACGGCTTTGACGCCGCCGCGGGCGATCCCTGCAAGGGCCAGGGCAAGGGCGCGATTGCGGACGCATCGAACGATCACGCACTGCACGCCAAACTCGAGAGCGCACTCACCGATGCGCAAGCCGGCCTGAAGTCGGAATCGCTCGCAGCGGTGCAACAGGATGCCGGCAAGGCGGCTTCCGGATTGCAGGACGCGGCCTCGCCGAAGGCCAGCAGTTCGTCCTGGTAATCGCGCGCAGGTGAATCGTGCACGGCCGCGGTCGCAACGCGGCTGTGCCTGCGCCTCATCGCGCGAGTGTCAACGCTGGCGCGAGTCATCGAACCACGTGGTCCGACGAATTCGTCGGGAACGAATTCGGACAGCGAAAGCTGGCCCTGAGCACTGCGAGGGGTGAGTCTCAGGGATGAGACGAACAATCCCGTACCTGCGCAGGCCGAGGCGCGAGCATCTGTTCGAAAATCAGGAAGGGATGGTGGCCAGGGGCGGAATCGAACCACCGACACGGGGATTTTCAGTCCCCTGCTCTACCAACTGAGCTACCTGGCCGGACCAGCGCGATCGCTTGCGGTGTCCACGTTGCGCGGACGGCGATCACGAACCGCGTATTAGACCGGCCGGCGCGTGAACCGTCAAGCATCGAGTGCTCAGTCGAGGCCCCACAAGGCGCGGTCGAGATCGGCATCCATCCCGAACGCGTGCATCGGGACGCGGCCGTCGCGCACGTCCACGCCTTCGGCGCGCAGGCGTCTGGATTGTTCGCGGAAGCCGCGGCTGCCGCGCGGCAGCGCGATGGTGCCGTTGGAATGCAGCACGCGGAACCACGGCAGTTCCATGCCGTCGGGCGTGTCGCGCAACGCGGCGCCCACCAGCCGGGCGCGGCCCGGCAAACCGGCACGCGCGGCGATCTGGCCGTAGCTGGCGACGCGCCCCGCGGGAATCGCGGCGATCGCGGCATAGATGCGCTCGTAGCGTTTGTCCATCGATCCGATCCTTGCGCGGGCACGCAAGCATAGCCGCGCCGACGAGGCGCGGGCGGCGTATGCTGCGCGCGGTCATCCCACGGAGCCAAGTCCATGCATTTCGATCGCGCCTGCCATCCCGACGCACCGCATACAAAGTTGCACACGCCGAACTGGTTCCTATCTAGCCTGATGCTGGACCGCGCGCTCGACGCGATCCTGCGCCGCGTGAAGAAACTCGACCGCAGCCACGACGTTCCCTACCTCGCCGGCTACAGCATGGACGGCAAGACCATCTACATCGACCGCCACCTGCCCACCAGCTTCAAGTACCGCGGGCGCACCATCGAAGTCGACCGCTTCCTGATCATGCACGAGGAAGTCGAGAAGACGCTGATCGACCAGCTCGACCTGCACTACCTGCACGCGCACCAGATCGCGACACGCGCCGAGGAGGCCGCGGTGCGCGCCGAACGGATTTCATGGCGCGCATACGACCGCTTCATGCAGAAGTACGTGAAGAGCGTGGGCGATGAACGGCTGAAGAAGGTGCCGAAGGATCTGGACCTGAAGCCGTACCGCGATTACCACGATTGGGACCTGATGCAGCGCATGGAAAAGGCGATCGACGCGGGCAGGCTCAAATCCGCGTCGAAAACCCTGCGCAACGAGATTGCGGCGTACAACGCGGCCTTCCGCGAACAGCGCCGGGATGCGCGGCGCAGCAAGGCCGCGAAGAAGCCGGCGCGAAAGAAACGCTGACCGCTACTGCACCCGGATCCTGCGCGCCACCATGATGCCGTAGATGCTGATCGCGAGCCACACCACTTCCAGCAGGAACGCGGGCAGGTTGAACTTGCCGAACAGCAGCGACAACGCGACGCCGAGCGCGCCAACGGCATTCATCAGTTGATAGATCAGGCCGTTGCCGTGCAGCTTCTGCGCCTGCAACAAAAAAATAGGCGAGCAGCGTCACGATCATGCCGACGAGGCCGACGACGACCGTCCAGTCGATGGTGATGTTCACGCTCATGACGTTCCTCCGCGTTGTCTCACCGCCTCGAACAATGCGACGCCCGTCGCCACCGAAACGTTGAGGCTTTCGACAGCTTGCCTTGAATCGGCACCCGGCATCGGAATGCGCGCCAGATGATCGCATGCCTCGCGCGTCAGCCGCCGCATGCCCTCGCTTTCGCCACCCATCACCAGCGCGGCCTTGCCCTTGAGATCGACGTCGTAAAGCGATGCGTCCGCGTCGCCGGCAAGGCCGGTCAGCCACACGCCGGCGTCCTTCATTTCGCGCAGCGCGCGCGCGAGGTTGGTCACTTCGACCAGCGGCACGCGATCGACCGCGCCCGCCGACGCGCGCCGCACCACTGGCGTGATGCCGACCGCGCGATCCTTCGGCACGATCACCGCGGTCGCGCCGGCCGCCACCGCGCTGCGCAGGCAGGCGCCGAGGTTGTGCGGATCGGTGACACCATCCAACACCAGGAACAACGCGTTGTCGATTCCGAGCAGAGCGGCGAGATCGTGCTCGGATTTCGCGGCGGGCACTTCGTAGTTCGCGGCCACACCCTGGTGCCGCGCGTGGCCGGATACCTTGTCCAGCATCGCGCGCGGCCGCGCGTGCACGCGTACGCCCAGACGTTTCGCTTCGTTGACCAGTTCCGCGACGCGCGGATTGTGCGTGCCCTGCTCGACCAGCACTTCGCGCACGCGCGAGGGATCGTTGGCCAGCGCGCCTTCGACAGGATTGATGCCGACGATCCAGGTTTCGCTCATGGCTGCACCCCCTTCCGCAGGAAGGGCGGAGCGGAAGCGAACGCGCGTGAAGCGCGGGCGCGCAGCGCGGGGGGGTGTCCGTGCGGAGCAAAAGCCATCCCCCTCGATCCCCCTTCGTATCGAAGGGGGAAGAAAAGCGGCAGCCGTTCGGGCACCTCGCTCATTGCCGCTTGCCGTGTTTGTGGTCTGACTTGCGCCGACCTTCCTCCCGCCCCGACACCATCCTGAAGTCGATCTTTCGATCCTCCATGCTGGCGCGCAGCACCTGCACGCGCACCGCGTCCCCAAGACGGAACACCTGCCCGGTGCGTTCGCCGCGCAATTCATGGCGGCGCGCGTCGAAATGGTAGTAGTCGTTTCGTAACTGGGTGATGTGCACCAGCCCCGACACTTTCGATTCGGTCAGTTCGACGAACAGCCCGAACGAGGTGACGCCGGTGACGATGCCGTCGAACTCGGAACCGACGTGCTGCTCCATCCACGCACACTTGTAGCGCTCGTCCACGTCGCGTTCGGCTTCCTCGGCGCGGCGCTCGGTGCGCGAGCAGTGCGCGGCCATCGTCGCCATCTTGCTTTCGGTGTAGAGGTACGCGGCGGGCTTGCCGCCCAGCAGCGCGTAGCGGATCGCGCGGTGCACCAGCAGGTCGGGATAACGGCGAATCGGTGAGGTGAAGTGCGCGTAGGCGTCCAGCGCCAACCCGAAATGCCCGTGATTGGCGGACTGGTAGCTCGCGAGGCTCTGCGCGCGCAGCAACACGCTGCGGAACAGTTCGGCGTCGGCGCGGTCAGCCACGCGCTTCAGCAGCGCCGCGAAATCGCGCGGCTTCACTTCGGCCAGCGGCGGCATCTTCAATTTGTATTCGCGCAGGAACGCCAGCAGGTCTTCGTATTTGTCGGCCGGCGGCGGCGCGTGCACGCGGAACGGCGCCGGAATCTTCTTCTTCGCGAGGAACATCGCCGCCTGCACGTTGGCCGCGATCATGCATTCCTCGATTAGCTTGTGCGCGTCGTTGCGTTCGTGCGCGCCCAGCGAAACCACGTCGCCCTTGTCGTCCAACCGGTAATCGACCTCGCTGGTTTCGAACTCGATCGTGCCGCGCCGCTTGCGCGCGGAATCGAATGCCTTGTACAGCGCGTGCAGGTGGTCGATGTGCGGCAGCAGCTTGCCCAGGCCGCGCCGCGCTTCCGCATCGCGCACGCCGATGGCCTGCCACACCGCGTCGTAGGTCAGCCGCGCGTGCGAGCGCATCACCGCCGGGTAGAACTTCGCGCGCGTCACTTCGCCGTCGCTATCCACGCGCATGTCGCAGACCATGCACAGGCGGTCGACTTCGGGATTCAGCGAACAAATGCCGTTCGACAAGGTTTCCGGAAGCATCGGCACCACGAAGCCCGGGAAATACACCGACGTGCCGCGCTTGTAAGCCTCGTCGTCCAGCGCGGCTTCCGGTTGCACGTAGTGCGACACGTCGGCGATCGCGACAATCAGCCGGAAGCCGCCGCCGCGCACGGGTTCCGCGTACACCGCATCGTCGAAGTCGCGCGAATCGGCACCGTCGATCGTGACCAGCGGCAGCTTGCGCAGGTCCACGCGGCCTTCGGTTTCAGCATGCGTCACGCGCGGTTCGACCTTTTCCGCTTCACGCGTCACGTCGATCGGCCATTCGTGCGGCAGGCCGTGGCTTTCGATCGCCATCTCGACGATCAGCGACGGCTGCAGGCGTTCGCCGAGCACGCTGACGATGCGGCCGATCGGTCCGCGTTGCGGCGTCGGTGGATCGGTGATTTCCGCCACCACGATCTGGCCCGTGCGCGCGCCGTTGCGCGCGTCGGGCGGGATCAATACGTCCTGGTGCAGGCGCCGATCATCGGGGTCGACCACCACCACGCCGTGTTCCTCGACCACGCGCCCGACCAGCCGCGGCGCGCGCCGTTCCAGCACCTCGCGGATCGCGCCCTGCTGGCGTCCGCGACGATCGACACCGACCACGGAAGCGAGCACGCGATCGCCGTGCAGCACCTGCCGCATCTGCGCGGGCGACAGATACAAATCGTCGCCGCCCTCGTCGGGGCGCAGGAATCCGTAACCTTCCGCATTGGCCAGCACCGTGCCCGCGATCAGGCCGATGCGTTCCGCGGGCGCCAATCCGCCGCGGCGGCTTTCCAGCAACTGGCCGTCGCGCAGCATCGCGCGCAGGCGTTTGTCCAAGGCTTCGCGGCGCACATCGTCGCGGATGCCCAGCGCTTCGGCAATCGCATCGGCGCGCAACAGGCTGCCGCGCTCGGCCAGTACGCTGAGGATCGCTTCGCGGCTGGGAATCGGATGCTCGTAGCGCTGCGCTTCGCGCTCGGCATGCGGATCGGCGAAGTGTCGCGTGTCCGGCTTGCGGGCGGTCTGCTTCTTCTTCGCCTCGTTGCGTGGCGAAGCTTCGTGCTTGCGCTTCGCGGGCTTCTTTTCCGCGCGGGATTTGCGCACGGTGCGGGACGACGGGCGGTTGCGTCTTGGCATTGCGCCAGCGTCGCGGAGCGGCGCCGCGAAAGCAAGTCCGCGGCGGCGCCCGCTACGCCCAACCCGAACGGGTTTCGAAGCGGTTACAGCGCCGACAGGAACGCCACCAAGTCGCTCTTCTGCTGCTCGGTCATGCCGATGTGGAAGCGCGTGTCGTAGAAATCGACCACGTCGTGCAGGGTCGCGGCCGAGCCGTTGTGGAAGTACGGCGCGCGCGCCGCGAGGCCGCGCAGGTTCGGGCCCTTGAACTTGCCGATGTCGGCCCACTTGCCGGTCAGCATCGCGCGGCCCGGATCGGTGGTCTGCACGACCTGTCCGGTCTTGATGTTGGTGAGCGTGTACAGCGGCATGTCGGGCGTGCGCCGGCTGGCATCTGCGATGCCGATGTTGAGCGGCGCGCCCACCGAGTGATTGCCGATGTTCGGCGAGTCATGGCAAGTGCCGCAGGTGCCGTGGATCACGGGTTGTCCGGTCGCATCGTTCAAGCCGGCCACGCCGGTGATCTGGATCGGCAGCGAATCGAACAGCTCCTGGCCGCGTGCGATGGCGGTGCGCGCCATCGTTTGCGGATCGAAGCGGCGCAATGGATCGGGGCTGCGCCAACTGTCGAACAGCCGCATCACTCTCGGGTCGAACGGATCGAGCGTGGGATCGTTGCCCAGCGAATCGTTGATGCCGACCCAGAATTTCTGCAGCGCAAGGATCGCGGGGCCGCCCATGCCGCCGGCGTCGTTGAGCTGTCCGGCCAGTGCGTCCTGGATTTGCGCGGTGACCAGTGGCAACTCGAACGCGACGATCTGGTCGAGGACCGCCTGGCTCGGCGCCGTCGCCGCCTGCTCGTGCCCGAGCACCGCGTGCATCGCCTGCGACGCAAGGCTGAGGCGAAGATCCTCGACGTCGATGCCGGCATCCATCGGCGGCTTGAACGGAAGATTCGTTTCGCGCCCGTCCCACATCACCGCGGTGTCCCAGATCAGGTTGCTCGCGGGCAGCGGACGCCGGAACAACGAAAGCGCCTGCGCGCTCGCGTAGCCGTACGGATCGTCGACCGCCGTCAGCGTGAACTCCGCGTTCGCCGGCATCGGCAGGCTCACCCGGATCACGCCGTGGTTCAGCAGCATCGAATACGCGGCTTCGCGCGCGGCCAGCGTCGACACGTCGGCCAGCGGCGAATTGGCGCCATCGACCGGACGGAAGATCGGATCGGTGCCGCGCGTCGCCACGAAACGGCGTTGCACGTCGGCGGCGGAAATCGACCAGCCATCCTGCTGCTGGTGGCAGGAACTGCACGAGCGCCCGTTGCTGCCGAGGCTCTGGAAGAACGGGTTGCCCTGGTCGATGCGGCCGCTGGGCGTACTGGTCTGCAGCATGCCGGAAGGATCGCGCGTGGTCAGCGCGCCCGCGCGGGAAGGCGACGCGACCTGCTGCGCGGCTCCGCCGCCGGCGATGGCCAGCAGCGCGACCGCGGCAACCAGACGGCCCCCCGGCCGCGGCAAGTATCGATGGGACATGGCGTTGCCTCCTGTGCGGATGCGCACAAGGGAGAACACCGTCATGCGGGAAATTGCGACACCGTTTCGATCAATGCGTTTGCGCACGCATCCGCGCCAGCCGCACCCCGACCGGCCACTGGCCGATCTTCGCCAGCGCCGCTTCGATGGCGGCCTGGTTCGGCGGGGCCGCGCCGGGCGCCGAGGCCAGCAGCAGTTGCGCCTCCAGCCGCCACGGATGCGCGGGCAAGGCAGCGGCGCGATCGAGCGCCACGATCAACGCACGCGCGTCGCGCACGGCATCGGCGTGGTGCCCAAGCGTTTCCGCCAGCCGCATCGAATCGAGCAGGAACAACGGCCACGACACCGGATCGATCGCATGCACGCGCGCGTCCAGCGCCGCCGCCCGCGCGTAGTCCGCCTGCGCGGCGGATACGTCACCGGCCGCAGCCAAGGCGCGGCCGCGTTCCAGCAAAGCCAGCGCCACGGCCAGATCGTGCAGGATGCCTTCGTGGCAATCGTCCGCTTTCGAAACCGCGATCTGCGCGGCGGCGACGGCATCCGGCGCGCGCTGCAGCAACAGCAAGGCGCGCGCCTGCTGGGCCGCGTTCTCGGCCACGTCGCAGGCCGAAGCGCCGCGCGCGCGCTGTTCTTCGAGCAACGCCGTCGTCAGTGCCAGCGCGGGCGCCGCCTGCTCCTTCGCCAGCAACACATAGGCAAGCTGGGTGCGCGGCGCGAGCGGCTTGCGGCGCAGGCCATTGCCGAGCGAGTCGAGCAGCGCCTCGGCGTTGCGCGCATCCGCATCGGCGGCATCCAGGTCACCGCGATACAACGCGATCTTCGACTGCAGGTTCCAGGTGTCGGCCAGGTTCATCGGCGTCGCATTGCCGTGCAACTTGCGCGCGAGCGCTTCGTCCGCCAGCGGCCGCGCCTCGGCGATGCGGTCGGCGTCCAGCAGGACGCTGGCCAGATCGTGGGTGGCCGAGCCGAGTTCGTCGCAACGAACGCCTGCGGCGCACGCGGCGCGATACGCCACGATCATCTCGCGGCCCCGCGACACGGCCAGCGGCATGTTGCCCTGTCCATCCGCAACCGCCATCCCGATCTTCAGCAGCATCGCGCGCGGCACGTCGCCGGGCAGCCGTCCCGCGGGCACCTCAAGCAGCGGACCGATCCGCGCCGCGGCGCCGTCGTAATCGCCCTTGCGGATCAGCGTGCGGGTCAATCCGATTTCGACGCCGATCCGGATCGGCGAGTCGGCAGGCAAGTTCGCCGCGCTGGCTTCGGCTTCGCGCAACAACGCTTCGGAACGCGGGATGTCGCGCATGTCGCGCAACACGTTGCCCAGCGTGTAGAGCAATTCCGCGTGCAAGGCGGGCTGCTCGCGCAATTCCAGCGGCAAGGCCTTCGCCGTGGTATAGACCAGCGTGGGCACGTCCGGGCGGCGCGCGGCGGCCACGTCGGGCGCGGTCTTGCGCAACAAACCCACCACGAAATCGCGGATCGCGTTGGCGCGCTGCGCCTGCTGGCGCGCAACGTGCGTCTGCCACAGCGCGATCGACAGCGACACGAGTATCGCCAGCCCCAATACCGCGGTGACCGCGACGCCGCCGCGATGGCGCGCGACGAAGCGGCCGGTGCGATACCAGCGCGAAGGCGGATGCGCGCGCACCGGCAAGCAATCCAGGTAGCGCTCGATGTCTTCCGCCAGCGCGCCGCCCGAACCGTAGCGGTGCTCGGGCTCCGGCGCGGTGGCCTTGGCGACGATGTTGGCGAGATCGCCGCGCAATTTGCGTGCGTGCTTCGATCGGCCTTGTGCGGCATCCGTCGCGTTCGTGGTCGTGCGCGTCTGCGTCGTCGCGCTTCGCTCGCCGGTCAGCAGCTCGCGCAGCAGCACGCCCAGCGCGTACACGTCGGTGGCAGTGGTGATCGCGCCCGGCGTGAACTGTTCCGGCGCCGCGTAGGCCGGCGTCAGCGCGTGGTGGCGGGTGCGCGTGGCGTCGTCGGTTTCGTCCAGCAACTTGGCGATGCCGAAATCCAGCAGCTTCATTTCGCCTTCGGCGGTGACCAGCACGTTGGAAGGTTTCAGGTCGCGGTGCACGATCAGCGCGCGATGCGCGGATTCGACCGCGCGGCATACGCGCAAAAACAGCGTCAGCCGCTGGCGTTCGGACAACGCGTGTTGCTGCGCATGGCGCGTGATCGGCACGCCGTCGATCAATTCCAGTGCGATGTAGGCGAGCCCGTTGTCGGCGATGCCGCCTTCGATCAGCCGCGCGATGCCGGGATGGCGCAGGCGCGCCAGCGCTTCGCGTTCGTGATGGAACCGGCGCCGTGCCTCGGCGGTGTACAAGCCGCGCGCCAGCAGCTTGACTGCGACGAACTGGCGCACGCCCTCCACTTCGCGGCAGCCGCGGAACACGGTAGACGAGCCGCCTTCGCCCAGCACTTCCAGCAATTTGAACGGACCGATGCGGCTGCCGGGCGGCAACGGTTCGACGGCTTCGGCTTCGCCGATCCTTTGCGCGGCATTGGCGGCGTCGCCCGCCGTCAGCCACTCGCCTTCTTCCGCATCGGCCGCCAGCATGCGCTCCAGTTCGGCGCGCATCGACCGGTCCGCGCAACCTGCGAGCAGGCGCGCACGCGCATCCGGCGGCAGCTTCAGCGCCTCCTCGAACAAGTCGCGCAGTGTCGGCGTGGATTCCACCGTCGCAACTCCCCGGCCATGTCCTGCGATAAACCCCGTCCGCGCCCCGTTTGCGACGCGCGGCGTCAATCCATGTGCGATTTGATGAAAGCGCGCGCGAAGCGCCAGTCGCGATCGATGGTGCGGCGCGCCAGCCCCAGCGTTTCCGCCACCTGTTCAAGGCTCAGGCCCGCGAAATAACGCAACTCGACGACCTTGGCCGCGCGCGCATCGGTCTGTTCCAGGGCATCCAGCGCCGCATCCAGCGCCAGCGCCTGTTCGGCCGTATCGATGGCCAATTGCGCATTGCGGTCGTCCAGCGTGACGCGGTTCCACTGGCCGCCGGCGCGCAACCGCAAACGGTCGCGCGCACGATTGATCAGCAGGTGGCGCATCGCGCGGGCGGCGTAGGCGAAGAATTGCGCCGGTTCCTGGAACTGCAACGCCGGGCGGTCGCCCATGCGCAGGTACAATTCGTGGACCAGCTCGGTGGTGTCGAGCGTGCCGTTGCGGCGCTGGCCCGCCAGCCGCCACGAGGCCATTGCCTTCAGGCGCTCATAGACCTCGACGAACAATGCGTCGGACGAAGTCCCGGCCGGCATCTCGCTGCAGTCGACCATGGCGCCTCCACACCCATGCGACTTCCGCGATCGCCAGCGTCACGCAGAACGGCGGGAAACGCAAGCCAGGCGAGCGGCGCGCCGGACGTAAGGTGCCGCGGCGTTGCGGGCGGCGTTATTGCGCCTTGCCGGCCTGCAGGTTCTGCACGATCTCCAGCGAACGCTTGACGTGCTGGTCGGGCGTCAGGTGGTCGGCTTCCGACGACAAGGTGGTGACGACCTTGCCGGTGCGGTCGAGCACGAAGGTCGTGCGCGGGAAAAAGCCATGGGTCACCGGCTTGTGCTGGACATCGGTCACGCCCTTCTGCGGCGGCATCATCTTCAGGTCGTATTGCGCGGCGATCTTGCCGTCCGGATCGGACGCGACCGGAAACTTGCCGGCGCAGTAATTCGGATCGGACGAAAACTGGTTGAGCCGCGCGATCGAATCCGCCGACACGCCGATGATCGTGGCACCGGCCTTGCTGAACTGGTCGGCGTCGGTCGCGAAAGTGTGCGCCTCGAGGTCGCAGCCGCCGGTGTAGGCCGCCGGGTAGAAATAGACCACCACCGGGCCTTTCGCCAGCGCCCGCTTCAGCGAGAAGGTGAAATCCTTGCCCGCGAGGCTCGCGGTGGCGGTGAAATCCGGCGCCGCAGCGCCCGTTTTCAGCGCAGCCGCTGCCGGGATCGCCAGCATCGACGTCAATGCGCCCGCGGTGAGCAGACCTGCCAATCGCTTGTTCATCTCGAAACCCTCCGGTGATCGCCGCCACGGTAGCACGGCCGGCTGATCCGGGTTAGTGCACTCCAGGCGCAGCGAGGTTGCATTGACAGTCCGGCCGTCGCGCGGCTATCGTACGCGGCTCGCTGGCGCCTGGCGCCGCGGCCGGACACCTGCCCAGGTGGCGGAATTGGTAGACGCACTAGTTTCAGGTACTAGCGGGTAAAACCGTGGAGGTTCGAGTCCTCTCCTGGGCACCAGTTGATTGCATGATGAAAACCCGCGCATGTCGCGGGTTTTTTTGTGCCTCAGCTTTCAGATCGCCGCATCACCGGCTCACCGACGCAACAACCGACGGAGCAAACCCAGAGTCGCAGCATAGGCCTCCTCTGCATCCAACGCGCCCTTCGACATCAGAGAAGGTTGGCCGGACTTCCTTTGACGATGCCATAACACCACAACGACGAGACTTGCGCGGCATGGATTGAAGCGTCTTCCTGACGCAGCAGGTGCAACATGCGTTCGCATCGTTACGTGTGTGTATTCGCGGGGGCGTTGCTCGCAGCCTCCGCCGCATTCGCCGGTGAACCGGTCAACGGGCCTTTCGACATCAGCACGCCGCAGACCTTCGAACAGCAAGCCGCGCAGGTGAGCGCCGGCATGCAGGCCGGCGGCGCCTACGGTTTCCTTTCCGCGCAGGAGCGCGCGCGCGTCGAGCAGGAAATCATGGCCATGCGCACCCTGTTCCAGCGTTACGGCAACATCGAGACGATGGATGGCGCACGGCGCGTCGAGTTGTACAACGCGCAGGAATCGGTCAACCAGATATTGACCCGCGGCCAGGCCGGCAGCACGCGTTGTGCGTGGGCGCAGCCGACCGGCTCGCACATTCCGCGCACGTCGTGCTGGTCCATCGGGACCTGACCACGACACAGGACGAGCGGGATGGGAGCACGGACCTGATCGCGTCTGCACCGCTGCAGACGGAAACGCACCAGTCACCACATGCGGCAAACGCTTGATAGACTAGCCTCACAGACCAGTCGAGGCTTGCCATGTCCAAACTCGGAGCGTATGAAGCGAAAACCCATCTGCCCCGGTTGTTGCGACAAGTCGAATCGGGCGAGGTGGTGACCATCACGCGCAATGGCCGCGCCGTCGCGCGCCTCACGCGCGTGTCCGACGCAAGCAGCGCGGCGGCCCGGATACTGGAGCTTCGCAAGACGGTGAGCCGAACCGCACGCGGCAAGAGACTCTCCATGCGCGAGCTGATCGCGGAAGGGCGCAGGTGAGCACGCCTGTCCTCGTGCTCGACGCTTCCCTGGCGCTTTCTTGGGCTCTCCCGGATGAGGCGTCCGCCCACGGCGATGCCGTTCTGGCGACCGTGGCGAAGTCCGGCGCCGTTGTTCCAAATTTGTGGCCGCATGAAGTCGGCAACGGATTGCTCATGGCGCAAAAGAGAGGCCGGCTCACGACCGCGCAGCGCATGGCATTCATCGAAGCGCTGCTGCAGTTGCCCATCGAGCTGGCGGCACCGGGAAGGCGTGCGGTACTCGATACGCAAACGTCACTCGCGGAGCGCTATGCCCTGACCGCATACGATGCGGCTTACCTGGATCTCGCCCTGCGCCACGGTTTGCCGCTGGCCACGCAGGACAAGGCGATGAAGTCCGCGGCGACGAAAGCGGGCGTGGCGATCGCATAGCCTGTGGCCGCAGGTCTGGGCGGCGCCGATGCACCGGCCTCACACCTGCAAACGGTCTCCGTCGCGCGCGACCAGCTTGTACAGCGCGGGCATCAGGAAAATGCCGATCGCAAGGCGCGAGATCATGCCGGCCACGATCACCAGCGCGAACGGGCGCTGCGAGTCAGTGCCGACGCCGCTGGATTATCGGAAATGTCGCGGTCGATCTCAGCATCAGACTGAAGCGTCGTGGACATTCAGAGATGCCGAAGCTCCGTGGGTTGCTCGGTCCAATTGTCGTGCAGCCCATCCGAATAGCGGATGGCGCCGCTCAAAAGTTCCTCTGGCAAGGCATCGTCGAGCGTCGCGACGAAAATAGTTACGAAAGGGCCGCCCATGTAGGGCGCGTCGCCGCGTGCGTGAGTGTGAATGCCGCACTTCGCGCAGTGATATTTCACCGGCGCTTGCGGATGCCTGTGGTAGGCGACGCCTTCTTCCGATCCCGTGGCGAGACGGAACGCGTGCGGTTTCACGTGGATGCCCCAGGCGCGCGCCTTGAGGCAATACGTGCAATTGCAGCGGCTGGTTCCCTCGGACAGATCCAGATCCGCCTCGTAACGAATCCCGCCACAGTGGCAACTGCCGTGATAAGTCTTCAACATTGTGCTTCTCCTTCAAGGGTCCACGTTGTTGCTCATTTCGCAAGAAATCCCACTGCATCCACGATGAAGTGGGCCAGCATGCTCGCCCAGAGGTTGCGCCGCCACAAATAGAACAGGGTCAATACCGCACCGGCACTGCCGGCTACAAGCAAATGATGCCATCCCCAGAAACTGAGGTGATCGAGCGTGAACACCGACCATGTCAACAAACCAGCGATCGAGCGGCTGCCGGTCAGTTCCTGCACACGCTCGATGCCGTAACCGCGGAAAGTGATCTCTTCCGAGACTGCTGCGCGAACGACGACCATGCACTGCAGCCAGTATGGAATTGTCGAAACATTCTTGAACTGTCCGTTTTCGCTCCAGTGCAGAGCCGGGAAAATCATCAGGTAAATCGCAGCGAGCAACGCGACGATAAACGCGCCAGCGGCCACGGCAAGCGCGAGGTCGGCCGCACTGGGTTTGCGCAATCCCACCGATGAAAGCGGGCGTCGCTCCACGAAGAAGACGTACAGCAACGCGATGGCAACGATGCTCCAGAATGCCATCTCGGTGAGAATCATGTGGCCGAGGTTCTGGAATTGTCCGAGCCAGTGTCCGAGCGGCATGCTCATCAAACCGATCGTGACCAGCAACCCGATCGTGGAAGAAACCCACGGCTTGCTTTGCTGCATCGTATCGTGCGCAAGCACCTCGGTGGTCATGCTCGGCTCCTTTTTGCGCGTTGCTTGTTCAAGGCGCGGCGGCCGTTCTCCACAATCGCGATGAAGCGCTTCAGCGCTGCGGTCGTGCGCGCGCGGTCTCCCGTGCTCATCAATTCCAGGAACAGGCCGTCGAATATCGCGATCAGCACGCTTGCCATCGCATCGTCCTGTTCGTTCGCCGGCAGCATGGGTTTAACCAAATCCAGCCAGTTCGCGGAGCTGCGTTGGGGATAAGCACCATAGGCTGCCGGATTCTGCACCGCCAGAATCTGCAACTCGTAAAGCAATTTCAGATACGGATAATTTTCCGGCGCAATGGCCCAGCGCCAGAAAACCATCAGCGGCCTTTCCTTGCCGGTCCCGCGCGAACCTTCGAACATCGCGGCGAACGATTGCCGCAAGCGCGACTGCATCCGCTCCAGTACCTGCGCCAGCAGACTTTCCTTGGACCCGAAGTGGTAAACAAGCAGGCGCGCACTGGTACCCGTCGCCGCCGCCATTGGGCGCAACGAAAGATCGCTGAGCCCATGCTCGAGCAGGTAATCCACCAAAGAGTCCAGGAGCTGATCTCTGCGCCCTTGCATGTAACGAACGTTACACGAAACAATCGTTACACGTCAAGTGTGCAATTCCCCGATAGCGCGAGATGATGAGCGGGTAAGCCGGGTGGTTAAATCACACCTGCAACCGATCCCCGTCGCGCGCGACCAGCTTGTACAGCGCGGGCATCAGGAAGATGCCGATCGCGAGGCGCGAGATCATGCCGGCCACGATCACCAGCGCGAACGGGCGCTGCGAGTCGGTACCGACGCCGTGCGCGACCGCGGCGGGCAAGAGGCCCAGCGCCGCGACCAGCGCGGTCATCAGGATGGGCCTGAGGCGCAACACCGCGGCTTCGTGCGCGGCACGCAGCTTGTCCATGCCGGCCAGCCGCAGTTCGTTCGCGCAACTGATGTACACCACGCCGGTCAGCACCGACACGCCGAACAGCACGATGAAGCCGATGCCGGACGACACCGAGAACGGCGTGCCGGTCACCCACATCGCGAACACAGCGCCGACCGGCGCCGACAGCAGCACGCCGACCACCGTGATCAGCGGGAACTTGAAGTTGCCGTACAGCACGAACAGCAGACCGAAGATCACCAGCACCGTCAGCGGCAGGATCACGCGCATCTGCGCGCGCGAGGCCGTGTATTCCTTGTATTCGCCACCCCAATCCAGCCGATAGCCTTGCGGCAGCTTCACGTTCCTGGCGACCTGCGCGATCGCGTCGTCCACCGCGCCGGCGAGATCGCGCCCCGTCACCGAGAACTGCACGCCGATGTAGCGCGAATTGTTTTCGCGGTAGATGAAGGACGCGCCGTTCTCGACCTTGATGCTGGCCAGTTCCTTCAACGGAATCTGCTGGCCGCCGGGTGTCGCGACCGGGATGCCGCCGATCTCCTCGGGGTTGTCGCGGAAGCGCTGCTGCAGCCGCACCACGAGGTCGAACTGCTTGTCGCCCTGCACCACCTGCGTCGCCACGTCGCCGCCGATCGCGGCGTTGATGAGGTTGTTGATGTCGTCGACGTTCAGGCCGTAGCGCGCGATCTTGGCGCGGTCGATGTCGATCGCGAGGTTGGGCTGGCCGAGTTCGTGCACCAGCGTGATGTCTGTGATGCCGCGCACCTTCTCCATCACCGCCTTGATCGCCTTGCCTTCCTGCTGCAGCGTCTGCAGGCTCGGCCCGTACAGCTTCACCGCCAGCGCGCTCTTCAGCCCCGTCTCGGCTTCGTCCACCGCGTCTTCCGCCGGTTGGGTGAAATTGAACTGGATGCCGGGGAATTTCTGCAGCTTGTCGTTGATCGCATCGATCAGCGCCTGCTTGTCGCGGTACGCGCCGTGCCACTGCGAATACGGCTTCAGTCCCACGAAGAACTCGTCGTTGAAGAAGCCCGTCGAATCGGTGCCGTCGTCGGGACGCCCGAGTTCGCTCGTCACCGTGGTCACGACGGGGAATGACATCAGCACCTTGCGGATCTCGGGCGAGATTTCCGACGCCTTGTCGAACGAGATCGTGTACGGCATCGTCGCGCGCACCCACAGCGCGCCTTCGTCGAGGTTCGGCATGAACTCGGCGCCGATGCCCTGCATCATCAGGAAAGTCAGCGCCAGCAGCACGCCGGCCGCGGCGGTGACCGGCCATGCGGAACGCTGCGTGCGTTCCAGCACGCGCACGTACCAGGCCTTGAACTTTTCGTAGATCGCGTTGCGGCGCTCGCGCACGCCCTTGCGCATGAAGAAACCGCACAGCACCGGCAGCAGCGTCAGCGTGACGACGAGCGAACCAATCAGCGCGAAGATCATGGTGTCGGCCATTGGCTTGAACAGCGTGCCCGACGGACCGGAGAGGAAGTAGATCGGCAGGAAGCTCGCGACGATCACCGCGACCGCGTACACCAGCGGGCGGTCGATTTCGCCGGCGGCGGCGAGGATCACCTGCTTGATGTCGTACTCGGTGCCGCGCCTCGACGCGAGTTCGCGGAAGATGTTCTCGACCATGAAGATCGCGCCATCCACGAGGATGCCGAAATCCACCGCGCCGATCGACAACAGGTTGGCCGATGCATTCTTCACGTCGAGGCACAGGAACGCGAACAGCAGCGCCAGCGGCACCGTCACCGCCACGATCAGGCCCGCGCGCAGGTCGTAGAGGAAAAACACCAGCACCACGATCACCAGCACCAGGCCGATGGTGAGGTTGTGCATCACCACGCCCTTGGTCTGGTTGATCAGATCGGTCAGGTCGTAGAACGGATGGACCTTGACGTCCTTGGGCAGGATCGTTTCGTTCAATTCCTTCGTCTTGGCTTCGACCAGCTTCAGCACGTCCTCGGTCTTCGAACCGGTGAGCGCCAGGATCACGCCTTCGACCGCGTCGTCCTGGTTCATGTAGCCGAATTCGCCGAGGCGCGGCGCGATGCCGATCTTCACCTTGGCGACGTCCTTCACCAGCACCGGTGTGCCGTCGTGCACGGCCAGCACGATGTTGCCGATGTCCTCCGGCGTCTTGATGCGGCCGAGGCCGCGCACGTAGAAGAACTGCCCGCCCTGCTGGTAGAAACCGCCGCCGGCGTTGCTGTTGTTGGCGGCAAGCGAAGCCTCGACCTGCGAAACGCTCAAGCCGAGCCCGGCGATCTTCACCGGGTCCAGCAGCACCTGGTATTGCATGGTGCCGCCGCCGAAACCCGAATCGTCGGCCACACCCGGCACCGAGCGGTACTGCGGCGCGACCACCCAGTCATCCAGCGTCTTGAGCTCCATCGGCGAACGATCGGAACTCTGCAACACGTAACGATAGACCAGCCCGGACGGGGGCGACATCGGCGAAATGGAAGGCGACACGCCATTCGGCAAGGTGATGCCGGGCAGGCGGTTGTACACGCGCTGGCGCGCGAAGTAATGGTCGGTGTCGTCGCTGAAAGTCAGCGTGACGTCGGACAGTCCGTACAGCGAAATCGAGCGCTTGGTGACGAGGCCCGGGATCGCGTTCATGCCGAGCTCCATCGGCACCGTGATCTGCTGCTCGACTTCTTCCGCCGAATGCCCGGGCCACTGCGCGATGATTTCCACCATCGGCGGCGACAGGTTCGGATACGCATCCATCGGCAGGACCTTGTAGGCCCACACGCCGGCCGCCGCCATGCCCAGCGACAGCAGCACGACCAGCATGCGCTGTTCCAGCGCGAACGCCACGATGCGGTTGATGAGCGACGCCTTGCGCGCCGCTTCGTCGGGCGGAAGCTGGGCGCTCATTGGGTTTCGATGAACTGCAGGAAGATGCTGCCGTCCACCACGACCTTGTCGCCGGGGCGAAGCCCTTCCGGCACCACGTAGCGGTCGCCTACGCGGGCACCGAGCGAGATCGAGCGGCGCGCATAACTGCCGTCGGATTCCACCGCGTACACGAATGGCAGGTTTTCGTCGTCGCGCAGCACCGCGGAAACCGGAACAAGCAATCCGTCATGCGCTTCATGCGACTCGATGTGCACGGTCACGTACATCTGTTTCTTCAGCGCGCCGCCGGCGTTGTCCACGCGCACGCGCGCCGCGACCGAACGCGTATCGGGATCGACCACCGCGCCGACATTGGTGACGGTGCCCGCGATCGGCTTGCCGCCGTCGCCCGTCACCACCGTGGCCGGATCACCCACCCTCACCTCGGCGGCGTCGCCGCCGAAGACGTTGGCCATCACCCACATCGTCGTGGTATCGGCGATGGTGAAGCAGGGCGTGGTGCCGGCGGCCAGCGTTTGTCCCGGTGCGATGGATTTCGAGACCAGCGTGCCGGTGATCGGCGCGCGGATCACGCCCTGCCCGCCTGCGGCGGGCTTGCCGTCGCGGATCGCGGCCATGGTTTGCGGATCCATGTGCAATGCGACCAGGGTTTGCAGCGCGGCTGCCCGATTGGCATCAGCGGTCGCCGCATCGGCTTCCGCCTGCGCATTCTCGCGTTCGGAAATCGCCTGGTGCGCGAACAGGTCGCGGTCGTTCGACGCCACGGCGTCGGCCGCCTTCGCGGCCAGCACCGTCTGCCGGTACGCGCCCGCGGCCGCGGCAAAATCGGGCGAAGCCACCTCGGCGAGCGCCTGCCCCTTGGTGACGTGCTGGCCTTGCGCCACCAGCACCCTCGTCACCGCGCCGGAAAACGGCGCGACGATGTCGGTCGCGTGGTTGCGATCGAAATCCACCACGCCGGTCGTGGTGACCGTGGTGTGGTATTGCGTCGCCGCGACGGTGACGACACGGATGCTGCCTTGCTGTGCCTTCGTCAGCGTGACGTTGTGCGGCGTGGTGGAGGATTCCGGCTGCGCGGGTTTGCCGGAGCAGCCGGCGAGTGCGAACACAGCAAAAGTCGTGCACGCGTAAGCGAGTACCCGCCCCCTCACCCAGCGCTGCGCGCTCGGCGCTGCGCGCCGCCTCTCCCCCAAGCTCGCTTGGGGGAGAGTGTGACAAGCGCCAAGCGCGCAGTCACGCACCGGAGCTGCAAGCCTCTGACTCCCTCTCCCCCAAACGGCTTTTCGTTTGGGGGAGAGGGCTGGGGTGAGGGGGCTGTTCCGCAAACGGAAACGATCGCTTGATGGACGAGTCATCTTCAATTCTTCGCAAGATTCTTGTTGTGCCACCAGCCGCCTCCGAGCGCCTGATACAGCGCCGCGGTGTCGGCGAAACGATTGGCTTCGGCCGTGACCAGCGCGATGCGCGCCTGCTGGTACGCCTGCTGCGCCGCCAGCAATTCGAAGGTGCCGATGTAGCCGTGCTTGAGTTGCAGTTGCGACAGATCCAGCGTGGTCTGCGCGGCCTGCTCGGCTTTCGCGGCGGCCTGCAAGCCGTTCGCGTCCTGTTCCAGCGCGACCAGCGTGTCGGCGACGTTCTGGAAAGCGGTCAATACCGTGCCGCGATATTGCTCGGCAGCTTCGACGTAGGCGGCCTTGGCCGCGCGTTCCTGGTGCAGCAGTTGTCCGCCCTCGAAGATCGGCGCGGTCAACGACGCGGCGATGCCCCAGAAACCCGTGCCCGAGGTGAACAGCTTGGAGATCGCGAGCGCGGTGCTGCCGGCGTTGGCGGTGAGCTGGATGTTGGGCAACCGCTGCGCCGCCGCGATGCCTACTGCGGCGCTGGCGGCATGCAGGTTCGCGCGCGCCTGGCGCACGTCGGGACGCTGCGCGACCAGTTGCGACGGCAGGCTGAGCGGCAGGTTTTCCGGGAGATGCAGATCGGCCAGCGTGAACGTCGCCGCGGGCGCCTGGTCCGGAAACGCGCCGACCAGCACCGCGAGCGCGTGTTGCTCCGCTGCCTGCTGTTTCACCAGCGCAGGCAGCGCAGCTTCGGCCTGCGCCAGTTGCGTCTGCTGCGCGGCCACGTCGAGCTTGCTGGCATCGCCGTGCCGAAACCTCAACTGCAGGATCGCGAGGCTCTGCTTCGCGATGTCGATGGACTTGCGCGTCGCGTCCACCTGCTCGCGCAGCGCAGATTCCTGCACCGCAGTCACCACCACGTTGCTGGTGAGCGTGGTCCACGCCGCGATCATCTGGAAGCGCGCGGATTGCTCCTGCGCCTTCAGCGATTCGCGCGTGCGCCGGTTCAATCCGAAGATGTCGGGCGCGTAGGAGATCGAAAGCTGCGGCGTGAAAAGGTTGTACTCGAATTCCTGCGGCACGGCGGGAAAATTCGGGACCGGTGCCAAGTTGTTCGACGCTTTCGCGCGGCTGGCGTCGAAATTCGCCGACACGCTCGGGAAGAACGCGCCGCGCTGCGCCAGCACGTCTTCGTGCGCGACACGCAACGCCGCTTGCGCGGCTTTCAGGTCATGGTTGTTCTTGAGTGCGCGCTCGATCAGCGCATCGAGTTGCGGCGAGCGGAACAGGGTCCACCAGTCGCCGGGAAGATTCGCGCCCGGCGCGAAACTTTGCGCGGCGCCCGCGGCGACGCCCGGCGTGGCCGCCGTCGTGGACAAGGGATGCGCCGTGTAGCCGGAGGCCTCGGGCGGCGCGGGCGGCTTGAAGTTCGGGCCGGCCGCGCAACCCGCCAGCGCCAACGAAGCGGCGCCCACAGCGGCCAGCAGCACGCGCAATGGCGACGGCAAGGAATGACTCATCCGGTGCGGTTCTCTTCTATGGATCGGCTACGCCGGTCCGGCTGTTCCGTGGATGCACCCGCCGCCGGAGAACCGCGGGGTTGGGCGGCGGCGGGTGCGCAATGTTATATCGTTACAATCGCCAAAAACATGAACGCTAGCCAAATGCTTCGCGAATTCGTCGCTGCTCCGAATTACTTCGGACGCGCCGGCATCCTGAACTCATGCGGCGGCGTGTCGCCCGCGAGGTGCTGCACGAAATAATCCCAGCGCCGCCGCATCACGTACGGCGTGTCGTCGCCGTAGCCATGGTGCTGGTTCGGCAAGATCAGCATGTCGAAATCCTTGTTGGCCTTGATCAATGCATCGACCACGAGGTAGGTCTCGCCGGTCGGCACGTTGTCGTCGATCGAGCCGTGCACCAGCATCAGGCGCCCTTTCAGGTTCTTCGCGAGCAACTGGTTGGCCTGGTTGTCGTAATTGGTGGTGCCGTCCTTGTTCGTCACCAGCAGGCCCTGGTATTTCTCGCCCCAGTCGTTCTCGTAATTGCGGTTGTCGTGGTTGCCGCTTTCGGCCCAGCCAACCTTGAAGAAGTCGGGATAGCGGAACATCGCATCCGCGGTCGCGTTGCCGCCGCCGGAATGGCCCCAGATGCCGACGCGGGTGATGTCGATCCACCGATAGCGCTGCGCCAGCTCCTTGATGCCGGCGACCTGGTCGGGCAGCGTGTTGTCGCCCATGTCGCCGTACCAAAAGTGGTGGAACGTGCGCGAACGCCACGGCGTGCCCATGCCGTCGATCGCGACCACGATGAAACCGAGTTCGGCCAGCGCCTGGTTGTCGCCGCGCGCGCTGAGGAAACTGCGCCCGCGCACCGAACCCGTCTGCGGGCCGGGATAGATGTAATCGACGACCGGATACTTCTTGCGCGGATCGAAGTTCGCGGGCTTGAACATCATCCCGTACAACGTGGTTTTGCCATCGCGCGCCTTCACGGTGATCGGAATCGGCGGCACCCAGCCCGCGGCTTTCAATCGCGAGAAGTCTGCCTTCGCGACCGTGGCGAGCACGCGGCCGTCGTTCGCATCGCGCAGCACCGTCACCGGCGGCGTGGTCGGCGTGGAATACGAATCCACGAAATACTTGCCGTCCGGCGACATCTCGATGGTGTGGTCGGCGTCCTCCGGCGTCAGCAGCGTGGTCTTGCCGCTGTCGATGTCCACCTTGAAGAATTGCCGGTAATACGGGTTCACGCCCTTCGTGCGGCCGACGCCCACGAACCACAACGTGTGCGCGGCGCGATCGAGATGCAGCACTTCGGTGACGTTGCCTTCGCCGCTCGTGACCGGACGGAGCCGCTTGCCGGTCTTCAAGTCATACAGATACAGGTTGTTCCAGTCGTTCTGCTCGGACGGCCAGACGGCCTGGTCGCGCTCGGGCAGGTACTGCCAATTCACCCGGCCATGGCCGCTTTCGTAATAGTCCTCGGCCGTGAATTCGAACGCGCTGCGCACCACGCCGGTTTCGGCGTTCGCGATGCGGAAAGTTTCGTGCTGGCGATTGCGCGACGTCTCGACCAGCGCCAGCGTCTTGCCATCGGGCGCCCACTTCACGTCGCTCCACGCGTAGGGCTCATCCTCGTCGCAAGCCAGCTGGTCGCACAAGGTGGAAAGCCGCTGCTCGGCCGCCATCTTCAGGCGCACCAGCTTTTTCGTGGCGACGTCGATCACCACGGGTTCGATCATGAACACCTTCCCGTCGCCCGGCAGTGGGTACGGCCATGCATCGAGCTTCGGGTGTCCGATCCGCGTGTCGACCGTGTACATCATGCCGACGCCGCGCTGGTCCTGCCGATAAGTGGCGATCTTTTTCGAATCGGGTGACCAGCGCACGATCGCGCCGTCGCCGTGGATCCAGCCCGCATTTTGCGTTGCGTAGCCGTAATCCTTGACGCCGTCTTTCGTGAGTTGCGTTTCCTTGCCGGTCGCGAGGTCGCGCACCCACAGGTTCCAGTCGCGCACGAACGCGAGCAGCTTGCCGTCGGGCGACAGCGCGCCGGGCTCGCTGCCGGACTTCAGCACCTCGCTGCGCTTGCTGCACACGCCGATGCCGGAGAGATCGCAGCGGTACCAGCCGCCGTCGAACTGGACGTCCAGCTCACCGCCCGGCAGCACGTGGAACTCGAAACCGTAGCGCGGCCACTTTTTCGCATCGACCGGCTTGCCGCGCGCCTTGCCCAGTGCCGCCGCGAGCCTGGCCTGGTCAAACACCGGCGTGACCTTGCCATTCGTGTCCATTTCGAGGATGCGGTCACCCGCTGCATCGTGGTCGACGTACCAGAAATGCGTCGCGTCCAGCCACGTCACGCGCTGCACGTCGTGGTCGACCAGCGGGTCGGTGTTCTGCGCGAGGAATTTCGCTGCCTGCGCGTAATCCCGGTCGGTCAACTGGCGGGCGTGCGCCGCGACGCCGAACGCCAGTGCGCCGACGAGCAGCGCGCACGCAAAACCGCGGATCGATGACATGGCTGTCTCCCGGCCGAAAACACATCAATGCAACCGGCGATCGTAGCCCCGCCGGCTGCTGCGCACCCCTGCCGGAAGTCAGCGGACGTACACGCGGCGCCTTCTGCCCGATGCAGGCGACAGGTCGATCAGCAGCGCGATCACGATCCCGATGATCGGGATCAGCGTCCACTGTCCATGGAACCAGTGCTGCACCGCGGTGTACCAGAGCAACGTGGTCGGCAGGAAAATGAAGCCCAGCACCGGCCACAGCGCGACGTTGAAGATGCCGCTGAACCATTGCGTGAACAACCACAGCAGCACGATCACCACGCGCGGCACGCACAGCGCGAGCAGGACCATCAGGCAAGGCATGGCGGGCTCCTTTTCGTCACGGGCGGCCGATGCTACCCCATACGGAGATGAACGAACCATCGTCCGACCAAGCAAAAAGACGGGACCGGGGACCGGGGACCGGAAAAGCTTCGTGCTCGCGGGCGTTTGGTCCACGGTCCCGTTGCTCGCCTGTATAATTGCGCGGTGGTGGAAGAAGCGGTGCAACCGCTGCCGAAGGCGCAACGCCCGTAATCGCTCAGGCCCGATACCACCCCATCCAAAACTCTGGAGAGACCGGCTTTCGTGCATCGAAAGAACCGGCGCCGAAGGGGCAAGCAGCACCACGCTGCGAAACTCTCAGGCCAAAGGACAGAGGGGCAAGAAGAAAACACCTCGATGTTTTCTGTGGTCATTCCCCGCAAGCGGGAATCCAGTGCCTTTCCCTGCAAAGACACTGGGTCCCGGCTTTCGCCGGGATGACGAGTATGTGAATTGCCACTCCGCTGCCCCGGAACCCGCCATGACCCAGCACACCCCCACCCTGCACGACCTCGAGCAGCACGACGCTTTCATCGATCGCCACATCGGTCCGGACGACCACGAAATCGCACACATGCTGAAGACGGTCGGTTACGACTCGCTGGATGCGCTGGTCGATGCGATCGTGCCCGCCGCGATCCGCCAGAAGAATCCGCTGGCGCTGCCGCCCGCCGTCACCGAAACCGAAGCGCTGGCGAAGATCCGCGCGATCGCCGACAAGAACGAAGTCTTCAAA